>JAUMXY010000010.1 GCA_030528885.1 Bacteroidales bacterium | reverse complement strand
CGCAAAAACACTGCATTTTACACCCCAAAAGTGGTGAGAGTCTCACCTCTGGATAGGTCAGAGTCTTACCTCTGGACAGGTGAGACTCTCACCACTTTTGAGGCACAAAAAGAGGGGTTGGAAAGATGGGGCGTATGCCGTACCCCTCGGCTACGATGCAGCGTACCCCTCGGGTCCGGTATGTCGGACCCGAGGGGTACGGTTATTATAGAGCTTTAAATGTTGGCTTATGCGTACATAGCAACGATTGCCTCGTAGAGCTCCTGCTTGCCAGAAGTCTGCTTTGGCTCGCCAACCTTCTTGCCGTATTCGTAAACCTGCTCGAGAGTGAGCTTGCCGTCTTCGAAGTCCTTACCCATGCCGCTGTCGAATGAAGCGTAGCGTGCAGCCTTCATAGCCTTGTATGGAGACTCCTCGAGGAGCTTAGCAGCTGACTCAAGTGCGCGAGCCATAGCGTCCATACCAGCGATGTGAGCGATGAAGATGTCCTCGAGGTCAGTAGAGTTGCGACGAGTCTTAGCGTCGAAGTTTGTACCGCCTGTGCCGAGACCACCGCCGCGGATGATTTCCATCCAAGCCTGAACGAGCTCGTACTGGTCGATTGGGAACTGGTCTGTATCCCAGCCGTTCTGATAGTCACCACGGTTAGCGTCGATAGAACCGAGCATGTTGTTGTCAACAGCTACTGCGAGTTCGTGCTCGAATGTGTGGCCAGCAAGTGTAGCGTGGTTCACCTCGATGTTCACCTTGAAGTCCTTGTCAAGGTTGTGAGCCTTGAGGAAGCCGATAACAGTCTCTGTGTCAACGTCGTACTGGTGCTTAGATGGCTCCATTGGCTTAGGCTCGATGAGGAATGTGCCCTGGAAGCCCTTGCTGCGAGCATAGTCGCGAGCCATAGTAAGCATAGTTGCCATGTGCTCCTTCTCGCGCTTCTGGTCAGTGTTGAGGAGGCTCATGTAGCCTTCGCGACCACCCCAGAATACGTAGTTCTCAGCACCGAGCTTGATACCTGCGTCGATAGCGTTCTTAATCTGAACGATAGCGCGAGCAACAACGTCGAAGTCTGGATTTGTAGATGCACCGTTCATGTAACGGCCATTGCCGAATACGTTAGCTGTAGACCAGAGAAGCTTGATGCCAGTCTCTTCCATCTTTACCTTGAGGTAGTCAGTGATAGCTGTGAGGTTTGCCTCGTACTCTTCAACAGAGCTGCCTTCGCTCACGAGGTCAACATCGTGGAAGCAGTAGTATGGGATGCCAAGCTTCTGCATGATTTCGAAACCTGCGTCAGCCTTCTGCTTAGCGATTTCAACAGCATCAGCGCCACTGTTCCAAGGGAAAACCTTTGTGCCGCCACCGAACTGGTCGCCGCCTTCTGCGCAAAGTGTGTGCCACCATGCCATAGCGAAACGGAGCCAATCCTTCATAGGCTTGCCCATGATAACCTTTTCTGCGTCATAGTAATGGAAAGCCATAGGGTTCTTTGAATCCTTGCCTTCGAATTGGATTTTACCAATCTCTGGGAAATACTCTTTAGCCATAATCAAATGTTTTTTGTTTAACTTACTTAAATAATTATAATTCTAACTATATTTGATACTCATTCAGTAATCAGTATTTGTTTTTAGGGCGCTTGAACTTGTAGTATCGTGCGGCTCGATGGCTTACGCCGTCTTCTTTCTCTTCCAGTGCCACCACATAGGGCATGGCAGCCAGTTTCTTGTGGAAGTTCTTCACATCGAGCGATACGCCTTGCACATTTTCCATCACAATTCTCAGCTGGGCAGCGGTGAACTTGCGTGGCAAAAGGTCGAACAAGAGCGTCGGGTCCAGTTTGGACTTCAGCTTGACGGACTCAACCGCTTCGTGCACTATGTCATTGTGGTCGAAGGCCAGCTTGGGCAATTCCCCGATGGGAATCCATTGCGCTTCATACCCGCCCTCCAGTCTCTCCACTCTTCGGTCAATTCTTAACAAGGAAGTATAAGCTATTGTTACAATCCTTTCTATGTGGTGATCCAAGTTGTGAAACCGCTCCAGCCAAATGCTGTCAGAAGGATTCTCCAATCTGTCAGCGCCGCCAAAGGCCTTGAATTGCATCATGTTTACCTGCACCAAACCCGTAAACTGCTTCAGCACACGCTGGGCTGCCTCGTCCAGATTCTCATCCATGTAAATCAAGCTGCCAGGCAATTTATAGCTTCCGGTGCTGCCTTCTCCGCCCTCTCCACTCTGGCGTACAACTAACGCATTTAGTTGCTCTCCGTCAAAACCAAGAAGAACGCAATCTACAGACACGTAGGGGTTGACAGTTGAATTCATTTGTTCTACAATAGTGGATTTTCGTGCAAAGTTATCTTTTTATTTTAAACTTGCAAAGAATAAATGACTTTTTTCTTGTTTTTATACAAACTTTCTTATCAGTAACTTAGATTTCTTTGCTTTTACGATAAGATACGCTCCTGCCGTTATCGTAGTTTGTACGATAACGGCAGGAGCGTATCTTGTCATTCTTTACGGGGATGTTTCCCTGTTGCTCGGCATTGCTAATGAGTGAATTTATTGCCTTACAACCAAGCCTTTTCAGAATAGAACTTTCTTCCCGCGATGCACGTAAATGCCTTTGGTAGGATAGGAGGCAGGAATGCCTTGCAGCGTGTAGTAGTTGGCATCATTGGCGGGGACGATGGTGCTTATGTCTTTGATGCTGGTGACATCGGCTGTTGCCTGTATGCCTATCTCTGCAGCGGAGGTCCATGCTTTGTTGTTGATTTCAGATTTGGCTACGAACTTGAGGTAGCGGCCGGCTGTAGGCTTGGCGAGCTTGGCAATCTGCATGGCAGCAGTGTTCTTGAATTCGCCGCTTGCTACAGGTTTTCCCCACGTCTTGCCGTCGGTGCTCAAGTAAACCTCATAAGCTTTAACCATGCCGTTCTGACTTCCATCGGTGCGGGCGGTGTAGGTGAATGCCGTCACTTCATAGATTTTCATCATGTTGATGATGATGGTATGAGGGCAGGAAGGTTCGCTGCCCCAATACTCTGTGTGCCAGAAAGTAGAAGGGTCATTGTCAAAGGCCTTTGTTGCTTCGTTGCCGCTGTGCTGGCTGTCTGCGCTGACAAGTCTCCACACGCTCTTGTTGATGAACAAGTCGAAATTGTAATCCATCACAGGGCTCTCTATCAGGCCGTCTGAAGAGCAGTAGGTCTTGATGTTGCAGGCTGCATTGTTGACGAGCGCAGAATTGTATTTCTTCCATTCTCCATTGTCGATGCTGTAGTAGATGGTAGCGTTGGGCGTAGCTGTCGTCATGCTGATACGTCCGTTTGTCAGTCGCTTGCAGTTGACGGGCTGGCAGACAGGCATCTGCACGCGTGCCATCTCAGCAGGGTTTTGTGCTTGGGTAAATGGCATGATGAAGAAGCGGAAGTCTGTGTTAGCTGCTTTCAGCTCATACTTCTCCAGCACATCGGGTCCGCAGCTTGCGTTGCCAAGACCGCGGGTTACGGCGTCGAGGGAAACGATGGTGTTGGCGCAGGTCTTGAATTGGTAAGTGTGCTTGCTTCTTTCGTTGCGGCTTGTATAGTTGTCTTCAGGACGGAAGTGCACGGCGGATGCAGCCATCTGGTCGGGGGCAACGAAGAGGAGGCCGTTGCCGTCGGCATTGCTGAGCGAGAGCCAGCGTACTTCCTGTTTTGTGCCATGCTCTTGCGGCAATATGTATTCTTCGTACTGGTCTGTGACTGTGCTCTTATATACTGAGGGGAAGCAGGCTTCCTTGCGGTCGCGGTAGCTGTCCCAAGGGCCTCTTCCGAACCATGAGAGCTGTTCCATGCCAGCAGGCATCTCCAGGCGGAAGCCCATCTTAGGAATGATGGTTCCTGTGTTGGATGGCTGGATGAACGAATTCACCATGATGACACCGTTGGCACATACGATGAAGTTCAGTTGCACGGCAAACTTCGTGCCGTTCTGCCCGGTGTAGGTGCTGTTCATTGTCACGTTGACCGTCTTTCCTTTCTCGTCTTTGCTGAATTCTGTTCCTGTGCCGCGTGCAATAAGCCTGCGGAGTCCCATGTTGTCCCAGCTGCCGCTTTGGCGGACATCGTTGTCGGTTGGCAGACGGAAGGCGTTGAAGGTCATAGGCTTGTTGATGAGCTGAACGCCATTGTATGTGTAGCTGTGCAGTGTGCCTGACGTCTTGCTGAAAACGGCTTTGAATTGAGAGGTGGCGAGTGTCAGCGATTGCGCTGTTTCTTCTACAGTGATGTCTTCGAAATCCTTGAGTTGCTCCAGATCGTACATGTCTTTCTGTGCGCTCTTGATTGGCAGCTTTTCTTCTGCGACCATATAGCCTGCGTCTGCCCAAGGCGTGTTCTCTTTCTGTGCAGCTGTGAAGTGGATGAACGCTTCCACGTCTTTGTCTAATGCATTGATGGCAGAGATGTCAAGGCTGATGATGGTGCTGTCTTCAGCTGCGACTTCTGTGTCGATGATGCCGCTTGCCAGCTGTTTGCCTTCTTCATCTACGATCTTGTAGCGTACATCATAGATGCTGCTGGGGCGGAAGTCGAGCTTGTTCTTGATAAGGAATGAGCCATTCTTTCCCTTTACAGCTTTGAATTCGAGCGGCTGATATATCTTCTTTGTGTTGTATGACTTGGCTGTCAGGCTCCAGTCTGGATGAACTAAGCCGTTGCAGCAGAAATTGCCGTCGTTGGGGTTGTCGCCGAAGTCACCGCCGTATGCCCAGTATTCCTCTCCGCTGGTGCTCTTGGTGAGCAGGCCTTGGTCTTTGAAGTCCCAGATGAACTCACCTGTCATACATGGGTATTTCTCGTAAAGGTCATACATGTCGCGGGAGTTGCCCATGGAGTGGCTGTTCTCGCATTGGATGTGTGGACGATTGTGCTGTGATGAACCAATCCTGTTGATGGTTTCGTAGCTGGCATACATGGTTGAGCTTACATCGGCATAGTCGCTGTTGCCTTCGTAGTGGGTGAGGCGTGTCTTGTCGAGTGCTTTGATGGCATTCGCTACATACTGGAAGTTGTTGCCGTTGCCTGACTCGTTGCCGAACGACCACATGAAGATGGAGACATGATTGCGCATCCATTTCACATGGTTCTGAGAACGTTCTACCATGGCGTTTCGGAACTTGTCAACAGACGAGAGTCCCATGTTTGCGTGGCATTCCACATTGGCTTCAGCTAACACGTACAGACCATACTTGTCGCACAAGTCGTAGAAGACGGGATCGTTGGGGTAGTGCGATGTACGTACGGCATTGATGTTGAGGCGCTTCATCGTCTTGATGTCTTCTTCTATCTCTTCGGCCTTGATGGCGCGTCCGTTGACTGGGCTGAAGTCATGTCTGTTCACGCCATAAAACACGATGCGCTTGCCGTTGATGAGGAGAGCGCCATCGTTGCGGATGCCAACTTCGCGGAAACCAACTTTACCTCCGCGGATGTCAACGGTTTTGCCTTTCTTGTCCTTGAGGGTGAGCACAAGGTCATAGAGATTAGGGGTCTCTGCGCTCCATTTCTTGGGGTTGATGACATCCATGTCAAGGCTGAGTTCTGCAGCAGCTTCCACCTTTCCTGTTGCTTGTGCAATTGTGGCGCCGTTTTCCTGAATCTTCACTTCAACACTTCCGCCTTTGACGCCGTCTGTGCCTGTCAGGCTTACCTTGACATTGGCTTTGGCATCTGTATAGGTAGCATCAAGGTCTGTGGTGAAGAAGTAGTCGCGAATCTGGCTCTTGGGTGCTGCCCATAGGAAGCAATGGCGCTGAATGCCCGTGAGGCGCCAATAGTCTTGGCACTCCAGGAATGAGCCGCTGGTGAAGCGGTAAACCTGCAGGGCAATGGTGTTCTCTCCTTTCTTCAGGTAGTCAGTGATATTGAATTCTGATGGGAGGTAAGAGTCTTCGCTGTAGCCTATGCGCTGCCCGTTAATCCACAGGTAGTATCCGTGGCCTACACCGTTGAAGCGTACATAGATATCTCGCTCTTTCCAGTCTGCAGGTATGGTGAACTTGCGTCGATAGGTGCCGACCGGGTTGGTCATGTCCCCTTTGTAGGTGAACCACCCTGGGCGGTCAGCCATAACGCTGTAAGTGTTTTTGTCGTAAGAGAAAGGATAGGCTACGTTGCAATAGAGTGGCTTGTCCCAGTTCTTTCCGTTATGGATGCCATACACTTGCCAGCTGGAGGGTACATCGATGTCGCTCCATGCTGCATCGTTGTAGTCTTGAGCGCACATGGCTGCCTGTACCTTGCCGGGATTGGATACCCAATAGAATTTCCATGTGCCGTCCAGTGACATGTAGTATGGTGAGGCAGTCATGTCGTTCTTGGCAACATCAGCTTCGCTCGCCATCGGAATGGCAATGGTATGTGCAGCTTCGCGGTTGACGCTGGTTATTGATGTGTCATCCCATTCTTTGCCTGTTTGGGCATTGACGGTTCCGAAGTTCAATAAAAAAGTGAGTGCTGCAGCGCTGTGCAGTATAGTGCTGAAACACGAAGCCTTTTGTTTATATTCTTTCATGGCTGTTGGTTGGATTTTATAGTAATGGTGTAGAATTGTTATTAGCTTTACTGTTGCAAAGATAAGCATATTATAGCTTAATCAATGTTGCTGGCGTTACCTATTCTTTTGTTCTTGATACATTTTGCCCAAAATGATTGAAAATTCCTTGACGCACTCCGATGCATCACTCTTTGTCCAAGGTGAGATTGTATGTGCCGTTTTATTGTTTGCCACTGAAGATGCAATGCTGACTTTATGCTTTGTCTTCTTGTGTTTCTTTAGGTGGACCCCTCGGGTCCGGTACATCGTACCCCTCGGGTTCGACGCAGCGGACCCGAGGGGTACGATGTACCAGATAGCAGTACGCCTTGCATGAGGACGGGGCGAATTTCCTTGATTTTTGTATCCATACCGCCTGTGAAGAGAATGGCACAGAGCGGAACCATACCGAAAAGCTGTGCTTTTTTGTGCCTGCTGAATTCAGCCCTAATCCGTCGCTTCCAAACAGCATGCCTGTACAGAGGAAAAGCAACAGGGTCGGATACCCAAACGGTATCCCCATTTGCTGATGACAATGCTTACAACAACGAGCGCTGTACCCATGAAAAAAATTGTTATGCCAATTTTGTGTTAAAGCCTCATTTGTAAAAATCGATGCCGTTGTTAGTAAAAAAGGCGATAGAATGATATAAAATCGCGTTAATAAAAGTTAAAATGGGGGGGGTAATTTTTATTAGATAAATATGTTTACCTTTGCATTGAAAAACAGATTGTTTGTGTGATAGAAACAGAGTTTGATAGTTCTTGTTTGTAAAAAAGTATTAGTGATGAAAAATGATTTTCTTTTGATTTTTATGTTCCTTATAGGTGTTTCCTGTTCTGCTCAAGATGTGACAGAATTGGAGAAGATGTTATTGTCGCGTGGATTGATGAAAACAGTGAAAGACTGGAGTGAAGAGGAACGTGTGGATATGGAAGAGCCTACGATGGCAGTGATAAACCTGACAGGTTTTGATAAGATGCCGACAACTAAGAGAGAGGAAAAAAAAGGTTGGGTGGAAATATGGGACGGTGAAGGCAACTATTTTCACAAGCCTGTAATGCTGCATGGGCAGGGTGGCTATTCTCTAAAGTTTCCAAAACGGAATTTTTCTCTTCATCTGTGCGATATCTTTTGGAATGAAGAAGGGGGAGCGGAAGTGCGGATAGGTGATTGGGTGCGGCAAAGCTCATTCCATTTCAAGGCGTTTTACAATGATTTTTTACGTGGTTTTGGAGAAGTAGGCTACAAGGTGTATGAACTGATGATTGCAGACCGACAACCTTTTTGGAATCGTGTAGGGTATGTGGATGAGAGTCGTGCTCGTTGTTTTCCAGATGGATTTCCATGCGCGGTCTATTTGAATGGGACGTTTTATGGAGTCTTTGCGTGGCAATTGAAGAAGAGCCGCAAGAATATGAACATGAAGAAGTATGAAGTAGGACATATTCATCTTGACGGTGACTTGAATGACAAAAATCTTTTTGGCGGAAATATCAATTGGACTCAGTTCGAAGTACGTAACCCTCAGCAACTTTATGTCAAGAACGGCTCTCATTACGATGGCAACTACCCCAAAGAACTGTTGGATAGCAAATGTGCCGCTTTTTCTCTCTCTGATGATGCGGAAGATATAAAAGAGGAAAAACGTCGGACTCACGAGGTAAAGCAAAGCATTATTCGTTTGAGTCAATATGGGAAAGAATTGGAAACTTTGGAACGAAAAGGGTTGAGCGAGAAGGAAATGCGGATGGAAATAGAGCAGCGCTACGAGATAGAGAGTCTCATTGATTATTATTTGCACTATGTTCTGACCTACAATTGCGATGGCTCGTTGAAAAACTGGCAGTGGTTTACCTACGATGGAAAGAGATGGATGGTCACACCTTACGACCTAGATCAAACCTTTGGCATCAACCTCTATGGCGTAGTGCGTCCTGCGAACTTGCCTATGGAACGGCTTACGTCAGGGCCTTTCCGCTGGATAGACCGTTACTATCAGGACGATATACGACAGCGGTGGTATGAGTTAAGAGAGCAGGGTCTCGTTGCAGCTGAGCAGATTGTGGCATTTGCTGATGACTGGTATGAGCGAGTTGGCGAGGAGTTTTATGCAATGGAGCGGATGCTATGGGCGGAAAGCCCTTGTTATAATGAAGCTGAGTGTAATGCTGGCTGGGAAGTGTACAATGATTGGAGCATCTACAGCGACACAAAGGCTTACAATGCAGCTGTTTACTATTATGCAGGCGACATCTGCAAATATGAGGGAAGATTATGGTGTGCTACGGCTAATGTGACGGGCGTGAAACCATTTCGTCGAAATGCTAACATTGATAACCTTGAGCGACTGCACGTTTGGATTGCTGAGCGCATTGATTTTTTAGATAACTTGTGGGGGTATGAATCTCGCCCTAATGCCATTGTCGAAATCGCGGAAACTTCGTCTTCTTCCCGGCAGCTTATTGGTATTTTTACGCTGTCGGGTGTGAAAGTGGAGCGTCCTGTCTCAGGCGTGTATATATATGTGTATAGTGATGGAACAACAAAAAAGATGCTGATTCAATGAGAATCAGCATCTTTCAATATCTATACGAGAACTTTCACTTCCCGAGTCGTTCAACCCACAGTTTGTATGCTGCCTTGTAAGGCTCGCAGTCAGCCTCTGGCTGAATGGTTGCCATGTGCTTAAGCGTCTTGAATGCATCGTCGCTGTCCTTGTAGATGCCTGCACCTATTCCTGCGCCGTAAGCAGCTCCAACAGAACCGTCTGTTTCGTAGAGCTCGATTGTTGCGCCTGTCACAGAGGCAAGTGTGCGGCGGAACAATGGTGACAGGAAAAGGTTGGCATGACCAGCCTTGATTGTCTTGATTTCCATGCCCATCTTCGCCATAATGTCCATACCGTAGGCAAAAGAGAAAGCGATGCCTTCTTGAGCCGCGCGGAGCATGTGCGCCTTTTTGTGTATGTTGAAGTTGATGCCATGGACAGACGCTCCAGGGTTTTCGTTCTGGAGTACACGTTCAGCTCCGTTGCCGAATGGGATGATGGAGAGTCCCTCTGCGCCAACAGGAACGCTTTCTGCTAAGTCGTTCATTTCTCCGTATGAGATGCCCTCTGGAGCCACGGTGCGTTTCATCCATGCGTTGAGGATGCCTGTTCCGTTGATGCAGAGCAATACACCAAGGCGAGTCTGGTCTGCTGCGTGATTGACGTGCGCAAAAGTGTTGACACGTGAAAGCTTGTCGTAGTTCACCTCTCCCAATACGCCGTAAACAACGCCTGATGTGCCGCCTGTGGCTGCGATTTCGCCTGGCTTCATTACGTTGAGTGAGAGTGCGTTGTTAGGCTGGTCACCACCGCGGTAGGAAATTGGTGTGCCTGCTGGAATGCCCAACTCGTCAGCGATAGCTTGGCATACGGTAGACTGAATAGAGAATGTTGGGACAATCTCGGCAATGATGTCTTCGGGGAAACCGAAATGGTTCATCACGTCTTTGCTTACCTCGTTGTTTTGGAAATCCCAGAACATACCTTCAGACAATCCTGAGATGGTAGTCTTCTTGTCGCCGCCAGAAAGCTTCATGGCAATATAATCGCCCGGAAGCATTATCTTGTCTATTTTTGCAAATGTTTCAGGCTCATTCTCTTTTACCCATGCCAGCTTGGCTGCGGTAAAGTTGCCCGGTGAATTGAGCAGGTGCTGCAAGCACTTCTCGCCGCCGATGGCTTCGAAAGCCTTGTTTCCATAAGGTACAGCTCTGCCGTCGCACCAGATGATTGATGGGCGCAGTGGCTTGCCTTCCTTGTCAACACATACAAGGCCGTGCATCTGGTATGAGATACCTATTGCTTTCACCTTTGCCAGCGCTCCTTCTGCCTGTGCAGCCACGCGTGCTGTTGCCTGCTTGAGCTCGTCCCACCACATTTCGGGTTCTTGTTCTGCCCATCCTGCCTGCTTGGCGATGATAGGAGCCTCTGCATCAGGGTATTGTGCACTTGCAATAGTCTGTCCGCTCTGCGCATCAACGAGCGATGCTTTGACAGACGAAGTGCCTATGTCGTAACCTAATAAGTACATAATGCTTTATATATATAATAATGTGAGTTAAACATTGTTCGTCGTCGGCGGATGATAGTTGTTCCGCGACGACGAACGTTTAGTGTTGGATATGATGGATTAGTCCAGACCTTCAATAGGCTGAATTGTGCCGTCTGGGTTGTAGTGCAGCTCACACACTTTGAGGGAGCGGAGCCAAGTCTTGTCGTTTGATGGCACACAGTCGTGGTGGAAGAGATACCATTTGCCTTTGAACTCAGCGATGGCATGGTGAGTTGTCCAGCCTACAACAGGAGTCATGATGACACCCTGGTAAGTGAACGGACCGTAAGGATTGTCACCAATAGCATAGCAGAGGAAGTGGCTGTCACCCGTAGAGTAAGAGAAATAGTACTTGCCCTGATACTTGTGCATCCATGAAGCCTCGAAGAAGCGGTGTGGGTCACCTGCCTTCAGTGGCTGTCCGTCCTTGTCGAGGATGAGCACCTGTCGAGGAGCCTCAGCAAACTGCATGTCATCGCTCATCTTAACCACGGCACTTGGGAGAGCTGGAGCATCAGGCTTGGCAAAAATCTGTGTCTTTCTGTCGGCAGCAGGACCTAAGTCAATGAGCCCATTCTGGTCGCCGTATTTGCCAGGGATAGGCACATTCCCCTGAGCGAGAGGCTGCCACCACTGCAGCTGTCCGCCCCAAAGTCCGCCGAAATAAGTGTAGATGCTTCCATCTTCGTCCTTGAAAACGCAAGGGTCGATAGAGAAAGAGCCGCGGATTGGATGCTCCTGTGGGATGAATGGACCTTCTGGCTTGTCTGCTACAGCCAAGCCGAGACGGAACACGCCATCGTAGCCTTTAGCAGAAAAAACAAGATAGTACTTGCCGTCTTTTTCAACGACATCGCTGTCCCACATCTGCTTTTCTGCCCATGGAACTTGGTCAACGTCGAGGATGACACCATGGTCTGTTGCCTGACCATTTTCCAAATCGTCAAATGAAAGAACGTGGTAGTCGCGCATCTGGAAATGTCCGCCATCGTCGTCTTCGCATTCGCCGGCATCCCAGTCGTGACTTGGATAGATATAAAGACGGTCGTTATAAACATGCACTGAAGGGTCAGCCATGTAGTCGCTTGGATAAAGATATTTTTTTCCTTCCATAGTGTTATTTGTTTTTATTGGGTTTGTTTTCTTTCAAGGCTTTCTTTTCTTGGTCTTTCACCATGTCGATGAGTTTCTGTATTGCAGGCTTTGGCTTGCATTGGCGGTCGAAGAGCGTGGCATAGTCGGTTCTTCCTTTGATGGGGAAGTCGTTGCGCCAGGAGTTGGCATCGTTCAGACACCAGAAGGTGGCGCGTATGACGTTTTCCTTGTTGTCCATCAGCATCTGGAAGAAGTCGAGCCAGAACTGGTCAAACTGCTCCTGCTTCTCTTTCGGCAGACCGTCTTTGTATGGATCCATGGCGTCCTTGTAAGAGATGTTGTCGCTTACGTTGGCGCCAGAGAATCCGAAAGGATTGGGCAGCATCGTGAGGTCTAGCTCTGTGAATTGTGATTTCAAGCCGATGCTTGCGATGGCCTTGATGGAATAGGTGTATTCCTTCACATAGTCGGTGTCGCCGTAAATCATGTGTCCCTGCATGCCGATGGCATCGATAGGCAGACCTTTAGCTACAAGAGGACGGAAGAAGTTCACGACTCCATCTACCTTGCTGCGCTTGTTCATGGAGAAATCGTTGTAATAGAGCTCTACGTTCGGGTCTGCCTCGTGAGCGTATTGGAATGCGAGAGGGATGAAGTCCTCGCCAAGAATCTCGTAGAACTTGCTGCGACGAAGTGAGCCGTTGTCTTCAAACGCTTCGTTCACAACGTCCCATCCTACGATACGTCCGCGGAAGTGGCCCAAGATGGTGAAGATGTGGTCGCGCATGCGTTTCTTCAACACTTCTGCCGACACCTGTTTGCCTTCTTCGTCAACAAAGAACCAGGGTGCGCATTGTGAATGCCATATCAGGCAATGCCCAATGACTTGCTGTCCGTTAGCGAGCGCCTTGTCTACAAGCTGGTCGGCAAGGGTGAAGTCATAAACGCCTTCTTGGGGGTGTATCACTTCGCATTTCATGCAGTTTTCGGGTACAACCCAACCGAAATGGCGTGCGATGTGCTCGTAGTTGGCTGTCTGGTCAAGGCTGACTGCGCCCGAGTAGCTGATGCCTTCCTTGACTTCCTTCTCCGCCTTAACTTCCCACTGGTTGACGCTTACGCCCATTCGGAAATAGTCCCCGAATGCTTCTTGCAGCGACTGGGCATGAAGGTTGCTAGTACCGAGCACCGCCCAGAAGAGTATATTGAACGCTTTCTTCATATTTTATCGTTTCTTTATTCTTTGTTAGAACGTGCTTCAATCGCCTTGTTGATTTCGTCAATCTTTTCATCTGAAAGCTCATACTTTGAAATGATGAACATGGCAATTATCAGAAGAATTGCAGGGATGACGCATACGAGCCATAGGATGCCTTCTTGTGCAAGTGGTGTCTGTGCCTGGAGGTCGTTCATGTAGTATGCTCCAGCTGCATTACCTACAGACATCATCGCAAATGCTGTGATGAAGAACAGAGCTATGATACGCAATGGTCGGTTGCGAACAAATTCCACCCAGAGGTCACTAACTTTCACGTTCTCAGTTTCTGAAGCATCCATTACGACGCGCTCTTTACACTGAGAGAAACAGAAGATGAGCAATGCAAGCCCAATCAATGCATAGATGAGCATTGTGTAGAACCAAGCTGAAGAATCGGTTGGCAGAGTGCTTGCCTCTTCGGCTGCAGCTTTGTATCCTGTGTAATAGAGTACATAGCCTGGCACTACGCCTCCAAGCGCCATGCCGGCTTTGAAGAAGATGCCTGTTAGCGCGTTAACGATGCCGGAAATACGCTTGCCTGTTGTAAATTCTCCGTAGGATATGACTTCTGGGATGAGTGCCCACATGTAACCTGTTGCTACAATGACACCGGTTGACTTGATGAACTGGGCAATGTAAATCAATGTCATGTTTTGTTGCATGTCTAGGAATTTTGTGATGCAGTAAAGCATGGCCATTCCTAAGATTGCCACAGAAAGGAAGATGAAGAACATGTTCTTCTTTCCTACTTTTCTCTTGATAGCTGGAACAAGTGGCATGAAGATGAAAGATGGCAGGGAGCCGAGTCCCATGAAGAGTGCCATTTCGAAAGGAAGATCCTTAGCTCCAGCAATGATGGCTACAAGGATTGGAATACCTGCTGATACGGCGAGTCCGCCGCAGTTTGCCATAAACATTCGTACTGAAGTGAGGATGGTTATTTCGTTTGTGTCGCGAGTAAGCGAAGAGTTGAGTGCTCCGTAAGGTACATTGATGAGCGTGTAAAGCATTGACATGCCGACATAAGTGATGTAAGCATAGATGAGCGATGGCGCAAATCCGTTCCAGAAACAAAGGATGGCTAGCACAGTCAGAGGAATACCGCCTAGTACCAGATATGCACGATATTTTCCCAATGTTGGGTTGTGTTTGTCTACGAAGGCACCTACAAGAGGGTCCCAAAGCACATCAACGAGTCGAACGACGAGGAACATTGTTGCGGCAGCACCTGCGTCCAGACCATAGATGTCGGTGTAGAAAAACAGCAAATACATGCTGACAGTTTGATAGATCAGGTTTTGTGCGAGGTCTCCAGAGCCAAAGCCGATGCGCTGAAGCCAGCTGAGTTTGTAGAAGCCTTTAGCTTCCTGAATAGAATTGTCTGTTGCCATTTTGATATTGATTTATGTTGTTAGCAATTTCAAGATAGTTTTCGGATGCAAATTTAATGTTTTTATAAATATTTAAATTATATTTTAGTAACAAACTTTTGCTCTCTTGTTTCTTTGGGCAAAGAAAGAGGGAGACATTTTGACGGAAATGAAACAAAAAGACCGATTCCATCGGTGCTTTTTGCCTGTTTTGCGGAGAAATGCATTGGGCGGGAAAAATAAATAAACGTGAGTTCGGCAGATTTGTTTTATATGCCTCTTTGAATGACTATGTGAGAGGCTGGTTTGTGTCATGGAGCAGGCTTTAAGCATCACGAAAAAATCCTTCTGCAAAATGCTGTGCTTTACACCTCAAAAGTGGTGAGAGTCTCACCTATGAATCGGTAAGAGTCTCACCTGTCCATAGGTGAGACTCTCACCACTTTTGGGGTACAAATAGAAGGTTTTTTCCAGTTTTTCAAAATGTGCTTTTCAGCACAATGCCTCTTCGATAGAACTCAACAGAAATCCTTCGAATCCACGTTATTTGTGAGTTTTCTGAAAATTTACACATTATTATATATGAAGAAAGAAAATTTTGTTTACCTTTGCACCCGATTTTCCCGAATTGTAGAGTGGGAAAGACGTTTGATGAGAAAAAATAGAATATATATATGCAAAAGAACTTGGTGATTGTCGAGTCTCCAGCGAAGGCAAAGACATTGGAGAAATTTCTCGGCAAAGATTTTAAGGTGATGTCGTCGTATGGACATATACGCGATCTTAAGAAAAAGGAGATGAGCATTAATCTTGATGATTTTTCTCCTGAATATGAAATACCTTCCGATAAGGAGGCTGTGGTGAGAGAACTGAAGAAAGAGGCTGGTGAAGCGGAAACTGTATGGCTGGCTTCCGATGAAGACCGCGAGGGAGAAGCTATCAGCTGGCATTTGAGTCAGGTGCTGGGCTTGGATCCCAAAGCGGCAAAGAGAATTGTTTTTCATGAAATCACGAAAACAGCCATTTTGAAGGCAATAGAGTCTCCACGTACGATTGACATGGGATTGGTCAATGCTCAGCAGGCACGTCGTGTGCTCGACCGTATCGTAGGTTTCAAGATATCTCCTGTGTTGTGGAAAAAGCTGAAGCCAAGCCTTTCGGCAGGACGTGTGCAGAGTGTGGCTGTTCGTCTTATTGTGGAGCGCGAGAGGGAGATCGAGAATTTCAAGAGCGAATATACTTATCGTATCAACGCTATTTTCACAATCGAAGGACAGGAAATAAAGGCTTCGCTGGGACACGGGTTTAAGACCGAGGAAGAGGCTGAGAAATTCTTGGAGTCTTGTAAAGATAAAGAGTTTTACATCACAGACATAGAGAAGAGACCTCTGAAGAAGAGTCCTGCTCCTCCTTTTACGACCTCCACATTGCAGCAGGAGGCAGCAAGGAAGTTGGGATTTACCGTTTCGCAGACGATGATGGTGGCTCAGCATCTGTATGAGTCAGGACATATCACCTACATGAGAACAGACTCTGTAAACCTTTCTTCGCTGTGTGTCAATACAACGAAAGAGGAAATCATTGCCATGCATGGTGAGAAGTATTCAAAGCCACGTCAATTCCATACCAGTTCCAAGGGTGCTCAAGAGGCGCACGAAGCAATCCGTCCGACATTTGTCTCAGCACATGAAATCAGCGGAAATTCACAGGAAAAGAGATTGTATGACCTGATATGGAAGCGCACAGTAGCTTGCCAGATGGCAGATGCGGAGGCTGAGAAAACGACTATAACGATAGGCGTAAAAGGAAAAGAAAGTATGCCCGTTTCTTTTACTGCTACAGGTGAGATTATTACATTTGATGGTTTCTTGCGTGTGTATCGCGAATCTTATGATGATGATGCTCAGGCAGAAGAAACTGAAGGGCTGCTCCCTCAGGTGGCAGTAGGCGAGGCGTTGCAGATGAAGGAGGTGGTGGCTACCCAGCGTTTCTCGCAGCATCCGTTGAGATATACGGAGGCTAGCCTTGTGAAAAAGCTGGAAGAGTTGGGTATTGGTCGCCCTTCTACTTATGCCCCAACCATCTCGACCATTCAGCAGCGTGAGTATGTGGAGAAAGGAGACAAGAAGGGAGAAGAACGTATGTTTAACATCATCAAGCTGTTGGGTGGGAAGATAGAGAAACGGATGAAAAAGGAAGTGGTAGGCAACGAGAAGGGAAAACTTTTGCCTACTGACATAGGAACCGTAGTAAATGATTTCCTCATGCATTCCTTCCCTGAAATCATCGATTACAACTTCACGGCTAATGTGGAGAAGGAATTTGACGAGATTGCTGATGGACGGGAAAACTGGCAGTCGATGATGCGCGATTTCTATGGAAAGTTGGAGCCGATGGTAGATGCTACACTTCAGGAGAAGAACGAATACAAGGTTGGTGAGCGCGTGCTTGGCGAAGAGCCAGGGACAGGCAAGCCTGTGAGCGTGAAAATAGGACGCTTCGGACCTATGGTTCAGATAGGTGTTGCCAATGAAGCGGAGAAACCTCGTTTTGCCCAGCTCAACAAGGGACAGAGCATCGCGACAATCACATTGGAGGAAGCCCTGGGGCTGTTTAAGCTTCCACGTACATTGGGAGAGTTTGAAGGTGAAGCGGTTACGGTTGGTACAGGTCGTTTCGGACCTTATGTTCTTCATAGCAAGAAATACGTCTCAATACCGAAAGATGTGGACCCAATGAAGATTGAACTTGAGGAAGCGGTTCGCCTTATCGAGGAACGCCGTAAGGGAGAAGCTGCATCCCATCTCAAGTCCTTTGCAGAAGATGCTGAATTAGAGGTGCTGAATGGCCGATTCGGTCCCTATCTGAAGTACAAAGGCGTAAATTACAAGATACCAAAGACGGTAAAAGAGCCTGTTGGGTTGACATACGATGAATGTATGGAGATAATCAATAATCCGCAGCAGTCGAAAGCTCCAGCTAAGCGAGGTAGAAAACCAGCATCAAAGAAAGCATGAAAAGAATATTCTTAATAGGTTATATGGGAGCGGGCAAGACGACTTTAGGGAAAGTGCTTGCCCGAGAGATGGGATTGGCTTTCTATGACCTGGATGATTATATTGAAGCTCGTTGCCATCAGACCATTCCGGAAATCTTTGCAGAGAAAGGTGAGGAGGGATTCCGAGAAGTGGAAAAGACGATGTTGCACGAAGTGGCCGAGTTTGAAAATGTCGTGCTTTCGTGTGGAGGCGGTACCCCTTGCTTCTTTGACAATATGGAATATCTGAACGATTGTGGCGATACGGTTTTCCTGTCAGCAGCGCCAGCTGTGCTGAAAGAGCACTTGCTGATGGGGAAAAACCAGCGTCCTCTCATTCAAGGGAAGACTCCCACAGAACTGGAGGATTTCATCTGTACGTCTTTGCAGAAGCGACTTCCGTTCTACCAAAGAGCTAAACATGTGATAAATATCGAAGTTATTCATACAGAAGAAGAAATAAAGAGCTATGTTGACCAAATCACCAGTATGGTCAATCAGCACTGAGTTTGTTGTTAACTTTTCATTCTTAATCTAACAATGAGAAAATGGCGTATTGAGGACTCCAACGAACTTTATGGAATCAATGGTTGGGGCGTTAATTATTTTCATATCAACGAGAAGGGCAATGTTGCTGTGATGCCACGCAAGGATGGTGTCGAGGTTGACCTTAAGGAAGTGATGGACGATCTCGCTTTGCGTGATGTATCGGCTCCTGTGCTGGTTCGTTTCCCTGACATTATCGACAACCGTATCGAGAAGACCGCTACTTGCTTTGCCAAAGCAGCGAAGGAATATGGCTATAATGCAGAGAACTTCATCATTTACCCCATCAAGGTGAATCAGATAAGCCCTGTTGTTGAGGAAGTGATTAAGCATGGAAAGAAATTCAATCTGGGACTTGAGGCTGGCTCTAAGCCAGAGTTGCATGCGGTGCTGGCTGTGAACATGAATAGCGACTCTCTGATTGTCTGCAATGGATATAAGGACCAGGATTACATTGAATTGGCCTTGCTGGCTCAGAAGATGGGCAAACGCATATTCATCGTAGTGGAGAAATTGAACGAGTTGGAAATCATTACTCGGATAGCGAAGAAGATAGGAGTTCGCCCTAATATGGGTATCCGTATTAAACTTGCGGCCTCTGGTTCAGGCAAATGGGAAGAAAGTGGTGGCGATGCGAGCAAGTTCGGTCTGACATCAGGCGAACTGTTGGCTGCATTGCAGTATCTTGATGAGAATGAGATGAAAGACTGCTTGAAGCTGATACATTTCCATATTGGTTCGCAGATAACAAAGATTCGTCGGATTCAGAATGCGCTTCGTGAGGCAAGTATGTTCTATGTCCAATTGCACAAGATGGGCTATGGAATCGAATTTGTTGACTGTGGTGGTGGATTAGGAGTCGACTACGACGGAAGTCGTTCAAGCAACAGCGAGAGCTCGGTCAACTACTCTATCCAAGAGTATGTGAACAATTGTGTTTATACATTTGTCGATGCTGCCAACAGCAACAGTGTTCCGCATCCTAATCTCATTACGGAAGGTGGCCGTTCTCTCGCAGCTCATCACGCTGTGCTGATTATGGAAGTGCTCGAGACGACTGAGGTACCGGCTATGCCAGATGAGTTTGTGGTGGGCGAGAATGACCACGCTTTGGCAAAAGAACTCTACGAGATTTGGTGCAACATCAATATGCGCAACATGTTGGAGAATTGGCATGATGCGCAGCAAATTCGTGAAGAAGCCCTTGATTTGTTCTCGCATGGCATGCTCGATTTGCGTACGCGAGCCGAAATAGAAAGAATGTATTGGGCCGTTGCGCGCGAAATCAACACGCTTGTCCATACAATGAAACATGTGCCAGAAGAGTTCCGCTCTCTTGACAAACTGTTGGCAGACAAGTATTTCTGCAATTTCTCACTGTTCCATTCGCTGCCTGACTCTTGGGCTATTGACCAGATATTCCCCATCATGCCCATTCAGCGGTTGAACGAACGTCCTGGCCGCAATGCTACGATACAAGATATCACTTGTGACTCTGACGGGAAGATAGCAGCGTTTGCTACGGAGACGGGCATCAACCACTTTATTCCTCTGCATCCGCTTGACAAGAAGAAGGGATCCTACTATATTGGAGTATTCCTTGTAGGAGCATATCAGGAGATTCTTGGTGATATGCACAATCTGTTTGGCGACACCAATGCCATTCATGTCACGACCGACAAGGATGGATACCACATCAAGAATATTATTGATGGTGAGACTGTTGCCGATGTTCTCAGCTATGTGCAGTATGAGCCTAAGAAACTTGTGCGCAGTCTTGAGATATGGGTGAAGCAGGCCATCAAAGACGGCAAGGTAACGCTTGATGAAGGTAAGGAGTTCCTTGACACCTATCGTTCAGGTCTTTACGGATATACCTATTTGGAATAAAGGAAAGAGTACCTCGTCATATCCTTCTGGCTTGTTCTTCATTAGACAAGTTGCGCCAATCTAATGACGAGTGATGTATTAAGAGAGAAATATGGCCAACCTGAAAAGTTTAGCAAAAGACACAGCCATATATGGCTTGAGCAGCATTGTAGGCAGATTCCTTAATTACCTGCTGATGCCGCTCTATACCCATGTCATTTCTGCTGCCAGTGGAGGCTATGGAGTGGTAACCAATCTCTATGCTTACACGGCGCTCATCTTGATAATCCTTATCTTTGGTATGGAAACCACGCTTTTTCGTTTTGCGAATAAGGCGGATGAGACCCCAGACACCGTGTTCTCCACTGCGCTGTCCGTGGTGGGTGTGCTGTCGGCAATTTTCTTAGCAGGAATGTTTGCATTCATCACTCCCATCAGCGAGGCGCTGGGATACGCTGAACACCCTGAATATCTGCTGATGATGTCTGGGGTAGTGGTGCTTGATGCTATTCAGGCAATGCCTTTAAGCTACTTGCGATTCCAGAAGAAATCCATTAAGTTCGCATCGCTCAAGTTGCTCTTTATCATCTTAAATATTGTACTCAATGTATTTTACTTTGTAGTTTTAGGGAAAACAGACGTTTCTTATGTCTTTAGCATCAACCTTTGGTGCACAGGGCTTATCACATTCTTCTTTGTTCCCGATTTCCTCAAGGTGAAATGGCATTTCGACTGGGCTCTTCTCAAGCGTATGCTTTCTTATTCATGGCCCATTCTTTTGCTGGGTGTCGCAGGCATCCTTAACCAAGCTGCTGATAAGATACTCTTCCCGCTAATTTACAAAGAGGCTGACGCTCAGGCTCAGTTGGGCATCTATGGCGCTTGCGTGAAGGTGGCGATGATTATGGCACTGATAACCCAGGCTTTCCGCTATGCCTACGAACCAATAGTCTTCTCCACAGCAAAGGAAAAGGACAGCAAAGAGTATTATGCCCATGCGATGAAGTACTTTATCATCTTTACGCTTTTTGCATTTCTCTGTGTTATTGCTTTCATGGATGTCCTTCAGTACCTTGTGGGCGAAGAATATCGTCAAGGACTCGTTGTTGTTCCTATCGTGATGGTGGCAGAAATCATGATGGGAATCTACTTCAACTTATCCTTCTGGTACAAGCTTATCGACAAGACCATTTGGGGTGCTTTCTTTTCGCTGGCAGGATGTGCCGTACTCATAGCGGTCAACGTTCTTTTCATTCCTCGATATGGCTACATGGCTTGTGCTTGGGGAGGTTGCGTTGGTTATGGCACCGCCATGTTGCTCAGTTATGCCGTAGGCCAGAAGTGTAATCCCATACGCTACGACCTTAAAGGTATTTTCTCGTACATTGTTCTTGCGGCGGTACTCTATGTTGCCATGACTTGTTTACCTCAGACATGGCCCACTTGGCTGCGCCTGATACTGGATATGGGCGTTCTTCTCCTTTTCCTCATAGAAGTCGTGCGTAAGGACCTTCCGCTGCATCGTTTACCTGTGATTGGGAAGAAATTCAAGAAGAGATAAAAAAAATATACATTATTAATATATAGCTACAGATATGAAGAAACTAACTTTTATCTTGTTAACCCTTCTCGCCCTGACAGCTCGTGCCGATGAAGGCATGTGGGTGATGGGAAACATTTCAGAGAAAACCGACTCTGTCTTGCGCAGTCTTGGGCTGGAGCTGACAGCCGAGGAACTTTACAGCACAGAGCATCCTTCACTCAACAATGCAATCATCCAGTTAGGCGGTTTCTGCTCAGGAGTTGTTGTGTCTGACGAAGGTCTTGTCTTTACCAATCATCATTGTGGGTTCAGCGCCATCCAAACCCATTCAGCGCCTGAACATGATTACTTGAAGTATGGATTCTATGCCAAAAAGCTAGAAGACGAACTTCCCAACGAAGGCTTGTATGTGCTGTTCCACATCAAGACCGTTGATGTGACAGACTTGATACTGAGTGCAGTGCCAGAAGGCGCTTCCGATATGCAGAAGGACGTGGCCATAGATTCCGTTTCTAGCAGATTGATGGAAATGGTTAATTATAGCGGCAAGGGCATCCAAAGCGAAGTCAATCCTTTCTATAAGGGCAGCAAATATTTCCTTTCTGTTTATCAGCGGTTTGACGACGTGCGTTTGGTTTACGCTCCACCACAATGCTTAGGCAAATATGGTGGCGATACAGATAACTGGATGTGGCCTCGTCAGACTTGTGATTTCAGTGTCTTCCGTATTTATGCCGATAAAAACAATGCCCCAGCTGAATACAGCAAGGACAATGTGCCCTACCATCCGCTGCAATATGCTCGTGTCAGCACACAAGGGTATCAAGACGGTTCTTATGCGATGACGCTTGGCTATCCCGGCAGCACAGACCGCTATCTTTCCAGTTATGGTATAGAAAGTACGATGAGGACGCTTAACGATGTGCGCTATCAGGTACGTGGCGTGAAGCTCGATGTGCTTCGAGAGGTAATGCGGCAGAGTGATTCCATTCGTATTATGTATGCGTCTAAATATGCTAGCAGTTCCAATTACTGGAAATTCTCTCTTGGCCAGAATCAGGCGCTTGAAAATCTGAAGGTTGTTGAAGAAAAGCAGCAGCAGGAGCAAGATTTGAAAGAATGGTCGAAAAAGGATGTTAACAAACGTGGCAAGTACATCTGTGCACTCGATTCATTGAAGTCAATCTACGAATCAGAAGCTTCTGTTTTGTATGGCAACAACCTGTGGATGGAATCTTTCTATCGTGGAAGTGATATTCTAGGCTTAGTTCTGAAGAATGTAGCGAGCTCTAGACGTGGCAGCGAAGACGAAAAGTTTCAGGAAAAAGTTGAAAATGCCTATAAGAACATTGACGTGGAAACAGATAAGAAAGTATTCCTTTCTCTGCTGCAAAACTACGTTAAGCAGGCTTCAGGAACCAAGTTTCAGATTCAAGAAATTATGCATGAAATCAACAGTACATGGAATGGCGACTATAGCCGTTATGTGGATAACCTTTATGCGACTTCTGTCTTTGCTCGCCCCGACGAGATTCGTCAGGTTTATTCGTTCAGCGAGGTGGCTGACGACCCCATGGCAAAAGTAGCCAGTCAATTGTTTGACGTTTACGCAAGCCAGCTGTCGGTAAGCGGTAGCGAACAAGAGTATGAACGCATTCTTGGTGATGGTATCCGCGAGATGAATCATGACCGTGAATATTATCCTGATGCAAACTTTACCTTGCGTCTCAGCTATGGTCTGTGCAAACCGATTGATTTCACTCCTGGTACAACAGGGCTGAAAGAAGAGGCGACTCAGCTTATCACCAGTCCTCGCTCTTTCCTCAACAAGCACGAGCAGAACCCCGACAACTACGACTACAGGCTCATTCCTTCTGTCTATAAGTGGATGAAGAAAGGAAAATTCTCAGCACGCTATATTGATAAGGCTACAGGCGAACTTCCTCTTTGCTTCCTTACGACCAATGACATCACAGGCGGCAACTCGGGTTCAGGAGTTTTCGATGGCAAGGGCCGTCTCATCGGTCTTGCCTTCGATGGAAACTGGGAAGCCATGTCAGGCGACCTGAAGTTCGACAATGCCTTGCAGCGATGCATCTCTGTCGATATCCGCTGGGTGCTTTCAGTTATGGATGACTACAGCAACGCCAAGCGTCTGATTAACGAATTGACGATTGAGTAATGGCTAATATCTGAAAGAATCGTCCATTTGTAAAACAATTGTCTAAAAAGTGCTTCAATGCCGGCGAAAAGGTGTTGAAGCACTTTCTTTATTGTGAAAAAGAATGTAATTTTGTGGAATCAAATCTAACTAACTCATTAATTGATTATCTTATTACCTTATGAAGAAAAGCTTACTTACTTTATCGCTGCTCGTATGTACAGCCCTGTCCTATGCAGGCTCCAAGGTGACTTATACGGCAAACATCATCCGCGATGCCGAGAAAGCATCAGATGCTCCTACTGTGATGCGGGTGAGCACCAATGTGTTGGTCGATGCTTTCGGCCGTTCCTCCGAAGAATCGCTTGAGAAAGGAATCTCTTTAGGTTCCATCCGTTTCTTGGCAAAACAGGGCAGCACCAACGCAACCTACAGCACCAAGTCCTACGGAACAGGCTATTGGTTCACAAAGAAAGGTGTGGCTTGCGCTGCTTCAAACGCTAATCGCTGTGTAGCCTGCAAGTACGAAAAGGGATACTTCAAAATCATTCATAACAATACAAAGGCAAGCGCAGGGGATAGTTTCACCTTTGCTGAGATGTTCGTGCAGGATGCCGATACTGTTCAGTATGTGTTCAATGTAACGATAGGTTCTGGTGATCGTGTCGAATCAGACCAGCCTGAATATGTTGAAACAATCGAGCACCGAACGGATGAGATTGACCTTTGGAAATTGCAGCCTCTTGTTCGCCAGAACGACGGGGAATGGCTGCAGCAGAACTACATACAGGTGATGGAAGGTGACAGGATTACCTTCAGCTGTGGCGATAGAGACGGCAACACCCTGTATAGAGTGCGCTACAAAGACAAGCACGACAAGCAGCTCCGCGGCTACAAGGCAGACCCGGAATTTGTGCTGACAGAGAGTGCTGCGCCAGAACATTCAGGCTATTATCTTTGTTCTATGATGTACAAGGATGCAGACGGGAATACGCTCACCCAGACCGACATGCGTATCTACGTCGATGTGCAGACAGAGCCTCTGGGCGCACCATTCTCTTGGGAAGGACGAGTGCCGATGTTCTCCCACGACTGGACGACCGATGCCAAATACAACTACGGCAAATTCGAGAAGCCTACAAAAAACCTTGGCGATGTACCTTCCACTGACCGTAACGGAAAGCCTGTTAACCGAGTGGATGGTGAATGGTGGACCGTCGTGTGGGGCAGCAATCTGAACAAGGAATGTGGAGCCTACAATTCTGACGAAGTCAAGAAGTGCGCGCAGAACATGATAGAGAAGTACGATGAAGACTTTGCCTACATCCGCAACAACATGGGCTGGCCGCCCGACCTCCGCGCTCGTAATGGATACCGCTCGCTCATCTACATTTTCGGTTCCGGCCTCAAGAATGACAACACCAGCAATGAGGAGAAAGGCGGTTATCAGGGCGCCATCTGGTACGAAGACCCTGTGACGGGCATCAAAGCAAACTGGCCTTGCGTGTGGGCATCTTATCTTCCCTTCTCTCGCTTCCGCGACGATGCCGACAAGAAGTGGAGCGATGGCGACTATCAGCGTGAAGCCATGATACATGAAGGCATCCACGCCCTCTTCGCCGATTTAGGCTCCTGCCACAAGTCAAGCTGGTTCCACGAGGCTGGCAACACATGGTTGCAGAGCGCTATGGCTACCGAGCGCGATAACAAGTATGGAACGCCAGGTTTCCTTGACGCCTGTCCTTTTGTCGCTCCCTTCATGCCTATCGAATGCTATTCAGGATGGCTGCAAGACGGCTCGTTTGGAGGACCAACAGCTGAAGGCGTCAATATGTATGAAAGCAATGGCCAGCAAATCTGCACCTGGCGCAACCTGCTCGGCGGAACCCAGTATGGCAATGCCTTCCCAATCATCTTGGGAGAAATATGCGGAAAGGGCAGCATTCCTTGGATTTGGCGCAACTGCTCCGACTATGTGCTCAAGGGCATCGGAACCATGCTGGGCGATGAAACCATGAGGCAGCTCATCTTGCAATACCGCTCACGCATGGCCACCTTCGACATTGGTGGCTGGAAAAAAGGCTATAGGCAAATCATGAATGACAATATCGGCGTTGTAGTGAAAGCCGAGTGGGAACCCTATTGGATTGACGTCGAGCCATTCAAGCTGACACCTTACCAAGGACTCAAGAAAAATTCGCTGGACAACTGGATGGCGCCAGACACCATCACCAACCCGGGATGGTCAGGCAGCAACATCATCCCTATCCATGTTGACTCAAAAGCCAACTCTGCCACAGTCGAGTTCCTGCCGCAAGACACAGAGATGCGTGCCCAGCTCTGCTATGTGACAAAAGCAGGAAAGAACTACTATTCACAGCCCATCCATTGCGGAAAGACAAGGATAGACCTCACCGACAGACCGGCCAACAATGTCATCTTCCTTGTCGTGGCAAACACCGACTACATCTATACCAACGACAACAATCAGGCACAGCGCAAGCACCACTACGACTACCGCGTCCGTCTCCTCGATGGCGCCCTGCAGGTGGCCGACCTCTACACCAAGTGGAGCCTTAACGAACAGACGTTGACCGATGCGTCTTACGATGAGGATGCAGCCCGCGAAGCCCAAAACATAGCGCTCGACATCAAAGAAATAAATGGAAGCGAGCCTGATGCCCCCTACACACCTGGCAGCAACGGCGTCAAGCTCCTCACCGGAAGACTGATGGCAGGGCATCCTATCACCGTACAGCTTGCCAACGGCATCTCGCCCGACCAAGTGCGTGTCAATATGCTCGGACTGTCAGGAATCGTCGTTGATGAGGCTCCCCTGCAAGGCAATACCTACACGCTGCCCTCTTCCCTTGCGCCAGGACTCTATTTCATCAAGTTTGTACAGAACGGCAAGACCGACACCTATAAGGTATATGTGAAATAATCTGTCAGGCTCTCATGCCTGCCTGCAAGCAGGGCTATGTCTATGTTGGACGTAGCCCTGCTTTTTTGTTACCGTCTGCCCCCAATAATACTGAAAAGCATTCAAAGAAAGCCATCTTGTTTTTACCATCCTTTTGTGCCCCCAAAGTGGTGAGAGTCTCACCTGTTTTGAGGCACAAAAAGCAGTGTTTTCCACCCATGCTAAAAATGCAGCTTCGAGGCCATCACGGTGTCGAAGCTGCTCATACAAAAACTAACCAATATTATTATGTTCTTCTTGAAGAAGCTGCAAGGGCAAAATGCATCTTCTCACTTTATCATTTTAACGTCTGTGCGGCCTGTGTATGGGTGGCGGGGGTGGTGGACCTGGCGCCACGTAGACCGGATAATGCCTGTGAGGAGGCTCTACGATGTAGTGTCCGTAGAAGCATGATTGGAAAAGGAGTGAGCCGAGTGTAACGGCAAGTATGAGAATCATCTTTTTCATAAGCTCCTGTTGTTAAGTGTTGAACACGTTTGTTTTTTGTTTCTGATGCAAAGATAGGGCTTTCTGTGCGGGGGTGGAATGTGTCAATCCCTAAATGGGGAGGAAGAATCCCTAAAGGTGGGAGAGTTTTCCCCATAGAGGACCGTACCCCTCGGGTGCGGCTGGGTGGACCCGAGGGGTACGCTTAGGTGGAATGTGGGGATTGCTGCTTGTGGAATCTTTGTTTTGTGCAGGCAGGATGCGGGTCTGTGATAAAAAGAAGTGGTTTATTTTGCAGTGTGCCCAAATTTCACTAACTTTGCAGGCGAAATGATATGTGGAGAGATTTGGCTGCTTGCAACCACGGTAAAAAATGCTAAAACGATAACGGTGCCTCCAGTGAAGAACTGTGGTCGTTGTCAGTGCATTTCCCCCGTTTTCTTTCCCATGTAATAATTAATGTGTATTTAATAATTATTGAGCGATGGGATATTTGTTTACATCTGAATCAGTTTCTGAAGGTCATCCGGATAAAGTGGCGGACCAGATTAGCGATGCTGTGCTTGACAATCTTTTGGCGTATGACCCGGAGTCGAAGGTTGCATGCGAGACGTTGGTTACTACAGGCCAGGTCATTGTGGCTGGCGAGGTGAAGAGCAATGCTTATGTGGATTTGCAGGAGGTGGCTCGTGAGACGATTAACAGGATTGGCTATACGAAGTCTTCTTATAAGTTTGACGGCGAGAGCTGTGGCGTGCTGAACGCCATTCATGAGCAGAGCGGCGACATCAACCGTGGTGTGGAGCGCGAGTCTCCTGAAGAGCAGGGCGCTGGCGACCAGGGCATGATGTTTGGCTATGCGACCAATGAGACTGAGTGCTGCATGCCGCTGTCGCTCGACCTCTCGCATCGCATATTGCGTGTGCTGGCAGATATTCGTCGCGAGGGCAAGGTGATGACCTATGTGCGTCCTAATGGCAAGGTGGCTACTTATTTGCGCCCTGATGCCAAGAGTCAGGTTACGATTGAATATGGTGATGATGGAAAGCCTCTGCGTGTGCATACGATTGTGGTCAGCACTCAGCATGATGAGTTTGTGGCAGTGGGCAGTGCTGATGCCGCTACGCAGGAAGAGGCAGACGCTAAGATGTTGGCTCGCATCAAGGATGATGTGGTCAATGTCTTGATGCCTCGTGTGGTGGAGGAGATTGGAGATGAGAAGATTGCTGCTCTTTTCAAGGATGGCATTACTTATCATGTCAATCCGACTGGCAAGTTTGTGATTGGAGGTCCTCATGGCGATACGGGGTTGACGGGAAGAAAGATTATTGTTGACACGTATGGCGGCAGAGGGGCTCATGGCGGCGGCGCTTTCTCGGGCAAGGACCCTAGCAAGGTGGACCGTTCGGCAGCTTATGCGGCCCGTCATATTGCGAAGAACATGGTGGTGGCTGGTGTGGCTGACGAAGTGCTTGTTCAGCTCAGCTATGCCATTGGCGTTGCAAGGCCTGTGAGCATTTATGTGAATACTTATGGAACTGCTAAGGTGGCATTGTCGGATGGCGAGATTGCTGCGAAGATTGATGCCATTTTCGACTTGCGCCCTAATGCCATTGAGAAGCGCTTTGACTTGCGCAAGCCTATTTATCAGGAAACGGCTTCTTATGGTCACTTTGGCAGAAAGACGGAGCGGGTTGTGAAACGATTCACAAATCGCTACCAGGGTGATGTGGAGATGGAGGTGACGCTGTTCCCGTGGGAGGAGACTGAGGCTTACCAGGAGACTATCAAAAAGGCATTTTGTATATCATAAGGAATGTTTCTGAACCTGCGGGGTGGATGAAGCCGCGAGGTTGATGATTGATTGCTCGTTGTTCCATGAACTATGACAGCATACTGACTGCCACCGATTCCAACGTCATTAACAAGACGGAGTTTTATAGGGTGGGTGCTTCTCTGCCGGATGTTACAGTGCCGATGGCAGAGCGAATGTATGTTGTGAGTGAGGACGGCTATGTGATGGCTGCCATGGTTCTGGCTTTTTTCGTGTTGGCTGCGGTCTTGTATAATTGCAGGACGATGTTCTCTTGCCGGCTGAAGGACTTCTTTACTACCAAGAGACAGTATGCAGAGGAGCAGGTGAACGACAATGGGGGTGAGGCGGTTGGCATTCTGTTGTTGACTCTTATTGGTGCATTCAGTGTTTCAGTCATTTATTTCAATGACATCGTTGAAAGATGCAGTGAGGTTCCTGTGGTGAGCGTTCCTTATTGGCTTTATGCTGTAGGGATTCTGGTTTTCCTGTGTTTCGTCGGCTTGAAGTCGGGGCTGTATGCGCTTGTCAATTGGGTCTTTTTTGATAAGGATTCCAGCAAGCGATGGATGCAGGGCTATGTGTTTGTGACGGCCTTGACAGCCTTCTGTTTTTATCCTATAGCGCTAGTGGAAACCTACAGCAACTCTCTTCGAGAAATAGTAACTGCAAGTGTCATTTTGGTAGTCTTGTTGTATGAAATTCTGATGTTTTATAAGCTGCTCGCTAACTTTAAGAAGAAAAAGGGGGGGTATTTGTTATTTTTTTTGTACTTTTGCAGTGTTGAAATGTTGCCTGCCCTTGTTGTGTGGGACGTGGCAATGTTGTTCAGTGGGAATATTATAGTCAAAAATTTGTTATATTGATGGCAACAAAGATCTTAGTATCTCAACCTAAACCTCAAACAGAGAAATCGCCATATTACGAGGTCGCGAAGAAATACAATGTAGAGTTGGTTTTTCGCCCTTTCATCAAAGTTGAGCCGATGTCTGCGAAAGATTTTCGCCAACAGAAAGTGTCTATCCCAGGACATACAGCAGTCGTTTTCACCTCTCGTCATGCTATCGACCATTTCTTTGCGTTGTGTAAAGAATTAAGAGTAACGATTCCCGACGATATGAAATATTTCTGTGTGTCAGAGCAGGTGTCGCTGTACATCCAGAAGTATGTTCAGTACCGTAAGCGGAAGAATTTCTTTCCAGAAAGCGGGCGCGTCACAGACCTCATTCCTATCATGGCCAAGCATCGTGCGGAGAAATATTTCGTTCCGCAATCATCCGTTCATACAGACGAGATGAAGAATATGCTGGATGCTGCAAATCTGAATCATGATGAGGCGGTCATGTATTATACTGTACCCAACGATTTTGCTCCAGATGAGGCTTTTGACTATGATATGCTGGTGTTCTTTTCTCCAGAGGGTATCAATTCCCTGCTTAAGAACTTCCCAGACTTCCAGCAGGGCGAAGTGAAGGTTGCTTGTTTGGGGACAAAGACGATTCAAGCAGCAGAAGGAGCTGGCCTGCATGTGGATTATCAACCTACTCCAGAACTCCGTTCTGTACCGGCAATCATCGAGGCTTACGCAAAGACTTTGTCGTGAGATTGTCTCACGGAAGCCGCAGTTTCGGCAAGCGTATCCAAGATAAAAAGTGATGGATAAGATTTTCATCAATGGTAAATCGTCAATTATCTAAGTCTGAAAGGCTGAACAGCCAACTCGTTATAGACAAACTTTTCGCAGGAGGAAATGCTTCTATGGTAGCGTTTCCCCTGCGAATTGTTTATATGAGAAAAGAAAGGAAGCCTGAGGATGACGAGAAGGCGCCACCTGTCTCCATTCTGATTTCTGTGCCTAAAAAGCGATTCCGCCATGCAGTTGACCGCAACCGCATGAAACGAATGGTGCGTGAGGCATACCGTGTCAATAAGCACATTCTTTGGGAGGCGCTTGCTGGTCGAAGCTACGGCATCGTCTTGGCTTTCATCTGCATTGCCGACACCATGCCTTCTTATCATCAAGTTGAGAAGCGAGTGATTAAATCGCTGAGTAAGATTGCGGCGAGTTTGGATTAGGGTTTTCTCACTTTATGACAGATGCTTATGAAAAAAAGACCTTCTTTGTTTGTTCACCTGACTTCAGCTGTTTCTTTCTTATTGCTGTTGCCCATCTATTTCTATCGCATGGCCATATCGCCATTGCTGCCTCCTTCATGCCGTTTCACTCCTACTTGTTCTCGATATGCCATAGACGCCATTAAGATGCATGGCCCTCTCAAGGGCTTGTATCTGGCATGTCGTCGCTTGCTGCGTTGCCATCCTTGGGGGGGGAGCGGTTATGACCCCGTACCTCAAGATTTTCATTGGTGAGAGAATACCTTGTCTTTTATGTTTAATAGTCACACTCACATCGTAGATACTGTCCCATGCCTATGGGACGTTGGCGCTTCGGAGTTGCAGCCGCAGTATCCGGAGGGTGTACATCTTTCGGTGGGTTTGCATCCTTGGAAGGTGGATGCATCTTGGCGTGAAACGATGGCTCGCATCCGTGTTGAAGCAGAGAGGGCGGATGTGTGGGCGATAGGCGAGTGTGGATTGGATAAAGTGCGTGGCGTGGCTTTGCCTGTTCAAGTAGAGGCTTTTCGTGCCCAGATAGCTATTGCGGAGGAAGTGGGGAAGCCTGTGGTTGTTCATTGTGTTAAGGCTTTTGATGAGCTGCTGTCGCTTCGTAGGGAGGTGGTGGCAGCGTGCAGGGCGAAAGGGAGCGTTCTTCCGCAACCTTGGATTATTCATGGCTTTCGTGGAAATCCCGAGCAGGCAAAACAATTGATGGCCAAAGGACTTTTTCTGTCTTTCGGCCATCGCTATCAGATTGAAACATTACGTTTCGTTTTTACTTCTTCTCGCCCCTTTTTCCTGGAAACGGACGATTTCCCCCTCTCTGTTCGCCAAATTTACGAGCAGGTCGCTCGCCATCTCGACGTGGACGTCTGTCTTCTGGAAAGTCTTTGCGACCCTCGAAAGGACGTCTTTCGTCAAATGGCTTTTTAGGCGCTCCGCCATTCCCTCCGAAGAACTCTCTTCTTGCTTCCTGGCGCGCCTCTCTGTTCGTAAAGCGTTCAGTTTGTTCTTCTCTTCTCTCTTCTCCTCTTCTTTTCTCTTTTCTGTCAGCAGATGCTTTTCCGCCTTTCTTGTTGGCGTACACTCTTCTGTCTCCCCATTTTCCGAAGTGGCGGTTGATGATTTCTGCTTCTTCTTCATCTGCAGCTTCCAGCATCAAGAGTCTTTCGCCGACGCTGGAGGAGGCACGTCCTTTGATGGAGTCTTTTGAGGCTTTTTCTTTGAATGGCTTTGACTTGAAGTAATGTGCTTCGTCGTCGGTTTTCCTTTCGTCTCCCCATTCGCCATCTTCGTTTTTCTTGTGAGGCTTGAATTTCAGGTTGTGCCTGCGTTCTTCTTCAGACTTGATGTCCATGCCTTCTTCTCTGCGCTCCTTGAGCTTGCCATCGAAAATTTGGTATTTGCGGAACTCGCACTCGAGTGAGCCATTGAAGAGAGCGTATCTTGTTGATGGGCGGAAACCAATCTTTGCGAATAGCTCTTCGTGATGTGAGATAATCCAGGCATCGTTGCCTACGAAGTTGCGTTTCAGGTTTTTCCCGATTGTATCGTACAAGTCGAAGATGTCATCTGTGGTGATGCGGTCGCCATATGGCGGGTTGGTAATCATGATGGCCTTGTCGAGCGGCTGTTCGAACTCGTAAAAGTCACGCTGTTCAACGCTGACGATGTCTTTGACACCTGCGTTCTGTACGTTGTCCAAGGCTATCTGTACGGCTTGGCGATTGATGTCGTAGCCATAAATCTTATGGTCAAACTCGCGTTCCTGACTGTCGTCGTTGTAGATTCTGTCGAACAGCTCAGAGTCGAAGTCTTTCCATTTTTCAAAGGCGTATTCTTTGCGGAACACTCCTGGATATACGTTCAGCGCGATGAGTGCAGCTTCGATGATGATTGTGCCGGAGCCGCAGAACGGGTCGATGAGATCGCATTCTCCGTCCCATCCGCTGAGCAGGACAAGACCTGCGGCAAGAACCTCATTGATTGGTGCAGGCACGCTTGCTGTCTTGTAGCCTCTCTGATGCAGGCTCTCTCCTGACGAGTCGAGCGAGATGGTGACAAGGTCTTCCGCGATATGGATGTTGATGCGGATGTCGGGATTGCTGATGCCTACGTTGGGACGGTCGCCTGTCTTTTCTCTCCAGTAGTCGGCGATGGCGTCCTTCACGCGGTATGCTACAAATTTAGAGTGGCGGAAGTTATCGCTGAAGATGACAGAGTCGATGAGGAATGTGCTGTTCACATCCATGTATTCTTCCCACTCAATTTTCTTGACCATTTCGTAGACCTCATCAGCGTCTGTCGCCTTGAATTCTTTGATGGGCTTCAGGATTTTTACTGCTGTGCGTGTGCAGAAGTTTGCCTTGTAGAGCATTTCCTGATCGCCGGTGAATGCTACCATTCTCCTGCCCATCTCGATGTTGTTCGCACCTAAGTTGATGAGTTCTTTTGCAAGGACTTCCTCTAAGCCTTGGAAAGTCTTTGCTATTATTTTGAATTCTTGCATATTATCTTTTCTGCGTTATACTTTCTCCTGCTTTCACGTCTTGAGTCACCCATACGTTGCCGCCTATGATTGCTCCTTTGCCTATGGTGACTCTTCCCAAGATGGAGGCATTTGAATAGACAATGACGTCGTCTTCCAGAATAGGGTGGCGTGGTATGCCCTTGATGGGGTTCCCCTTGTCGTCCAGCGGGAAGCTCTTGGCGCCCAATGTGACACCTTGGTACAGTTTGACGTTATTGCCGATGATGCTTGTCTCGCCAATGACGACGCCTGTGCCGTGGTCGATGGTGAAATATTCGCCTATCTGTGCTCCCGGGTGGATGTCGATGCCTGTTTCCGAGTGTGCCATTTCTGTCAGCATTCGTGGAATGAGTGGAACTTGCATGTTCCAAAGCTCGTGTGCAATGCGGTAGATGGTGAGTTCCTTGATGACGGGGTAGCAGCTGATGATTTCTCCGTAGCTTTTTGCGGCTGGGTCGCCATTGAACGCGGCTATCACGTCGGTGGCAAGGATGCGACGCAGTTCGGGCAGTTTCGCTATGAAATCTTCTGCATGCTTTTCTGCCACTTGGCGCACTTTTGTCTCCATGCTTGACAGTTCTGGGCATGGAGAATTCAGGATGGCCTCGTCTTCCTCAAGGTTCCTATACCATAGACCTGCTTGGATCTGTGATACCAGCAGAGAATAAAGTCGCTCGATGTCTACTCCGAGATGGTACTTCAGGGTGTTCTTGTCGATGCATGAACGACCATAATAACCCGGGAAAATGATTCCTCGGGCAAGGTCAATAATTTCCTGAAGCACTTCTCCAGAAGGCAATGGCACGCCGTCGTTATGTTCGTGATAGAGGTCCTTGTATGATTCTGGCCTCGCCAGTTCATCGACGGTTCGTGTCAGGGTGTTAGCAAGAGTCCTTGCGCTCATGTTGTTGATATAACTTGTTGTTATCAGTTGCCACTGTGGCATGTACGATACCGCACATCGTACAAAACTCGTGGCAAAGTTAGCAAAGAATTAGGAATTATTTTTGCAATACATACTAATTTTCCGCTAAAATAGCTTAAAAACATCTTGCTTCATCAGGTAGAGTTTTCGAAAATCTCATTTTCTTCTGATTTATATGTGTTTATTGTCCCCTTCTGTTGCTGCGCCTTTAGGTGAAGGCATGAAGTGGAAGAGCGGCTTTCTTCTTCCAAAATTCGTTGTGCCCTGCATCGTCTTTTAGATGAAGGGCAGAACGTAATGTCGATGCAAGGTGCATCAACATGTAGGAGCAAGAAGGAATGTGAGAGCTTAAGTGGGCAGAAGATAAAAGTGGCAGAGTTTTCCCTTCTTCCAAGGAAAGTGATGTCTTGAAGTCGGCTAAGCAACGTTATAAAATGAAAAACAAAAGCTTTTGTTTTGTCCTGTCTTCAATTTGCACTATCTTTGCAAAGGAAATAAAAAAATAGAAGATATGAAACTACTTTTGCTTGGTAGCGGCGGCAGAGAGCACGCCTTGGCTTGGAAGATTGCGCAGAGCCAGAAAATTGAGAAATTGTTTATTGCGCCTGGCAATGCCGGTACAGTAGATGTGGGCGAAAACGTGCCGCTGAAAGCTGACGACTTTGTCGGCATCAAGGACTTTGTGCTTGCCAACGGCATCGATATGGTTGTTGTGGGTCCTGAAGACCCGCTGGTGAAGGGCGTTTACGATTTCTTCAAGCAAGACGACGAGCTGAAAGGCGTACCAGTGATAGGACCAAGCAAGGCTGGCGCTGTGCTTGAAGGCAGCAAGGATTTTGCCAAGAGCTTCATGCAGCGCCATGGCATTCCGACGGCGGCTTATCGTTCCTTCAACGGCACCAACATAGAGGAAGGCATCGCTTTCCTCGAAACGCTTCAGCCCCCCTATGTGCTCAAGGCTGACGGTCTTTGCGCAGGCAAGGGCGTGCTGATTGTGCCCACTCTCGAAGAGGCGAAGAAAGAGTTTCGTGGCATGCTCGACGGCATGTTTGGCGAGGCGAGCGCGACGGTGGTTGTCGAGGAGTTCCTCTCTGGCATCGAGTGTTCAGTCTTTGTGCTTACCGATGGGAAGAACTACAAGATATTGCCCGAGGCAAAAGACTACAAGCGCATAGGTGAAGGCGACACGGGCTTGAACACTGGCGGCATGGGCAGCGTTTCACCTGTTCCGTTTGCTGATGCTGAATGGATGCAGAAGGTTGAGGAGCGCATCGTGAAGCCAACAGTCGAGGGACTCGCTGCTGAAGGCATCGATTACAAAGGATTCATATTCCTCGGGCTCATCAAGGTGGACCGCGATTATGCTTATGCCAAGGCTGGCGACCCTGTGGTCATCGAGTACAACGTCCGCATGGGCGACCCTGAGACGGAAACTGTCATGCTGCGCATCAAGAGCGACCTTGTTGACCTGCTCGAAGGAGTGGCAGAAGGCAACCTTGACACAAAGACACTGGAGTTCGACCCACGTGCTGCTGTCTGTGTCATGATGGTCAGCGGCGGCTATCCACAGGAATACAAGAAAGGATTCCCCATCACAGGAATAGAGGAGGTGAAGGATTCAGTAGTCTTCCATGCAGGCACAGCCCTCAAGGAAGGACAGGTGGTCACAGCAGGCGGACGTGTCATCGCCGTCAGTTCCTATGGCGACACTCAGAACGAAGCACTCGTCAAGTCTTTCACCGAAGCTGGTAAGATTCAGTTTGAAGGAAAGTATTTCCGCAGAGACATCGGCCAAGACTTGCTAAAGTAAGACCGCGAAGATAAGGCAGGTGGGGCAGCATCAGGCAACGATGCTGCCCCTCTTTTTCTTTTATACAATTGTGCTGTGATTATCCTCCGTTCCCTCTTTTCCTTCCGATGAAGAATTTTATAGTTAAATTTGTTTGTTGGCATTATATTTTATGTTATCTTTGCCGCTGAAATCTTTTACATCTATTATATTATCAATGAAAAAATTCATCATGCTCATCTTTGCGTTGGCAGCCGTATCGACTATCCACGCAGGAATCTACATTCTGAAGGTGAAAAATACACCGCTTCAGACCATCACAGGCTTTGGTGCCGCATGTTGCGATGGAGCCATGTGTCCCCATGGCAATGACACGCAGCCAGTCAAGTTGCTTTATGGTCCCAGTTCGAAAATCGGATTGAACATCATGCGAATGGAAATTTCACCTAACTTCATAGGTGACGTGGTTGTCCCAGAGTGGAACAACTATGATACTCCATACGACTGGAAAGGTTCTCTGCCCTCAGCAAGAGAGGTGAAGAAACGCGGCGGCATCGTGTTTGGCACGCCATGGTCACCTCCAGGCGATTACAAGACCAACGGAACAGCTCAGGGTGGTAACAGCGAAGACCAAGGCAACCAGCGCGGAGAGCTGCGCACAGACAAGTATAAGGATTTCTTCCCTTGGCTGAATACGTTCTTGCGTTACATGAAGACCAATGGCGTCAAGGTGGATGCTGTTTCTGTGCAGAACGAGCCTGACTGGTGGGTTAATTACTCAGGCTGTCTTTACACTCCAGAGCAACAGCTTACCCTTGTGAAGAACTATGCTCACCTGCTCGATAGAGAGAAGTATCCAGGAGTTCGCCTTATCAGTGCAGAGCCTCTGGGCTTTGACCCTCGATATTCAGACGCGCTGTTGAAGGACCCTGTGGCACGTGAACAGGTGGACATCATTGCGGGTCACATCTATGGTCATGCACCATTGGGAAACATGAAGAAAGCCTCTGTCTTGGCATCCAAGTACGGCAAGGAGGTTTGGATGACGGAGCATTCTGCGACTGACTACATCGAGAGTCTTCCTAATTGGGATGAACAGCTCATCTTTGCTCAGGAACTGAACGAGTGCATGTTGGCTGGCTGTACAGGCTACATCTACTGGTACATGCGTGCTCATTGGTCATTCGTCGGCACGGGAGAGAGTAAGTATGGCGCAAACAATAAGAAGAATACGCTGCTTCCTCGCGCTTTTGTCATGTCACATTTCTCTAAGCATGTAACTGGCTCCACTCGTCTGGAGGTTGGTAGTGGTAGTACGATTGGCAATGAAGTCAGTGCAGACACAGAAGCTTCAGTTTACATCAAGGGTGATTCGCTCATCGTCATGGGTCTCAACAAGACAGGTACTAACCACAAGATAAAGATTATGCTGCCTGAGTATGTGAAGAGCGGAACGCACCTGCTGTCAACAGGTAACGAGGAAGACAAGCTCTGTCAGACAACAGACATCGCCATTGAAGAGCCCGTGAAGAGTCTGACTGTCAGCATGCCTGCCCGTAGCCTCAACACTTACATCTTCATGGTGGACAGGGAGGCTGCTGCTATCGAAGATTTGACACAGAAGGAAGACGACGGCCCCAAGACCTATTATGACTTGCAGGGACGAAGAATAGAGAAGCCTCAAGGCCTTTGCATAGAGAAGCATGCCGATGGTTTTACAAGAAAAGTTTACATTACAGATTAATGATATGAAGGGGGTGCAGCAGCACTCCCTTTAATATTGCAGTTCCCTCGCATTTCTGCAAAAGGAATGCGAGGGAACTGTCATGTAAATGGGTGCTTTTTCCTGTTTCTTTTAAGTGGACCCCTCGGGTCCACCATGCCGTACCCCTCGGGTACGGTGCATCGGACCCGAGGGGTCCACTTTTTGTATGCAGTATTCAGACCTCTATAATTTCATGCTGAAAAGGAGGTTTATTTGCACCACATCTCATCGCCACGAAGCTCCAGCGGGTAGCCCTCGATATTGTTTTCGTAGATTTGCCCGGTTCCCAATCCTTGCGGAATGTCAGGGCGGTATTGTGCCACCCAGTGCGCGATGGCATTGAGGCCGACATTGCTTTCAAGGGCGGAAGTAGCCCACCATTGCATGCCGCGCTGCTCGGCAAGGCGTATCCATTCGTCACATCCCGAAAGTGCGCCATGGAGGGAGGGCTTGAGCACGATGTATTGCGGACGGATGGCGTCGAGCAGCTCTTCCTTATAGGTCGTGGTGTAAGTGTCAAACGAGGTGGGAATGAGTTCCTCGTCAAGCGCGATGGGCAGGGGAGTGTTGCGGCATAGCTGTGCCATCTCCTCCCATTGTCCGGCACGGATAGGTTGCTCGATGGAGTGAAGGTCGAGCTGAGCCAGCCTGTCGAGTTTTCTCATGGCATCATCGCCAGCCAGAAAAGCTCCGTTGGCATCAACTCGCAGCTCGATTGTTTCTCTCGGAAAGCGGTTGCGTATCTGTTTCAGCAGTGAGATTTCGTCGTCAAAGCTGATGGCGCCAATCTTGAGTTTGAGACATCTGAAGCCAGCGCTGATTTTCTCTTCAATGCGCTGTTTCATTAGGTCGTAATGCCCCATCCAGATGAGTCCGTTGATGGGTATGCCCGCCTCGCCTCGGGAAAAGGGTGTGTCGCTGAGTCTCAGCGTTTGGCGGTTGTAGTGCCAAAGCGCTGTCTCGTGCGCGAAAAGCATGGCAGATGCCGTGTCGGGACTCAGGTCTGGCAGCGGTGCATATTCGCCTATGCCTACATGGGTCGGGTCGTTCTCGTCTGTCAGTTCGATGTACTTGACCTTGTGTTCTGTGTAGGTGCCTCGGCTGGTGCCAGCCTGAAATTTGAATCTCAGCGTGTAGGGTGTTATCTTGCTAATTCTTGGCATATACGGTCTTGGAAGTCGCGTGCTGTCTTTGCAGTGAGCACGCCATTGACGAAGATGGAAAAGGCGAGCTGGTGCCCGTTGGAGGCTTTGACGTAGCCGCACAACGTTATCACCCCCTTCAGAGTGCCGGTTTTTGCTCGCACGTTGAAACGGGCATCCCCCGATTTCATGCGGTCTTTGAGCGTTCCGTCCACACCTGCTATGGGCAGGGCGGGGTAGAGATGCTGGAAGATGTCTTTGTTCTGATAGGCATGGCGCAGCATAGCCGTCATGGCATTGGGGCTGATGTAGTTGTAGAGCGACACGCCGCTTCCGTCTGCTACCTCCAGGTAGGTCGTGGCAACTCCTGCCTGTCTCAGCACATTCTCCACTTGCCTTGCCCCATCCTTCCAGGTGCAGTGGCGGCCGCTGTTCAGATGGGCGAGCTGAAAGAAGACTGCTTCAGCGTGCAGATTGTCGGACTCTTTCAGCATTTGCTGCATCACCTGCTCAATGGTGCGAGTCTTGGTGTAGAAGTTCTTGCCGTCGTAGGGGTACTCTTTCAATCCGTATCCTACGGCTGATGCCGTACTGTCAGCAGCTGTGACGTTCAGCTTCTTCAGTTCCTGGCTGAGCGCATAGACAAAGTGTTCCGCAGGGTGGAATGCCGCTTCTTCCGAATATTTCTTGAAGTCGGGATAGGTGGTGCCACGTTCAAGCATGAGGGCACAGAGGAAAGGCTCATTTTTGCTTGGCACATCGTCCCAGCACCAGCCGTTGCCGTAGAGGTCCTGGCTCTTCATGCTGGCATCGCCATAGATGGTGCCGCTGATGCTTCTGATGCCGAGATTTCTGATGCTTGAAGCAAGTTCCTTTAGGTCACTGTACGAGTACATAGGGTCGAAGTCCCCCACGATGTAGATGTCTCCTAGCAATGTGCTGTCAGCGGTAAGCTCTCCCGTGCAGTAGCCTCGTGTTCTGAATTCGTGCCGGGCTCCCAACGTGCTGAGGGCAGATACAGCAGTGACCACCTTCTGAGTAGAAGCAGGGCGCATGACCTTCTTGTCGTTGTACCCCCACAGCAAAGAGTCGGCAGTGAGGTCCCATACGCAGATGCCTGTGTTGAAGTAAGCGTTCTCGGCCTCGGCGGCAAACTTGTCAAGCTCAGTCTTGAGTTGCTCTTCCCAAAGCCGTTCAGTGTTTTCTGAAATCGCTGCTTCGGCTGTATCGGAAAGGATGGGGTCTTCAAGGGTGGTTTCTTGCGCCAGCAGCGGCATCGCCAGCGCCAGCAGCACTAAGGTCAGCAGTCTTCCGCTTCTTCTGTTTTCTTTCTTCTTTGAGCTATACATTTTATAAAGTCCTCTTCGTTCTTAGGGGTGATGTAATGTTCTGTATGGTCTTTCAGCACAACAGCCAGATAAGTCATCAGAGGCTTGCCGCCTATCCTGTTGCGACTGATGCGGTCAATTCTTTCTATGTCGTCAAGAGGAATGACCTTGTCTTTGGAAAAACGTCCTTGGTGAATGACCAATGTCCTTTCTGTAGTAATGGTATAGGTTGTGTGAATAATCCTTTCAATGACAATGACGATGACAAGAAGGACGATGGCAATCAGCACGCCGCTCCATTGGCGCGTGAGACTTTCCGTGTTCCACATGAAATAAATGGCTACTGACAGCAGGGCTGCCAGTAGCGCATAATTTCTCAGTGAGGTTTTGCTATGAAATTGTCTGTTCACTTTCTATAGTCATTTCAAGTTCTTATTCAATGGGACTGGTCATGCCCACTTCGATGCAGTTGCCGCTGTTGAAGATGTGCTTTGCCATCTTCTGTATATCCTTCACCGTTATGCTGTTGACGGTCTTTACATATACAGCGTTATCATCTTTCTTATAGGCTGCATAGTTCACCATCTCGTTCAGCCAGTAGCTGTTTGACTTCAGGTTTTCTTCGTGACTGCGGAGCATATATTCCTTTACTTTCTGCAAGTGCTCCTCCTCGGGTCCGTTGTTGACCATGTCCTCCACTCCCTGATAGATGATTTCAGTCATCTTCTCCCGTTTGTCAGGCGAGGTCTGCAGCTGAATCTGCATCGTTGCCATTTCCTGCGGATAGCGGCTCAGCGATGCGCCAACAGGGATGCCGTATGCGCCGCCTTCGTCCTCACGCACAGATTCTGTATATACCATGTCCATAATCTGTTCCATCATGCTCAGCACAAGCTCATTCTTCAGGTTCTTCTTTGTAGGAGCATGGTAGATGAATTGTACTGTAGCGTTGGGAGTCTCTTGATGCTTCTCAAACACATTCTTTCGTTTCCCCTCAGCCATCTTCAAGTCTATGGTCTTGTATTTTTCCTTGCCTTTCAGCGTAGGAAGTGCACCCAGATACTTGGCAAGAAGTGGAGCGATAGAGTCGGCATCGCAGTCGCCAATGATAAAGAACTCGAAGTCGTCAGCATCAGCAAAGCGTTCCTTGTAGAGCTCAATGATGCGGTCGTAGTTCATCTTGTCAAAATCTTCCACCTTGGCACGCAATGCGCGGATGTTGTTGTTATAGACAACCTTGGCAATGGTGTCTTGCAGAGCGGTTGTTGGTTGCAACTCCCGATTCTTCATGCTCGCCTTGTTTCGCTGAACGGTAGCGTTGAAGGCTTCGAGGTCTTTGCGAGGTGCAGTAAACTTTAGGTAAGTGAGCTGCAGCATGGTTTCGAAGTCTTTCTTCACACAGCCGCCAGATACCATTTCGCTGTTTGAACTGACACTGGTCATGACGCTCGCTTGAATGCCGGCGAGTTTCTTGTTGAGCGCTGTTACGCTGAAGTCTCCCCAGCCTCCAACAGTCACCCAGTTGATGTTATCCGTCTGGTAAAACTCGTCAATGCTGTAGAGCGATGTGCCGCCCCAGCTTTGTGCATACATGCTGATTTGGTTCGGAGAGTAGTCTGTCTTCTTCACGTGCACTTTGATGCCGTTGCTGAGGGTGATGAGCTTAGCCCCGTATTTGTCGCTCTTGATGCTTTTCACCTTGCCCCCAGCAGGCATATTCTCGATGAGCGGCTTGTTGTTGTCCTCCTCCTTGATAGGCTCGATGTCTTCCTTCTCCACCTCTTTCATGAATCGGAGAATGTCCTCCTTGCTTGGCAGGATGTTCTCCTCCTTGTCTGTAGCCCACATGGTGATGACTAGGTTGTTCTGAGGCATCTGCGCGATGAACTGATTCACCATCGACACGTTCAGCATAGGGATGATTTTGTTCATGTTCTCATGCTCCCACTCAATGCCAGGCATTGGTTCGTTGTCGATGAAGTTGCGGATGCATTCCTCCACATAGCTGCCGCTGGACGTCTTGTCTCGGTGCAGGTACATCCTTTCGAGCTGAGAGATGTACTCAGACTTGAAACGCTCAAACTCCGCCGCAGTGAATCCGTGCTTCTGGGCGCGCAGAATCTCGCGATAGAGCGCCTTGATGCCCTGCTCGTACTTGTTCTCCTCGCAAGTGACCGTGCCCGTGTATGCCTCCTTTGTCTTCGAGATGAAGAAGTCGGTGTAGCCAAATGCAGCATTGATGAACGGCACATTCTCCTTTTGCAGAATCTCTCTGATGCGCTCTCCGAACATGCTCGCCATAGCGCTCTTGATCAGGTTGGCAATCAGGTAGCTCTGGTCATTCTTCAGCTCGCGAGGAAACGGCGACTTCGTTTTCCACATGAAGCGGAACGAATTGTTCTGCTGTTCCTTGTCCTTATTGATAGAAACAATCGGCTCCTCATTGTCAGGCACAGGGTAAAACTCAAACTTTGCAGCGTCTGGACCAGCAGGCTTGATGTCGGCAAACACCTTCTGAATCTTCTGTTCCATCTCGTCCACGTCCACGTCGCCGACTATCACGATGGCTTGCAGGTCAGGCCTGTACCACTTCTGATAGTAGCTGCGCAGCGCCTCGTAAGGGAAGTTCATCACCACCTCCATCGTGCCGATAGGGAGGCGATGGCCGTACTTGCTGCCAGGATAAATCTCAGGCAATGCCTTCTCATACATGCGCATCATGGCAGAGCTTCTCATCCTCCATTCCTCATTGATGACGCCACGCTCCTTGTCAATTTCCTTGTCCTCGAGCAGGAGGTCGTGGCTCCAGTCGTGCAGGATGAGCAGGCAAGAGTCAATGGCTCCCGCCGTCTCCACGTTTACATTATCTATGTTATACACCGTTTCGTCCAGCGACGTGTAGGCATTCAGGTTCTCTCCAAACTTCACGCCGATGCTTTCAAGGTAAGTCTTCAGGCTGTTGCCGGGGAAGTTCTTTGTGCCGTTGAAGCACATGTGCTCCAAGAAGTGAGCCAATCCACGCTGGTCATCTTCCTCCTGAACAGACCCCACCTTCTGGGCTATGTAGAAGAACGCACGCTTCTCCGGCCATTCGTTATGTCGCAGATAATAAGTCAGTCCATTGGGCAGTACTCCCTTGCGCACAGCAGCATCCATAGGGATAGCCGTGTCTTGCGCCAGAGCGGAGAAGAACAGCGAAAAACTAAAAATTAAAAATGATAGTATCTTTTTCATAAGAGTGATTCAATATTTGATATTATTTCTTCTTATCCAGAGCGTGCTTAGCGTAGTCCACCGTGTAGTGAAGTCCGCGGCTTTCCTTGCGCTCCAGCGCCTGCCGCGTGATGAGATACCCCACATTAATCATGTTGCGCAGCTCGCAAATCTCCTTTGTCGGCTTCACCCTCTTGAACAGGTGCTCCGTCTCTTCAAACAGAAGGTCGAGCCGCTCCCAAGCGCGATGCAGACGCAGGTCGGAGCGCACAATGCCCACATAGGTAGACATAATCTGCCCCACTTCCTTGATGTCCTGGGCAATCAGCACCTTCTCCTCGTTTGTCATCGTGCCCTCATCGTTCCACTCGGGCACCTTCGTGTTAAAGTCATACTGGTCAATCACCTCCAGCGAGTGCTTGGCAGCAGCATCGGCATAAACCACTGCCTCCAGCAGCGAGTTGCTCGCCAGCCTGTTGCCGCCATGCAGCCCAGTGCATGAGCATTCGCCCACAGCATACAGGCGCCTGATGCTTGACTGGCCGTCAAGATCCACCTTGATGCCGCCGCACATATAGTGCGCGCTGGGTGCCACAGGAATGTACTCCTTTGTAATGTCAATGCCGATAGAGAGGCACTTCGCGTAGATGTTCGGGAAGTGGTGCTTCGTCTCCTCTGCATCCTTATGCGTCACGTCCAAACACACATGATCTAGCGCGTGAATCTTCATTTCGTTGTCAATTGCGCGCGCCACGATGTCTCTGGGCGCAAGACTCAGTCGCTCGTCATACTTCTGCATAAACTCCTCCCCGTTTGGCAGACGAAGAATGCCGCCATAGCCGCGCATCGCCTCCGTGATGAGGTAAGCAGGGTGCGTCTCCGCAGGATTGTACAGCACCGTTGGGTGAAACTGCACAAACTCCATGTCCTGCACCTTCCCCTTGGCACGATACACCATCGCAATTCCGTCGCCCGTGGCAATGTTCGGATTCGACGTGGTGGCATAGATAGCTCCCGTGCCTCCAGTCGCCATCAGCGTCACCTTCGACAGGTAGGTGTCAATCTTTCCAGTCTTCGGGTTCAGCACGTATGCCCCATAGCATACAATGTCAGGCGTGCGGCGCGTCACCCTGATGCCCAGATGATGCTGCGTGATGATTTCCACTGCGAAGTGATGCTCCAGCACATCAATGTTAGGATGGTTGCGCACAGCCTCCATCAGTCCCCGCTGAATCTCCGCACCCGTGTCGTCAGCGTGGTGCAGAATGCGGAACTCTGAATGTCCGCCCTCGCGGTGCAGGTCAAACGACCCGTCCTCCTTCTTGTCGAAGTTTACGCCCCATTCCACCAGTGCCTTGATGCAGTCAGGACCGCCTGTCACCACTTGCCTCACCGCCTCAGGGTCGCTAATCCAGTCACCCGCAATCATCGTGTCCTCAATGTGCTTTTCAAAATTATCCACGAGCAAGTTTGTCACGGCGGCAATGCCTCCTTGCGCCTTCGTCGTGTTAGCCTCCTCCAGCGTAGTCTTGCAGATGATAGCAATCCTGCCCTTGTTAGCCTCAGCCACCTTCAGCGCATAACTCATACCAGCTACACCCGAGCCGATAACGAGAAAATCATATTTGTGAGTCATTTTTCTAAGTATTTGACATGCAAAGATAAGGTAAATATTCCGTTCAACGAACAAAAAGAAAACCTTATTCGACATGAAAAACATTTTTTAGGGGAGAAAGGAAGAAAATCTTGAGTAAATGTTGTATCTTTGCGATGTTCTTGACGAAGAGGATGCATTCCTCTATTGAAGGGGAATTGTAATTATATTAACTTGCAGAATAGCGTTTCTGTTCATACTTATACATATAGATTGAGCTTTTGCTCTTGTTCTTTGAAACTGAATACCGCCAAAACATTCATAATGAAAGAACAAGCAGACAGAAGGCTCACGTCTGTTAGGCGTGAGCTGTTCTTGCTTGTTTCATTATAGGTCTACTTGGCGGTAACCGAGTTTCAGATAAGCATCGAACAGTTCCGCCTTTTGTTTTAAAACTTATGAAAATGAAAAAAGTAATGTTTGAAAAGACCTCGAAGAATGTTTTTCTCTTAAACAGCCTTTTGTTCTTGTGCATCTCTTCAGTTTCTTGTAGCAGTGATGAGGGAGGTGAAGAACTTCCACCGGCAAGCTACAATGTTAGCGGAAAAGTAGAAAAAGGACCGTTTGTCAGCGGCTCCACTATTACAGTGCAACCGATGAATGAGCGTCTGCAAGTAACGGGTGAGATGTACAGTACTACTATCAATGATGATTTGGGCAATTTCACGTTGGGCAGTAAAGAATTTCAATCCCCTTATGCAGAACTGATGGCTACTGGATACTTTTTCAATGAAGTGGAAGGTGCGCTTTCTGATGGTACATTAACTTTGCGGGCTCTGGCAGATTTGTCAGATAAGCAGACGGTAAACGTCAATGTGCTGACCCATCTGAAATACACTCGCATGAGGAATCTCATTTCTTCGGGCAGCAGTTTTGAGTCGGCTAACAGACAAGCGCAAGAGGAATTGCTAAGGCAGTTTGGCTTAGAGAAATATACCTCCAAGGATGCTTCGCAATTCTCCATCATAGCAGGGACAGGCGAGTCTGCAGCATTGATAGCCATTTCGTCTTTATTGCTTGTGGACAGAAGCGAGGCGGCTTTGACAGAATATCTGGCAAAACTGAGCGAAGAGTTTGGCAGGACAGGAACCTTTTCAGAGGCAACACGTTCGCAGATAAGAAAGGATAAAAGAAAGCTTGTTGGCGAACTGGCAGACATCAAAGAAAATATAGTTGAACGATATAGCTCGTTAGGTATTGATGTGAGTGTAAAAGACCTTGTTTCTTTTGTTGACTGGAATGATAATGGCATCGTGGGTGATGAAGTGATGAAGGAGGGTGAAGAAGTGAGGTTGGATTGTGCGGAAATCTCTGTTCCCAACGAGGGCGGAACATACACCATTCAGATAAATTCTCCCGTGCCTGTTTATTTGGAGCAACAGATTGGAGATGGTGATTTGGAGTTTGTTGGACCAAGTGATATTGTGACGGAAGAGAAGTTCGTTGATTTGTACGATAAGTACGACCCTTCTGCTTTCAGAGATGGGGAAATAAGTCTTACGAAGTCAATAGAGAACAATACGTTGAAAATAGTTGTATCTCCTTTAACTTCCAAAAGAGAGAAGAAGAAAAGCGTTTCGCTCTATGATTATATAGGCAATGTGGTGGCAACAGTCACCCTGACACAAGAGGCTGGCGTGGTAAAGATTCCTGTTGAAGACGTGCCTTTGCTTGGGCATGAAGGCAAGTATATAGTGGGTAATTTGGCAGATCATCTGCTGTCTGGGATGCAGAGCTATTCAGTTTTGGAACAGAACTATTGGAACAACAAAGAGGCGAATACTGTTGCTAACATCACGCCGGAAAATCGTTATGTTGAAAATGCGTGGGAGCGCTTCTATAGCGCCAACACACAGTTGCTGCTGCTGAAGAGGATGGACGAGGGGATGCTGAATGTATATAGCGACTTCTGTAATGTGTTGAGTGCTTTCTGGTACTCGACTCTTCTGTACGGATGGGGTGGTGTTCCCTATCTGACTGATTATAGCCAACTGGACAATGCTATGTCGGGTGTTCCGCGCACATCGGAGAGATTCATCCTTGCCGATATGCAGGAGAAACTGCTGTCTGCTGTCGAGAATTTGGAAGAGAAGAAAAACGAGTCGCTTGAGGGGGCTGATGGATTCTTCTTTGTGTCGAAGGATGTAGCTCGTGTGCTTCTTGCCAATCTCTATATGTATGAAGGGCGATACGATGAGGCTATGCCATTGCTCCGCTCTGTGATGGATAATGGATTCTATCGTTTGGATGCCTCTACGAACTTCGCCCCATCAATAGACTTGGAGTCCTCTTACGTTTCTGTGGAAAACAGTACGGAGGTCATCTTTGCATTGCAAAATGAGAGGGTCACACGCGCAACGATTGTTTCTCCCCAAGTGACGCCTTATATCACCCTTAGTGATGTGTACCTGTCATTGGCAGAATGCTGCTACCATGCAGGCAGAGCTAGCGAGGCAAACAGTCTTGTTGAGGCAGTGGCTCAAGCCAAGTCGCTCGTGCTGGCAGAGGGAGATGTGCTGTTCCGTATCAAAGAACTGCGTGAGCATCTTCTGCTTTACAGCGGCACATACTTTGCTTTTCTCAAGCGAAACGGGTTGGCGCAGGATGTGTGTGGCATAGAAAATAATCGCTTGCTTTTGCCCATTCCTTCCTCGGAGATGAGGTTTAATATGATGTTAACACAGAATCCGGGATATTAGAAGTTCCGCCTCTATCTACATCCGCATTGATGTAGAAACCGCAGACCAATAGTAAGTCCTCTCTGCAATTTGCTTGTGCTCAAGAAATTATGGAGAGGGCTTTTTATTGTCAATGTTATAACACTGCATGAGTTACATTTGAGGTGAGGAGAAAATGATGTTATTCGTTGGTGGAATTAATTCAGTGCGTACTTCATTCTGCCAATAGGTTTACTCTGATTAGAAATGAGAGTAAACGAATACTTTTAACTGTGTTTTTCATCTGTTTTCCCTTGCAAAGATACAATATCTTTTCGCCAAAGCTGACGCCTTTTTCTAATCGCTTCAGTTTTAGGAAGATGCAATCCTTCTCTTCTTTCTGGTGAATCAATATGCTTGTTGTCGCCCAAATCGTACCCCTCGGGTCCGATGCACCGTACCCCTCGGGTCCACCTTGGCGGACCCGAGGGGTACGGTATATTAAGGCATGGTCTTGAGCAGGGGAGAAAAAAAGTAAAGCGGATTCAATTTTCCTCTTTAACGTGAGTTTGACGTGAGAAAAATTCTCCTGTTGCGCCAACCTGCTCGTGCTGGCTTATTGCTTGCAGCTTGATGACTAAGAAGCCTGAAATGGATGCGGAAATCATTGACAAAAGCAGGATTATTGCATCATCATTACGTCGAACAGACGTTATATATTGTTAATGTCGCTAAAATTGAATGAAATATCCGTATCTTTGTACATGAAAATAGAATTATCAGCAATGAAGAAGAAAAGAATGTTGTTGTCGTGGCTGATGGCTGGTGCAGCTTTGTGCATGCAGGCGCAGCAGACGGCAGTGAAGGCGGTGGCGGACGGCCACTACTATGGCGCAAAGCAGCAGTTGACGCGCTTTTTGGAAGAGAAGGCTAGCAGTGCGAGAGAACGGCAAGAGGCGGAAGCGCTCAGCCTGGTTTGTGACTATGTGCTGGACACTCCGGGGACGCTGGACAATATGGGCGATTGGCTGAAGGAGAATCCTCATTCGCCCTATGCGGATGTGCTGGCTGTGCTGAAGCGGAATCTGCACATCAGGAACGAGCAGGTGGACGAGGCGCTGGAAATGTTCTTCGGCGCGGAAGGGCAAGTGGTGGAAGTGGCATATCCGTTGACGGATTTGGGAGCGGAGATGAGCAGCTATAATGACGTGTTGTATAGATTGGCTGGTGAGCGGCTGTATGATGAGGGGCAATATCAACGAGCTGTGCCTTATCTGGAGGCTGGCGAGAAGACACGCACCTCTCAGTATAAGCTGGGCATGTGCTACTATAATGGAGGTGCGCTCGACAAGGCTTATGCCATGTGGGTGGTATCTGCTTCGGCGGCGTCAGTGCCTGACGAGATGAGTCAGAATGCTTGGCTGCATGCCGGTGTTGCTGCATTGCGCAAGGGGAAAAGGACTGAAGCGCAGAGGGCTTTTCAGACTGCCGCACAGATGTCTGTCATTCCAGAGCTTCGTGAGCAGGCGTTGTATAACTATGCACTGATGCAGCATGAGCAGTCTTCGCCCGGCACGATTGCTGTGATGGAGCAGTTCTTGAGCGAGTTTCCATCTTCTCGGTATGCTGCTTCGGTGTCGCAGTGCCTGACCGGTGTCTATATGACCAAGAAGGACTATTCGAAGGCGCTTGATGCTATCAGCAAGGTGCAGGAGCCGAATACGGCTGCTCAGGCAGACAAGCAGAAGGTGCTGTACAATCTGGCTTTTGAAAACTTGAATGGCAACCGCATTCAGGAGGCGCTGACGTATGCAGGGCAGGCTGTGGCGTTGGGCAATCAGGATGCAGAGGCGTATGCGGAATCCTACTACATCAAGGGTGACTGCAATTATCGTCTGGGCAACTATGCTCAGGCTGCCAGCGACTTGAACACGGCCATTAACTTGGGCGCTCGCACACAGAGTGGGAAGCTGAAGAATCATGCTTATGCTGTGTATAGCTTGGGCTATGCTCAATTCAAGCTGCAAAAGTATAATGCGGCCATAACGCAGTTCCAGAAGCTCGTTGCCTTAGACGATGCGAACACCTCGATGAAAGCTGATGCCTGCAACCGCATGGGCGACTGCTATCTGAACATGCGCAGCTATGACGAGGCAAATGCTCAATATGCCATTGCCAAGCAGACGTACTATGCGTTGGGAGACTATTCGATGCTGCAGCAGGCTTACATCGAAGGTTTGCGGGGAAACTATGAAAAGAAGGTGGAGCTGATTCAGCAGATGAATGCGGAGTATCCGGCATCAAAGTTGGGCGCTCAGGCGCTTTATGAGCAGGGGCGTGCCTATGTGCTGTCTGGTCGAGAAGACGAGGCAGCGGCTGTGTTCGGCTCTATTGCCGTGAGGTATCCCAACAGCGAATATGCCAAGAAGGCGAGTGATGAGCTGACCAACATGGCGACGAACATTGCCATTCAAGATTCGATAGCTGCTGCTCAGGACTCTATTGAAACGGAGGCGGCAAAGGCGCCTGTGGTGGCAGCGCAGGCTTTGTATGATGCGGGGCAGTACCTGGAGGCGGAGCAGCTGCTCAACAAGGCGATAGACGAAGGCATTGGCAGACCGTATTGGCTGGCGCGTGCATTTGTCTTGCTGAGCGATGTCTATAAGGCGCAAGACCGTTTGGTGGAGGCTAAGCAGACGCTGGAGTCGCTGAAGGCAAATTATAAGGAGGAGGATGACATCAAAGTGCTGATTGATGCGAAAATGGAAGGATTGGAGAACTGAAACACTGAAGTGATATGAGATATTTGTTAACGATGCTGGCAGCGGCGATGACCATGCCAGTGATGGCGCAGCTGGACAATACGGTGGAGGTTACAAACGAAGTGAAGCCTGTGGTGTCAGATGCGAAGAAAGTGGAAGTGAAGGCTAAGGCGGCAGAAACGAAGGTGCAGCAATACACGATGGAGTATGCGCTGCAGAGCCAGCCGCTGCAAAGTTTCGTGGAGTCGCCAATAGGGGACTACAGAAGCGATGCGGTCAAAGAGGGAGACTCCAGAGGGTATGTTCATCTGGGAGGCGGAAGCCATGGCAATCTTGACGGGCAAATAGCCTATCAGTTTGACTTTACCGACAAGGATGCGCTTGCGCTCGACCTGTCGTTGAAGGGTTTTAATGGAAAGACTCGTGAGAATGACTGCTTTGGTGTAGAGGAATGGAAGAGCCGTGACTATAGGAACAGGGCGGCGATGAAGTACAGCCATCGCTTTGCCAATGGGGCAGACTTCTATGTGAAGGGTGCTTTTGAAAACCATCTGTTCAACTATCTGGCGTATGGGGGAGGTACGGATAAGCAGCACAATGTGCTGGGAAATGCGGTGATTGGCATTGACCCTTATAGGACGGGGGGACTGACGGTGGGCGCTTCGGCTGGGGTGAAGTTCTTCCAGCAGAACTACTTGACGAGTCTGCAAGAGAAGCTGGGCGAGATGCTGATTCATGCCAATGCGGATGTGGCATATCAGCTGGACGATGTGCAGCGTGCGGGCTTGGGCGTGGAGTTTGTGAACTCATCTTACAAGACTGACGGATTGGAAGGCGCTGCACGTTTCCGTTTCACCCCACATTATATATATAACTCGGATTTGATGAGGCTGAAGCTCGGAGTTTTTGCCAGTGCTGAAGGGCGGGTGGCTCCCGATGTGGAGTTTGTCTATCGTCTTGACGGGAACAGCGATGTGTATGCCGAGGTGCGAGGTTATGAAAAGGACAATGACTTCCGCAGCTTGTCAGGGCTGAATCCTTATTTTGTCTTGAACAATGTGCCTGCTGATGTGGAGGCAGAGTTTCATCAGCTGGATGCGAAGATTGGATACCGCTTGAAGGGAATGGCAGGATGGAATGCTGATGTGAGCGGTGGTTTTGATATGGCGGAGCATCATGCTGACATGGGAGGATTTATGGCTTCGTTGAGAGATTACGTTTATCCGCTGATGGAGTTCAGAAAGAGCAGATGTTTCTATGTGAATGCCGATTTCACTTACACTTGGGCAGACATACTGCGCTTGGATGCGAAAAACAGGTTGAACATCGAGAGCAACAAGCATGGTGATGAGTGGATAAAGGGCTCGTATGTACGCCCGGTGTTCAGCATGGACTGGAAGCTGGATGTGAAGATGCAGCAGCTGGTTGTGGGGCTGGATTGGGCTTTCGCTTGCTACAGCGAACCTGATGCGCCTGTTGTCGGCAGCTACAGCTATGAGAGGAGCAACACGATGAATCTCGGCGCCAGTGTGCGCTATACGCTGCATCCGCTCACGCTGTTTGTCAAAGGCGATAACCTCTTGAACCAGAACTATGACTGCTATTTCGGCTATCGTAACATTGGTGCAAATTTCCTTGCTGGTTTTGCCGTGAGTTTCTAAAAAAAGTGTGAAAAAGTTGTGTGGTAAAAGAAAAAGCCGTACCTTTGCAGACGAAAAAGATTGGAAGGGTTCCGACATCAGATGGTGTCGGGATTCTTTTTCTTTTAGTCCGCTGATTGGAGCAGGACGAAAATCTATGCTTTAATACTAAAATTTAACTAATTAAAAAAGGAAATATTATGGCTTATATGTCACAGGAGGGCTACGACAAGCTGCGTGCCCAAATTAAGCAGTTGGAGGAGGTTGACCGTCCTGAGGTAATCCGCCAGATAGCGGAAGCTCGCGAAAAGGGTGACCTCTCGGAGAATGCAGAGTATGATGCAGCTAAGGAAGCGCAGGGCAAGCTGGAGACAAGGATTGCTGAGTTGAAATCTACACTGGCTGAGGCGAAGATTCTTGACCCATCTATGCTGACGAAGACAGATGAGGTGCAGATTCTCTCTAAGGTGGAACTGAAGAATGTTGAGAATGGGATGAAGCTGGTATATACCATTGTGAGCGAAGGAGAGGCGAACCTGAGAGAGAACAAGATTTCTATCAAGACACCTATTGCGCAGGGGCTGCTCGGCAAGAAGGTGGGCGATGTGGCTGAGGTGACTGTGCCTCGCGGAGTGATGAAGTTTGAGATTATGAATATCAGCTTTGGTTAAGGGTATGAGCTTGTTCACGAAGATTGCCGAAGGAGAAATCCCTTCATACAAATGTGCGGAGAATGAGGAGTTTTATGCGTTCCTTGACATCAATCCGCTGGTGAAAGGACATACGTTGGTCATCCCACGCCGCGAGGTGGATTACATCTTCGACATGGAGGATGATGAACTGGCGCGCTTTGAGGTGTTTGCGAAGAAGGTGGCAGTGGCTATCAAGGCTGCATTCCCTTGTGTGAAGGTAGGACAGGCTGTGCTGGGACTGGAGGTGCCTCATGCCCACATTCATCTCATTCCGATGCAGAGCGAGAAGGACATGAACTTTGCCAACCCTAAACTCAGCCTTTCTGCAGAGGAAATGCAGGCGATAGCTGGCAAGATATACGAGGAGTTTTCCAAGTAATTGGGGGCTTGCTCTCTTCAGGAAAGCGCAGTGTAAATAAGCTATGACCTACCAAGATTCTGATTTTGGGACGGTAACGGTGACCGTCAACCCAAGGGCGCACAGCATCATCATGCGGCCTCAGGTTGACGGTCTTCGTGTAACAGTGTTTCGTGGCGCCACATTGGAGTTTGTGAAGTTGACACTGGACAAGTTCCGCCCTTCGTTGCTGAGCAAACAGGCGGCGCTGAGGGCAAGGCCGCAGTTGTCGCGCGAAGAGGTGGAGAAGATGCGCGAGGAGGCGAAAGCGCTGCTGCCCCGAAAGGTTGCAGAACTCGCTCATCTGTATGGGTTCAGCTATACAAAGGTGACCATACGAGACTCGAAAACGCGGTGGGGGTCATGCTCTGGCAGGAACTCGCTGAGCCTGTCGCTTTACCTCATGCAGGTGCCAGAGCATTTGCAGGATTATGTGATTCTCCATGAGCTGTGCCATACGGTGCACCACGATCATTCGCCGCAGTTTTGGGCACTGATGGATTCGGTGACGGAGGGGAAAGCGCATGCGCTGAGAAGGGAGTTGCGCAGATACCATACAAACTAACCCAAGAACCCCAAACTCAAAAACTTAAGAACTTAAAAACTTACCAACCCATATTTATGTTAACACAGAAAGAATGTGATTTTCTCCATGCTCGTATGCACGGGACGCTGATTGAAGCGCTGGGCATTAGGTTTATTCCTACGGACGATGAGTACGCTGTGGCAGAAATGCCCATCTCTCCCAGTACGCGCCAGTATCTGGGTGTGCTGCATGGAGGAGCTTCGTTGTCGCTGGCTGAGACGATTGCTGGGGTCGGTTCGCTGCATCTGACGAATTATGACGAAGACTATGCAGTGTGCGGTACCGAGGTAAATGCCAGTCATGTGGCAATGTCTGCCACCGAGGGTGTGGTGTATGGGAAGGCGAAGCTAGTACATGCCGGCAAGAGCACTCATGTGTGGAATGTTGATATAGTAGGTGAGGACGGAACGGTCATCTCAGCAGAGAGAGTGACTAACCGCATCATTAAGATAAAGAAATGAGTTGTTCGTCTCTGGCATGATAGAACTAAGCAAATACACGTCTTATGCGCTCTTCCGCATGCCGTTTGCCGACGAGGTGCATGTGGTGTGCCAGCATCCGGAGCAGCCTTCCGTGTCCGTCGATTTGGAGCACATGGAAGAGGTGTCGCGGGCGTTTGTCATGATACCTTTCGATGAGAAGAGCTGCCCCATTGTGTGTGTCCGTCCCGATGTTGAGACCGTCGTCAAGATGGAGATGCTGGCAGAAGAGCGAGCGGGGTGTATTGGTCGTGGACAGTCAGATGTAGAGGCATATACAGAAGCGTTCAGCCGCTTTCATGCCGCCGTACCTTCCCGTTTCCCCAAGCTGGTGCTGTCGCGCTCGGTTTGTGCCGAGTATGGCGGCAATCCGCTGGATGCGTTCGTCCGTGCCTGCTATGCTTATCCGCGGACGATGGTGTATCTTTGCTATACAGAAGAGACTGGTTTCTGGATAGGCTCCACTCCCGAGATTCTTGTGGCAGGCTCCAAGTCGCATTACCGCACCGTGGCGCTGGCAGGCACCATGACGCAAGAGGGTGAGTGGTCGGAGAAGAACAAGACGGAACAGTCGATTGTGGCAGATTATGTGCGCAAAGTCATTACGCCTTTGAGCAGGGTGGTGGAAGAGGCTGGTCCCTACACTTCTCGTGCAGGCAATCTCTACCATCTGAAGACGGAGTTCCATTTCACGCCTCTCCCTGCAGTGACGGTATATGACTTCATCCGTCAGCTTCATCCCACTCCTGCGGTGTGCGGACTGCCGAAGCGAGAGGCGCATGCCTACATTGTGGCAAACGAGGGGCATGACCGGCAGTACTATGCAGGGGTGGTGGGTATGCTGGATGTGCATGGCGAGACCAATCTCTATGTGAATCTCCGCTGTTGCAAGTTGCAAAAAGAGGGGGATGGCACGTACCAGTGCACGCTGTATGCAGGCGGCGGCATCCTTCCTGAGTCCACTGTGGAGTCGGAACTTCAAGAGACAGAAGAAAAACTGAAGACGATATGTTTAGCGTTAAGTCCAACATACAGCAACTGACGGTGCTGATGCTGAAAGCAGGCATCACGCAAGTGGTCGTTTGCCCAGGCAGCCGCAATGCTGCCATCGTTCATACTTTCCATGCAGCAGGCATGCAGTGCTACGATGTGACCGACGAACGGAGCGCTGGCTTCTTTGCCATCGGGCTGATGGAGGCCAATGGCGGCAAGCCCGTCGCCGTGTGCGTCACCAGTGGCTCGGCAGTGCTGAACCTTGCCCCAGCCGTCAGTGAAGCCTATTACAGGTCATTCCCGCTGATGGTCATCTCTGCCGATCGCCCTTTGCGGTGGATTGGGCAGATGGATGGGCAGACCTTGCCGCAGCAGGGAGCTTTTGGCTTTCTGGTGTCGAAAAGCGTGAGCCTTCCTGAACCTCAGAACGAAGAAGAGCAATGGCATTGCAACCGCCTTCTCAATGAGGTGCTGATAGAGATGCAGAGGACACATAAGCCTGTTCATGTCAATGTGCCAATTGCTGAACCTTTGTTCGATTTCAGCGCAGAGAGCCTTCCTAAATGCCGCTCAATGGAGTGGGTCAGAGGAGGCGGGAATCTTTTTCAGCTGAGCGACAGCCAGCAAGCCGTTTGGCAGCGTGCAGAGAAAGTGCTTGTCCTTATTGGGCAGATGCTGCCAGCTGAGGTTGCTGCCTGTGCACTTCTACTGTCGCAGTTGGCCAAACAGCATTGCCTCATTTGCGCCGAGCATCTTTCCAATGTGCAGACTGTCATGGACGAGCGCCATTGCTATATCGGCAACTTCGATGAAATGCTCGCCTCTCATGCTTTTGAATCCCCCGACCTTCTTATCACCATCGGGGGGCATATTGTTTCCAAACTTCTCAAGCAGCACATGAGGACTAATCCTCCCCAATGGCATTGGCATGTCTCTCCGCAGGGCGAAGTGGCAGACCTCTTTATGTGTTGCACCACTTTGGTTGAAGCGCAGCCAAAAGCGCTGCTTAGTGCATTGTGCGCAGCAGAACAGCAGCGGTCAGCGCAGCGAAAAACCTACCGGCTAGCGATGATGGCAAATGCCGATGCAGCACACGAAAAAGAGCAGTGGGAGGACGAGTTCTGTGACCTTTCAGCCTTGCGGATGGTCATGAAAGACCTGTCTGCTTTGTGGCATCTGCAGGTAGCCAACAGTTCAATGATTCGTAATGTGCAGCTGCTGAACTTCAGCAATCCCCTCCACTGCAATCGTGGCGTAAATGGCATTGAAGGGAGTGTTTCTGTGGCTGTCGGCTATTGGGCAGGCAGCGGAGCGCCAACGCTTCTGCTGACAGGCGACCTCAGTTTCTTCTATGATAAGAATGGACTTTGGAACAAGTATGTGCAGAATCCTTCTGCTCCACTCAGAATACTGGTGATGAATAATCGTGGCGGACAAATCTTCCATCATCTTCAGGGACTTGACAGCCCCTATCTGGAGAAGAGCATCGCGGCGCAGCATGATACCACTGCTCAAGGAGTGGCCATGGAGTGCCGCGCCCAATACCTCTGTGCCGACAGTGCAGCTGAATTGGAACTGGCGCTGAAAGAGTTCCTCGACGAGGCGCCAACAGTAAAAATACTGGAAGTCATGACAGACGTGCAGGCGAACCTGAAAGCTCACAAGGCTTTCTTCCGCGCCTTCAGCAACTGATGCCGCACGTATAGAGCCAAAAGAAAAGGGGTGTGTCTTTGCAGACGCACCCCTTTCGTGTTGAGATAACACAATGTTGGTTTTTCTTGAGAATTGAGACCTTCTCAATGTTATGCCTCCAGAGTTGCCTCTTTCAGCGGAAGGAATGTAAGCTTCGCAGCTTGTTCCTCAATAGGTTTTGGTTTAGTTAAGCATTGATTTGTTTAATATATTTATGTAAAAGCAAATTCTGTATTTCCTCGACCCCATTGCTTCACTGCCTCTCATCTTGTGTGGTGATGCCTATGATGGAGTCGTTCTTTGTTTGTGTCTTTGCTTGCTGACTCATGTCTTTCACGCGAATGACCTGCTGCACATCGCTGGCTTTCGTGTAAGGATCAATTGCCATCACATTATCCTCCTCAGCAGCATGCTCTCCGATGGCGTGCTCAGCCGCATTGCCGATAGTGAGCACAATAGCTACCACTGCCGCAGCTTTGAAGAAAGGGGCAAAATGCCGAGTCCTCATCCTGATGGAGCGTGCTTTTGGCTTGTCGCTTTGCTTGATTTGCGCCAGCACCCGCTCGTCAAACTGCTCGTCCAGCACCTCTTCTCTCGCTTCAACCTCGTAGTTGAACAAGTCAGCGTATTCGGCAAGATGACCTGGTACATCCTCTTGCGAGAAGAACGAGCGCAGTATCTGCTCCTCCTGCAGGGTTGTTCGGCAGTCGAAGTAGCTTTCCAGCAGCTGTTCTATGTACTTATAGTCCATGTAGTGTTGTTTTAAGCGGTTTTTTAATGCCGTCTCTATTATAAAGACGGATGAGAAGTGGAAAAGTTACAGAAAAAGCTGTTTTTTTTCAATAATTTTTTCTTTTAGTTCGTTGCGAGCGCGGAAGAGAGATACTTTCACATCTGATTCTGTGATGCTTAACACTTCTGCAATCTCTTTATAGCTTTTCCCCTCAATGTCTCTCATCTGCAGAATAGTTCTTTGCTTCTCAGGCAAGGCGTTGATGGTGTCAGCGATGAACAAATCCGCCTCCTTCTTTGCCAGCAGCGCATCGCCCCCTGCCGCTTCGCTGTCAGGTCGGTCGTGCACGTTGCTGTTCAGCGACACATGGCGGTTGTCCATCTTCTCCATCCTGTCAATAGCCAAGTTGCGTGCAGCCCTTAGAGCATACACTTCCAGATTGTTCACCTTCTCCAGCTCGTTGCGTTGCTCCCACATTTTCACGAGAATATCCTGCACAATGTCCTCCGCCTCTTCCCTGTTCAGGACGATGCGTAATGCTGTACGGAAGATGATGTTCTTCAGCGGCAGGATGTCGTGCAGGAAGTCAAGCATTGTCAGCTGATGATGGTGCCCTTTGTTCCGTCAATGGCATCGGCCTTCGTGATGATGACCCTCTTCACTCCAGCCTCCACAGCCTCCAGCGCATTCTCAATCTTCGGAATCATGCCGCCGCTCACTGTTCTGTCAGCCTTCAGCAGCTCAAAGCTCTCCGCATTAATGTGCGGAATTACCGAAGCCTCGTCCTCAGGATCAGTTAGCACACCAGCATGCTCAAAGCTGTAGATGAGCGTCACATCAAAGTAAGGAGCCAGCGCCTTCGCGGTCTCTCCTGCAATGGTGTCCGCATTCGTATTCAGCAGATGCCCCTCCTTGTCGTGCGTCAGCGGAGCCATCACCGGCACAATGCCCTCGGCAATCAGCGTGGCAAGCATCTTGCCGTCGCATTCATCCACATCACCCACAAAACCGAAGTCCACCATCTGCTCCGTCCCGTCCTCCATCTTCACCTTCTTCAGCGGACGCTTGTGCGAGCGCATCACATTCATGTCTGCCCCCGTCAGTCCCAGCGCATTGATGCCGCAAGCCTGCAAGCGCGCCACGATATTCTTGTTCACCAGACCGCCATACACCATCGTCACCACATTCAGCATTTCAGCGTCCGTCACTCTTCTGCCGCCAATCATCGTGCTCTCAATGCCCAGCTGCGCAGCCACCTTCGTAGCAGACCTGCCGCCGCCATGCACCAGCACCTTCGCTCCTTCGATAGCGCTGAAATCCTTCAAAAGCTGTTGCAGGGTTCCCTCGTCTTCCACGATCTTGCCCCCCACCTTTACTACTGTCAGTTGTTTCATATTCCTTTGTTCTTTTCAATTCTACTGCAAAAATAGGGAAAAAGAAGGAAACGGCAAAACCTGCAGCAAAAAACACGCTTCTCCCCCTACTCATTCACCAGCACCTTCCCTTCTTCCGTCATGCCTCTACGCCTACATAGAATCATGCCCGTCAACAGTACCGCGATTCCTTCCATAAAAGAATAACGTTTCTTTTTCCTTGTGCCCATCCGCTCCATATACGGTAATTGACAGCAACTTGCGGGGCGACGATTTTAGTTCTTCTTCATAATGAGAGTCCAGCAGATTTGCCTCATGCGAAGCCCCTCCAACAGCTGATTTCAAGCTATTCATGTCATATATGAACGATACAGAGCCAGTATGCCGCCCTGCCTCATCCTTCATCTGATAGGCTTGCATGCACAGCAAGTTCTGGTGTCGGTCATAGATGTATTCATGCTTCACTTGCCCGCCACCATCAACAAATGTCATCGTTGTGACTGACATCCTTAATGCACCCTGCTCATACGTGTATTCCTTTCTCAGGCATTCTTTAGCCGACACGCCAGCAAACACAGAGTCCGTCTGGCTGATTACATGACCTACAGGGTCATAAGCATAGCGTGTCGTGCTGACCCTTGGATGCCTGTTGTCCATCATGTCTGTCGACTTAATCCACGAGAGTTTTCTGTCTGTGCCATAAAAGAATTCATTGACTATTTGTGTTTTGAACAAGCTGTCTTGGAGTGCACAAACGGTCTCAGAGTGAACCTGCTTGTCGTCACCATACACGCGTTCTGTCTGGAAGCTATTCAGCATCCGCCCTTTAACATAAGAGGTGGTAAAAGTCGTCACTCGATGATTGGATTGGGAAGTTTGGGACTTTCGTTCCACTATCAACCATTCCCCGCCCTGAAGGATAGAAATAAGGCGAAGAGTGTCATTCCCTTCCTCATCAAAAAAATACTCACGCCTATTTGTTGGCTGCCATACTCTTTCTTTTTGCTGGAAGTAAAGAACTTGATTCACCCTGCCTGCCGTATCGTATCCGTACTCCTGCTTCTTAGCTTTACCTGACACATAATCAAATGCGACAATGCTGTCAAGTCTCTCCTGAGCGGATGAAACACTTTGGGCACTTGCTGCTTGAGCCGTCAAGACAGCCACAAAAATGCCGCAAAAATTTGTTCTTTTCATAATGTTTATAGTTTTTAAGTTATTTACTTATAAGAAGATAGAGGACAATGCTTGAAACCGCCTGCACAACATCCGTCTTTTATTTCCTTCCATCTCCTTCTATCTACATTTATCTCCTTCCATCCCTTCCTTCTCCATTTAATTGCAATGTGCTCACTCATTCACCAGCACCTTCCCGTCTTCTGTCATGCCCTCCACGCTGATATACATCTCCTCGCAGGTCGAGTTGTTGAAGAACTCCACCTTCGCCTTGCCCTGCGCATCCGTCTTCACGTTCGGGTTCCAGTAGATGGTGCGGCGGAAGTCTGCCATCGGAGGAATGACGCTGTAGTCCTCCATCTTGAACGTGGAAGGCTTGTTGAAGCCCTGGAAATAGGTGCGGCGAAGTCCCTTCTGGCTTTCGGAGGAATAAATGAAACGGCTATATGTATATACTAAAATCGGTGAATTGGTTGGGCTCAACATTTCTGAATTTAAAGCGTCCTTGCCATTCAGCACAATATAGATGGATTTCACTTCGTCAAGGTACATTCCAGGACCACTTCTTTCGTCGTTATTACCGATGAACCTAATACCCCTTCCTTTATAACGCCCTGGATTTTCTCCTGTCCAGTCATAGTACGTCTTTAATTTACTACTCACGAATTCGCGAGTTACTGGTATGGGCTTCCCCATATCAAGTATATTGTCGGCTTCTCTGGCGGCATTGTAGTACAGTGAGGCATAAATCTTGCCCCACGCCTCATTCTTGTACTTGTAGTCATCATTAGTGAAGTATCTCCGCTTCGCCTTCACCGTCACGTTCTGCAGCACATGGTCTTTCTTCGTGATGGGGATGAACTCCTCTTCCTCCAGCGTGTCACTTTCGGCTATGCCTGTGAAGAGATTGGGCTGCAGGCGTCGGCGCGCGCTGGCTTCCAGAGGGGTGATGTAGCGTGGAGTTGGCGAGAACTGGCGGTCGATGCCCACATAGTAGGTCTTGCGCTTCTGCTTGCCTCTCTTGTTCTTCTTGCGTGTATAGATTTGCATATTCCACTCGCCATCCACAAACGGCATTTCAAATGAGTAATAGCCCAAGGAGTCGGTTACAGTCCTGCCTATCAGGCTCTGTCCCTCTTGATTGTAGAGAATCGCCTCAAGGCGGACATTGTCAACAGGATTGCGCTTCCTGTACACGTTCAGCTTGCCGAAGATGTAGAACTTGTCCTCGATGGGCTGCACCTTCTCAAACTCCCTCTGCCCAGTCATCAGTTCCCAGTCATAGCGCCTCCAGCCCTGCGTGAGCATCAGCAAATCGGCGGAGCGGCGGTGCTCCTCGTCGTCTGCCTCGAAGTAGTACTCTGGCTGGTGGATATACCCTCTCACCTCCGAACCCAGCAGCATCCACGTTCTCATGTTGCCCTGCCTGCCGTTATTCATCGTCGCATAGTCCATGGCTGAGAAGGACAGGTGGGCATTGGGCTGCGCCTGAAGCTCCAGCTCTACCTTGCCACAAGGTGTAAGACGTGATGTTTGGGAGATGACGCGGATGCTGTCAACCGATTTTGCCACAGGACATCGGAAGAAGAGTCGCTCTGCCCAGATGCGACCTTGGCTGTCGAAGACGGTGAGCTGGCTCACCCCTTCGGGAAGGGAATTGCGTCCCATCTCCAGCTCGATGAGCGGAACGGCACGCATCGTGTCACAGCGAAAAACGTTTCCGTTGTGCAACAGTGCGTAACCCAGCAGAGAGCCGCAGAGGCTGTCTGTGCACTGCAGCGTTGCAAGCACCGTGTCGCTCACAGCATCAAGCACGAGAGCACAGCCCTCTTTTTGCGCTTTAGGAAGAGGGAAAAACTGGACTTGTTTCCGTTTCC
>JAUMXY010000068.1 GCA_030528885.1 Bacteroidales bacterium | reverse complement strand
TGCATCCGCTGGATGCGAACGCCTTTGTGAAGAAGCCCTTCGAGGAGCTTCCCGAGGAAGAGGAGTTCATCCCCATCACGAAGAAGGACCACGTGCTGCAGAACGTGACGGTGAAGGCGAAGCGGCGCTACTTCACCAACGATGACTGGAAGTATAAGAACGAAGCATGGGGACGGCAGTTCGCCACCCTGCACTATGACATAGACAAGGAGCTGGACGCCATTCTTGACAAGGGTGCGCCGGAACCTACCATCTTTAATTTCCTTCGCTGGAAGAATGCATTGTTCGGTGGCAATCCAGAATACATGGAACTACCGAATCCAGGGGTACAGCTGGATGAGGACGGGACGAGGAAATATATTCACACAAAGGGAGGCCTATCGTATGCTAATCGTCCTATTAAATGGATTGTGGACAATGGAGAAACTGGAATAGTGGAAGATATAGTACATTGTGGTCATATTCTCGGAACGAAAATTTCTGGAACTGAACTGAACGGTGATGAGCCTGTGGGAGCTGTGACTAGCAATGTTGGTGCTGTTGTACATGTATTTTTCCCTCTTTTTATGAGTGAAATAAAGAGTCTTTATATCGTGCCTCACAGCTATAGGGAAGTACATGGGGCAGTGAGAATCTATATTTATACCCATAGGAGATTCACTACTGAGAGCCAGAAGGGACTTCGCCGCACCTACTTCCAGGGCTTCAACAAGCCTTCCACGTTCAAGATGGAGGACTACAGCGTCATTCCTCCGATGGCAGACTTCCGCCGCACCATCTACTGGAACCCGAACGTGAAGACGGATGCGCAGGGCAAGGCGAAGGTGGAGTTCTTCAACAACTCGACCTGCGAGGAGATGTACATCAGCGTGGAGGGCATGACGGAAGACGGGAAAGTGCTGGTGAATGAGTAATATGAACGTGAGTTCGATATAAAGAGTCGCTTTGCGATCGCAGGGGCACTACAAAACATGTCTTTGTTATATCGAACTCACGTTAAAGAACAAATGTTCTTGAATTTCAAAAAGCCACGTTGGAACTGTTAGGTTCTAGCGTGGCTTGATTGTTTGGTATGGGGAGATTGGGATTTATGCTCCTTCGTCAACGATGGGGTATAGCTCGATGAATTCGCCATTGTGGCACTGGCCGTCGCTGATGACTTCTGCTACTTTCTGTCCTACGGTGTCGGCGGTGTGGAAACCTGGCAAATCCATGTTGCCGTTCAAATCTGTTGTTGTTGGGCCTGGATGTATGGAGTAGGTCTCTACGGGGATGTTATCTTTGGCAAATTCCATAGCCATGATGGATGTCATGGTGTTTTGGGCAGCCTTGCTGGCTACATAGGCGAGGGGATGCCAGTAGGGGCTGACTTCGGTGGGCACTGTGATGTTGACGATGCGACCGCTGTTGTTGGCAATCGTTGGGATAAGGCTTTGGGTCAAGAGATATGTGCCGTAGAAGTTTACATTCATGGTTTCTTGCAGATGGTGCATGTCTGTTTCGTAGCTTTTCTGTGACATGTCACCTGGGATGCCCGCGTTGTTGACAAGTAGCGCGAGGTCGGGATGCTGACGGGCAATTGTCTGTGCTGCTTGCTTGATGGATTCTGAATCTGCGAGTTCGATGTTGATCCATCCTGCTACGTTGACGCCTGATGCCTCAAGGTTGGCTATGGCTTGGCTGGCGCGCTCTTGATTTCGTGCTCCGAGGATGATTGTCCATCCGGCAAGACCCAGATGCTTGGCAATGCCAAATCCGATGCCTTTGTTGGCACCTGTGATGAATGCTTTCATTTTGTGAATGTTTTTTGTTATGTGTAGAGGTATCGTTTGATGTTCTTCTTGGGGGTTTTCTCGAATTCCTCTTTTTGTACCTCTATGGCAGAGAGGTGGGCGAAGCTGGGCAGCAGGGTGTTGAGCTGCCGCTTGTAGTGGCTGAGGTTCTGCTCTAGGGCGTGGGTGGTGAGTCCGTGCTGCTCGAGCGTGGACTCGCTGACATAGACGAGTGCTGTGAGCTTTTCGCCGCGCTGGACCACTACGCTCTCCTCGAAGATGCTGTGGGTGGTGATGGTGTCTTCTATCTCTTCGGGGTAGATGTTTTGTCCGTTGGAGCCGAGAAGCATGTTCTTTTTGCGGCCGCGGATGAAGATGTTGCCGTCGGAATCCATGGTGGCGAGGTCGCCGGTGTGGAGCCAGCCTGCTTCGTCGATGGCTTCGAGGGTCTCCTGCTCGTTCTTGTAGTAGCCCAGCATGACGTTGGCGCCTTTGGTGATGATTTCGCCAGGGATGTTCTGCGGGTCGGGGGAGAGTATCTTTACCTCCATGCGTGACACGGTCTTGCCGCAGGAGCCTTTCTTGAAGACGCTCCAGTCTTCGTAGCCGATGATGGGGCCGCACTCGGTCATGCCGTAGCCGACGGTGTAGGGGAACTTGATGAGGTGCAGGAAGTCTTCCACTTCTTTGTTGAAGGCGGCGCCTCCGATGATGCACTCGTAGAAGTTGCCTCCGAGGGCATTGTACAGCTTGTTGCGGATGGTGCGGTAGATGGCCTGTCTGAGCAGGGGGATGGAGGTGAGGAAGCGGATGTGGGGCTTGTGAAGGATGGGGAAAATTTTGTTTCTGACTATCTTCTCCAAGATGAGGGGCACGACGATGACGATGACGGGCTTGATGTCTTGGAATGCCTTGATGACGACTTGCGGCGAGGGTGTCTTGGTGAGGAAATGCACGTGGCATCCGATGAGGAACTCGAACAGGAAGTCGAAGGCGAATCCGTACATGTGGGCCATGGGTAGCACGGCCAGTGTCTTGTCGCCGGCATGGAAGTCGAGGGCTTCGTCGGCGAAGTGCATGTTGGACCAGATGGAGCGGTAGGGCAGCATGACGCCTTTGCTCCTGCCTGTGGAGCCGCTGGTGTAGCTGAGCAGGGCCAGGTTGTCGGGCTTCTCGCGGAAGTACTTGACTTGGGATGGTTGCAGGTCGGTATAGGCGCTCATGTCGATGGCGAGCGGCTGGTCTTTCATGGAGAAGTTGCTGATGTGGAGCACGCGTGCTTGGAGCTTGTCGGCGTATTTGTGGCCGCAAATGATGAGCTTGGACTCGGAATGGTTGTAGATGTTCTGAATCTGCTCGATGCTGAAGTCGGCAAGGATGGGTACGACGACGGCGCCGTAGCTGAATGCTGCGTGGAAGGCGATGGCCCAGTGGGCGCAGTTGCGCTCGCACAGGGCTATCTTGTTGCCAGGCTCGAGGCCTAACTGGCGGAACAGCTGGTGCAGCCGCGCAATCATCTTGGCTACATCGCCGTAGGTGTAGCTGGTGTCTGTTCCGTAGTCTGTATATGCCCAGCGGTTCCAGTTGTTGGCAAGGGTCTGCTCCATCATGCTCATGACGGAGGGGTCGCTGGTGTTGAATGCTCTTGAAATACCTTTAATCAAAATGTGATAGTGTTTTTAGTCCATGTGAAACATTTCGGGAAGCGGAATGGAGATGGGGCTGTTGTCGGGATTGGTTTCCATGATGTCTGCCATGTATGCCCACCACTTCTTGCAGATGTCTGTGCCGCCAAGGTCTTGGCTTCCGCCTTCGCCCTCCAGTTCTTGGTAGGCGAACAGGGTGTTGGTTTCTTCGTCGAGGTAGATGCTGTAGTTGCGCACGCCGCTCTGGCTGAGCAGGGCCTTGAGTTCGGGGAAGAGGTTGGCGTGGCGCCGTTTGTACTCTTCTTTGCATCCGGGTTTCAGGAACATCTTGAAGGATTCTCTTTTCATGGAATGGTTGAAATTGAGGTCGGTGCGCTCGGTGGAGTGCTTGGGTTAGTGAATGATGACCATGGTGGCTCCAAATCCGTATTGCTGGAATGAAGCGTCTTGGTATTCGCAGGTCTTGAACGCGTGCTTCAGCTCGTCGGTGATGGCTTTGCGGAGCACACCCTCGCCTTTGCCGTGGATGAACACGATTTTCCTGCCTTTTTCGTGGAGGTGGGCGTTGAGGGTGTCGCGGAATATCTTGAGCTGGTAGTCTTTGATGTCGCTGGCTGACATGCCTGCTGTCGTCTCGAGGATTTCGTGGGCGTGCAGGTCTACTTCGATGATGGCGTTTTTGTCTTGCTTGCGGGTCTGTCGGGCAAGGCGCTTCTCTGCTTCTTTGGCGGATTTCTCGTCTTCCAGCCGTGTGATGCGCGCCTCCAGCTTGCGGATGGTCATCTCGAGTCGGATGATGCATGCTTCGAGATTCTCGTCGATGTCCTCTTCTGGTGCTGCAGCCTTGGTGCGGAGGTATTCCTTGCCGCTGATGTTATGGCTGGGGCTGATGGGGGCGGCTCCGTACTCGGTCTTGGGGGGCGGCGCTTTCTTGATGTTGAGACTGTTGGTCTCGATGACGACAATCTCGTCTGCGCGTACTGGCACGTCAAAGCCGTCTTCGTCTTCTACCAGTACGATTCCACCAGAACGGAATGCAGCGACTTTCCCACCGCCGACGTCGTTCAAGAATCTTACTTTATCTCCTATGTTCATTGTTTGCTGATTTTTCTGTATGCAAAGATAGTTAATAATAGATAATGTAGAAAGAAATCTTAAGTTTTTGCACACTTTTTATTGCAAGTGTGCCATTTTGGTGTGCTGTTTTAACGTGTTTCTATCATAATTCCTTGGCAATTCCTGCGTGTGGGACGGGGGAGAGGGGGCTATGCAAAGTGAAGTTTGTTTGCCGCAAGTTCAACGAAAAGTGGTGAAACTTGGTTGATATGCCAAGAAAACATAAAAAGTTTCGTGTTTTTTATGATTGTCAATCAACTTATGCTTATCTTTGTGCTCCTAAAATGGGTGTGGCTGTCAAAGTACGAGCATTGAATATGAAAAGAAGTTATTATAGCATCGCGATTGAACGGTATTTCAGCACGCCGGTTCCTTATTTCCTGCTGTTGACTGTGCCGCTGCTGCTGTATGGGTATTTTGAGAGTGATGTCTGCTTCTGGGTGGGCTTGGCGCTTACGGTGCTGGTTTTTGCTGTTAATCATTTCTTGATGCACTCGCTGACCACGACGTTTGGCATGTATGCGACGAAGAAGCAAGTTGATTATATCAGCAATTTCGTGGCGGGAAAGACGGGCGTGTTCACGAAGATGGAGAGCGGAAAGTTGCTGGACATGATGGCGGGGCAGGCGGGAAACAGGCGCATAGGCATAGATGACTATATTAATTATGTGAATAGGTGTCTGGAGGAGAAGTCGGGCAAGGGGAATGCTGAGGCGATGTACTGGCTGGGCATTTATCATCGTTGCCTGAGTGACAAGGAGGGGCATAATCTCGTTGCGCGCGAATGGATAGAAAAATCGGCAAACATGGGCTTTGAGCGTGCTAAAAAGATGCAAAAGAAAGCTTCAAGCTGGATTTAAACATCAATTTTAGCAAAAAAATGCCTTAAAGTTTTGTGCTTTAATAAATTTGGCGTAATTTTGCCGACCGTTGGGAAAATCTCAGCGGTTTTATTGTATTATATTATCAAAATTTTCTAAAAAAGAATTGTAATGATTATCGTACCTGTAAAAGAAGGTGAGAACATTGAGAAAGCTCTCAAAAAGTTCAAGAGAAAGGCAGAGAAAACTGGCGTTATCAAGGAAGTGCGCACTCGTAAGCAGTATGACAAGCCATCTGTTGTTAAGCGCATCAAGATGCAGCACGCTGTTTATGTAAACAAGCTTCGCCAGGAGGAAGAATAAGCTTTTGAGAAGGTTTATTCCCTGCGTAAAAACAAGAAAAAACAAAGTTTTCAGTCGAAAATTTTGTCGTTTGACTAAAATGTCCTATATTAGTCGCTGAAAACGATGAAACATGAATTTGCAGACTGATTCATTCCTGGAATATCTGAAGTCGGAACGAAACTATTCGCCGGCGACCATAGAATCTTATGCGAAAGATTTGGCAGAGTTCAGGAATTTCCTTGAAGGACAACGCCTGGACCCCCAATGGGCGGACGTGAAGGCGGATGATGTCAGAGAATGGGTAATTTACATGCTGGATGAGCAGAAACTTACCGCATCGTCAGTGAATCGGAAACTGAGCGCATTGCGCACTTGCTACAAATATCTGAGAAAGATGGAAGTGGTCAAGGCGAATCCGATGGAAAAAGTAGTGGCACCAAAGAAAAAACGCCCCTTGCCGTATTTTGTGCGAGAGTCGGATATGGACAAGCTGCTGGAACTGACTGCAGAGGACAAGACTTTCAAGGGCGTCAGAGATAGGCTTATCTTGCTGATGTTCTATGAAACCGGAATCAGACGTGCAGAGCTGCTGGGCCTGACGGATGCAAGTGTGGATCTGAAGGCAAAGCAGATAAAGGTGACGGGCAAGCGCAACAAGCAGCGCATTGTACCCTTCGGGGATGAGTTGGAGGCAGGACTTCTGGCTTATCTGGATTTCCGAAAGACGAAGACGGGGCTTTCAAACGCTCCCGCTCTTTTCATAACAGAAGAAGGGAAACCGCTGAACGAGGCGCAAGTCTCAAAAATAGTTAAGGATAATCTTTCTATGGTGACAACCATGAAGAAGAGAAGTCCGCACGTGCTCCGCCACTCGTTTGCAACAGCAATGCTGAATAACAAGGCAGACTTGACTTCTATCCAGAAACTGCTGGGGCACGAAAGTGTTGCGACAACCGAAGTCTACACCCATGTTTCGTTCGAAGATTTGAAAAATGAGTATAAGAATGCGCATCCGCGCAAATAAACTAATTGTTCAACTATTAAATGCAGTGACTATGGACGTTAACATCAAGGCAATCAAGTTCGACGCAACCGATAAGTTGCAAGAGTTTATCCAGAAGAAGGTTAGTAAACTGGACAAGTATTGCAACGATATAAGAAAGGTAGAGGTGTCACTAAAGGTCGTGAAGCCAGAAACAGCAATGAATAAACAGGCAAGCCTGACCGTATCACTTCCAGGAACGGATTTATTTGCTGAAAAGATTTGCGACACGTTTGAAGAAGCAGTAATGGAATCGCTATCTGCACTAGAAAAACAGATAGGTAAATACAAAGAAAAACAGACAAATATTTAAAAAAGTCTGTGAAAAATTTTGCATTTGAAAAATAATGCCTAAATTTGCACCCGTTTCGCATGGACTCGTCTGTGCGAACGGTTTTATAAGCCTCTTTAGCTCAGTTGGCCAGAGCACGTGATTTGTAATCTCGGG
>JAUMXY010000041.1 GCA_030528885.1 Bacteroidales bacterium | reverse complement strand
TTACGATGAAGGGGGAAACGTAATTATGATGAAGGGTGTAACATAACAGCGATGAAAGAAGGCATAAAAACAGCATGGAGGCGAAGACGAGCGGACAGCTCTTCGCCTCTATGCACAAAAACGGAGAAGTGGACTGATGTGTGAAAAAAAATGCGTAACTTTGCAGCGATTTTCAAGCTAAAGACACAAACTGCGTATGCAACAGGATAACAGAACAAAGGAGCTGGGAACAAGGCCGATTGGTGAACTGCTCGTCAAATATGCCATACCTGCCGTGGTGGCGATGACGGCATCATCACTATACAACATCGTTGACCGTATCTTTATCGGGCACATTCCTGATGTGGGAACGCTGTCGCTGGGAGGTCTGGCCGTCACCTTCCCCATCATGAACCTGAGTGCCGCTTTTGGCGCGATGGTGGGCGTGGGAAGCTCGACCATGATTTCTATCAAGCTGGGGCAGAAGGACTATCAGACGGCAGAAAGGGTGCTGGGCAATCTCGTGTCGCTCAACATCATTATCGGTATCGTTGTGGGTGTGCTAGGTCTCATCTTCATCGACCCGCTGCTGCTGTTCTTTGGCGCATCGGAGAACACCATCATGTATGCACGCGACTACATGGAAATCATCCTCTATGGCAATGTGGTGACGCATCTCTTTCTTGGTCTTAATGCAGCCCTGCGAAGCACTGGGCATCCTCATGTGGCGATGTCGGCCACGATTGCTACGGTCATCATCAATGCCATTCTCGACCCGCTGTTCATCTTCACGTTCGGCATGGGCATCAAGGGAGCGGCTATTGCCACAATTCTTGCACAGGTTTTCTCGCTCATTTATGTGATAACGATTTTATCGAACAAGAAAGACCTAATCCATTTGCACTCTGGCATTTACGGACTCAAGAAGCGTATCGTGAAGAACATTATCTCTATCGGAATGTCGCCCTTCTGCATGCAGCTCTGCGCGTGTTTGGTGGTCATCTTCATCAACAAAGGGCTGACAAAGCATGGCGGCGACCTGGCCATTGCTGCCTATGGAATCGTGAACGGCATCACTTTCCTGTTCGTCATGGTTGTCTTGGGAATCTGCCAGGGCATGCAGCCTATTGCAGGATTCAACTTTGGCGCACAGCAGCCTGACCGCGTGACAGAAGTGCTGAAGAAGGCTATCATCCTCGCCACAGTCACGATGACCCTCTCTTTCATCCTCTGCGAATTTTTCCCTCAGTATCCCGTCATGCTGTTCACAAGCGACCCACAACTCGCTGAACTCGCCATCACGGGCATGCGAATCATCGTCATCATGTCGCCCATCGTAGGTTTTCAAATCGTGGTGGGCAACTTCTTCCAGAGCATTGGCATGGCAAAGAAGAGCATCTTCCTGTCTGTGAGCCGACAGCTGGTGTTCCTTGTGCCCTTCCTCTTGATTTTCCCTGAGCTATGGGGCACAAATGGAGTGTGGATTAGCATCACGACGGCAGACGGTATCGCAACCATCACATCAGCCCTGATGCTGTGGCACTTCTATCGCAACAAGGCTAGCATTCGTGCGCCTCGCACTCGCATGGCCAGCGCACTGAAGCGTGTATTCTTCCACAATCGAGTAACTCCGTAGAAAATGCGTTATTTCATCTACCTATCCTACGACGGCGCACGCTATCACGGCTGGCAGATTCAGCCCAACGGCATCAGCGTGCAGGAGGTGCTGAACAAGGCACTTTCCACCTTGCTGCGCGAACCCATCGAGGTGACAGGAGCCGGACGGACGGACGCAGGAGTGAATGCCTCTCTGATGGTGGCGCACTTTGATTGCCAACAGACGACGGACAACGGACAGCTGGCTTATCGTCTGAACAAGTTCCTGCCGCCAGACATTGTCATCCATAAAATCCAGCAGGTGAAGGACGATGCTCATGCGCGTTTCTCTGCCACTTCGCGCACCTACCATTATTATATCATCACAGAGAAGTCACCTTTTGAGCCGTATGCCTACCGTTTTCCTCAACCGCTTGACTTTGACAAAATGAACGAGGCAGCAAAGACATTGTTCGACTACATCGACTTCACTTCCTTCTCCAAGCTCCATACCGACGTGAAGACGAATAACTGCCGCATCATGCACGCCCATTGGGAACAGGTATCCCCTATCAAGTGGCAGTTCACCATTACGGCAGACCGTTTCCTCCGCAACATGGTACGCGCCATCGTCGGAACTCTCCTTGATGTGGGACGCGGCGTGCTGACCATCGAGCAGTTCCGTGAAATCATCGAGAAGAAAGACAGGTGTTCGGCAGGAACATCTGTACCGGGAAATGCACTATTCCTCGCCGACATAACCTATCCTGAAGATGTTTTTCTTGAACATGAATGACCATATCATGCCCACGAATTTTCATAAATATACATCAAGAATACATGGCAAAAATAGATATTAGGGAATGGACGTTGAAGGACAAAGAGGCATTGACAACTTTGTGCAATGCTGTTGACCGAAGATTTTTATCAGATAGGATGCCTTTTCCTTACACAGAAGATGATGCCGTCCAGTGGCTGACAATGGTACAAGAAAAAGAAGGAAAAGACGGTGTGTTTCGGGCTATAGTTGAAGACGGGGAAATTATTGGAAGCGTATCTGTAGAACGAGATTCTTCTCTAAAATCCGACGGAGAAATTGGATATATGCTATCAAAAGACTACTGGAATCAAGGCATTGCAACTCAAGTCGTTGCCTTGATTTGCAATACTGTCTTCAAAGAATTGTCGCTTCAACGAATAATCGGGAAAGTGTATGAACCCAACGTGGCATCAGCAAGAGTTTTGGAGAAGAACGGTTTCACACGAAAAAGCACCCATCCCGATGCTATATTCAAAAACGGTATGACATATAATGTTCTTGTATATGAATTAGCCACGAATTAATCATAAGTTTATCGAGATGAATCCGAGAAAGTATAAAGATGCCGTTTATGAGATTATCGGAGCGGCAATGGATGTGCATAGTGAGTTGAACTGGGGGCTGCTGGAGCCTGTGTACAACGAGGCGTTGCATTTGGAACTGCTTGACCGTGGAATTGAAAGTGAACAAGAGAAGTTGCTGCCGTGTTTTTATAAACATCATCAGTTGGAGAAGTTCTACAAGATGGACTTGGTGGTGGATGACGTTATAGTGGAACTCAAATCGGTCAAAGAACTGACTTCTGCACATCGAGCACAGCTGTTCAACTACCTACGACTGACACAGAAACCCATCGGACTTCTAATCAACTTCGGACAGCCAAGTCTGCAAGGCGAGCGTTATGCCTACATTGAAGAGACAAACGAGTGTGTCCTACTTGACAAAAACATGAACATGCTCTACCCCGAATATGCTGACGAAGAAAAAATATAATTCATGAATAACCGTAAAAAATAATAGACAAAAATAATTTATGATTAATTCGTGGATAATTCGTGATAATTTATGTTTAGATAAAACACGAATTACCATTAATTTTCCACAAATTTTTCATGAATTATTATTAATGTAAAATTGCTCATTAACGTTTATTTATGTGGTTAATCCTTGCATTCCTTTCCGCTGCCCTCCTCGGCTTCTATGATGTATTCAAGAAGAAATCACTAAAGGAGAATGCAGTCATTCCTGTGCTGCTGCTCAACACGTTGTTTTCATCGCTCATCTTTCTACCCTTCATTATCCTGTCAAGAGAAGGGTACATCAGCGAAGACAGCCTTTTCTACACCCACCAGTACGGATGGGCAGAACACAAGTACATCCTGCTGAAGTCGTGCATCGTGCTTAGCAGCTGGCTCTTCGCCTACTTCGGGCTGAAGCACCTGCCGCTAACCATAGTCGGCCCCATCAATGCCACCCGTCCCGTGATGGTGCTGATTGGCGCACTTACATTCTTCTCAGAGAAACTGAACGTGTGGCAATGGATTGGTGTCATCGTGGCAATGGTGGGACTCTATATGCTCTCGCGTTCCAGCAAGAAAGAAGGAATCGACTTCAAGCACAACAAATGGATTGTCTTCGTGGTTCTCGCCAATGTGCTGGGCGCCATATCAGGACTTTACGACAAGTTTCTGATGGCATCACCCGAAAATGGCGGCGTGGGACTAGACAAGCTTGCCGTGCAATCATGGTACAACATCTATCAATTCTTCATGATGCTTGCCATGCTCTTCCTGCTCTGGTGGCCAACCCATAAGAAGACAACCCCTTTTCATTGGGATTGGTGCATCATCCTCATCAGCGTGTTCCTTTCAGCCGCCGACTTCGTCTATTTCTACGCATTGGGGCTTGATGGCGCCATGATTTCCATTGTCTCGATGGTGCGCCGTGGAAGTGTCATCGTCAGTTTCCTCTTCGGTGCCATGGTGTTCCACGAGAAGAACCTCAAGTCGAAGCTCATCGACCTCGCCTTGGTGCTGCTGTCCATGCTGTTCCTGTTCATCGGAAGCTATTAACACCCTTACAACTCTTTACATTTGGGCAACTTAAAGAAACGTGAGTTCGATATAACAAAGATATTGTTTTTTGTAGTGCCTCGCAAGGCGGCTCTTTATATCGAACTGACGTTTTTTGATAACGTGTCGTACCCGAGGGGTGTGCCGCATTGCACCCCTCGAGTACGCTTTCTGTGCCCTTTCCCCTCCAAAAATCTAAAGCGTTGATACCCAGACATGCTGCCCGTGTCGGAAATAATAGGCACAGGGTGTTCGTGTTATTATGCGCACGGTGTCTGAAACCTTGTCTGCGCGGTGTGCGTTTGCAGCCGCTTGCCCAGCCCTCCTCAAAAAGAAAAGGGGCACAAGGTGAAAATGCCCTGTGCCTCCATGCTGAAGTGTCAGTGTCTGACATGTGTCGTGAACGTTTGGAAAGGCGAGTTCGATATGACAATATATGTTTTTTGTAGTGCCTCTGCGAGGCAGAATATTCAAATCGAACTGACGTTAAAGAAATATTTGAAGAACACGAATACCCTATTTGTAGAAACGGTGTCTTATTCTTCTAATAGAGTTTGTCAAAACAATATTTTCCAGATGGAGCTGATGCAATAGCGGTTCTTCATATAATCTGAGAATGTATAGTAGTAGTCACAATTGAATCCCCACACATAATTACCAGTGTCGAGGCATTCGTAGGACAATCCCAATCCGCATTCAAACTTTGTTTCATCTGGTATGCTATAGGTAGCAACTCCGTCGGTCAAGCTCACTCCGTCTATGATGCGAGCTCCAGCAAACACGCGTGTACCCAATCTATTGCCAAGCGTGATGGGGGTGCTCAGCTTTGCTGATACGTCCAAATGATAATAGTTCAAATTCTCCCCTGTGAAAACGCTGCTTGTGCCAAACACTTTAGTCTGGGCAGTAACGGCTTTTGTCTGCAAACCTAAAGCGATGTAAGGAGACGTGTGCCATTCCACATCTACTCCTGTGGAAAGTGCAGAGCCCAGCTTTATCATCGCATCGTCAAAGCGAATCTTCCTGTTGCCAACTTCCGTTCCAGCCACGACAGAGATGCCTGAAGGCTGAGCGTTGAACTTCATCAAGCGAAGCACATCTTTGCGGCGCAATTCTGGCTTATTAACGGCATCAACACCAAATATCTTGTCTGTGAGGAAATAAGCCAAATTCGTGCTCACCATACCAATTCCTGCCCCCATGTACAAATCGTTCACCCAATGCTTATGGTGCTTGAGCCGAAGTAGCTGGGTGGCTGTGGCTGTGGTGTAACTGCCGACGGACACCCAAGGAGACAGATAGCCATATTCGCGGCTCAGCACACTGGCAGACACGAAGGCGAAGCTGGTGTGTCCAGAGGGAAAAGCATGCTGGTCACTGAGGTCTGGACGTGTCTCTTTCACAGTATGCTTCAGCAACTGGGTTATGCCAAACGACATACCTAAAGCCATTGCATTGGCGGTCAGCATCCGCTCCAGTTTGGAACGGCTCTTCACTCCTGCAGCTTTCATCACCCAATTAGCCACCAATGGCGCGCCTGCCACTCCGTAGTCAGCCCAATTGAGAGCATCGTCTTTCTCTTGAAACCGAGCAGGTTGCTTCACAAAACCATGGTCGGTCCAGGACAAGAGCAATCCACGAGCCAATGGCAACACACCATCTGCATTTAAGGACATTTCTTTCTTGAGCATGGCTGTTTCATACTGCTCTACGACTTTCTCCACCTCCCTTTGCTTTTGCATGGCTTCATACTCTTGGAGGATGGAATCTATCTGCGCCATATAGGCTGAATCTATCGGTTCTGCTGAAACAGAAGCGACAGAGTCGGCAGATGCGCTCTGAGCATGAGGGCATACACACACCGTCAGGAGAAGACACAAAAGAACCTTGTATATCATTGATAACAGGAATGACAGCTAAAGAAAAAAGAGCGCAACTACAGACCCAAAAGACCCATAGTTGCGCAGTACATTAGCTAAAAATTATTTCATTACTTAGCAAGCTTACCGTCTGAACCGAGCACATTCACAATCTTGTGGATGTACATCTTCTTCATGTTGTCGCGAGCAGGCTTCAGATACTGACGTGGGTCGAAGTCACCAGGATGCTCAGCGAGGTGCTGACGGATAGCAGCAGTCATAGCAAGACGAGAGTCTGAGTCGATGTTGATCTTGCATACAGCTGACTGTGAAGCCTTGCGGAGCTGCTCTTCTGGGATACCGATAGCAGCCTCGAGCTTGCCACCAAACTTGTTGATTGTCTCAACCTCTTCCATTGGAACTGAAGAAGAACCGTGAAGGACGATTGGGAAACCAGGAAGTTTCTTCTCGATTTCAGCAAGAATATCGAATGCGAGTGGTGGTGGAACGAGAACGCCGTTCACGAGTGTGCACTGCTCAGGAGTGAACTTGTGAGCACCATGAGAAGTACCAATAGAGATTGCGAGAGAGTCGCAGCCTGTACGAGTTGCGAAATCAATAACCTCTTCTGGCTTAGTGTAGTGAGATTCAGCTGCAACAACCTCATCTTCAACACCTGCGAGAACGCCAAGCTCAGCCTCAACTGTTACGTCGAACTGATGTGCATACTCAACAACCTTCTTTGCAAGAGCAACATTCTCCTCGTATGGAAGGTGTGAACCGTCAATCATTACAGAAGAGAAACCATTGTCGATGCACTCCTTGCAGATTTCGAAAGTATCTCCGTGGTCGAGGTGGAGAACGATTTCAGGATTCTCACATCCGAGCTCCTTAGCATACTCTACTGCACCCTTAGCAAGGTTGCGGAGAATTGTGCCGTTAGCATAGTTGCGAGCACCCTTAGACACCTGCATGATAACTGGAGACTTTGTTTCAACTGCAGCCATAACAATAGCCTGCATCTGCTCCATTGTGTTGAAATTGAAAGCTGGAATAGCGTAGCCGCCTGCAACAGCTCTCTTGAACATCTCGCGAGTATTCACGAGACCAAGGTCTTTGTAACTTACCATAAATCTTTTATGTTTAAAAATAAATTAATGTTGACAATGAACACTTGTGGAAGCACTATTTTGCGATTCCGACTACAAAGGTAGCTCAAAAAAACGAATAAAACAGCACTTCGCATCATAAAAAACAAATAAAGAAGCAATTATTTAATGGGGTGAAAGAAAAATAAAGCGTTTTGTTTTGTCTATTTGATAAAAAAGCGTAACTTTGCACCGCTTTTACGAAAGCATGAGAGATAAACAACTTATTGTCACCAGCAATAATTTATTTGACTGTATAAAACAATAAACTAAAATGAAAAAAGGTATTCACCCAGAGAACTATCGTCCTGTTATCTTCAAGGATATGTCTAACGGCGATATGTTCCTTTCTCGCTCCACAGCAAAATCGAACGAAACAGAAATGTTCGAAGGTCAGGAGTATCCAGTAATCAAGATTGAAATTTCTTCAACTTCTCACCCATTCTACACAGGTAAGGCCAAGCTTGTTGACACTGCAGGTCGCGTAGACAAGTTCATGAACCGTTACGCAGCAATGAAGAAGAAGTAAAAAGAAACACTTCAAGATATAAAAGGAAGTTTCACACGAAACTTCCTTTTTTTGTTCTCAATTTCTGTATACCTGCAACAGACACCTCCACCCTGTCCGGTTTTCCCCTCCTCACACAATAAAAAGACACGCCAAACGTTATTTAAATAAATCCTAGACGAATCTATACCTTTATGGCAAACCCGTTTAGAAGAGCATACAAGAGACTGCATTTTGAAACAAAAAAATGCCTGTTGGCAAACAGGTATTATAATTGGTATGTATTCAGTCGGGAATTGACTCGCATCTGGGATGAGAAATTACAAAAACACTACCCCATAAAGGAGGAGCAGCTTGGGGCAAACGCACAGCATAAAAAGGAAGAACGGAAATTAGTCATTACCATATGCAACGGATGGATTGAAAACGGCGGATGGGCAGACAGGCTGAAGGGGATTTTGTCTACCTATATGCTCTGCCAAGAGATGGGAGCAGACTTTCGTATACATTTCGTTCATCCATTTAATTTGGACAGATTCCTTGCCCCCAACACTTACGACTGGTACATCAAGGAAACTGAAATTCACTATTCACAGCCAGCAGCAACTCCTGTGGCACTAGAAATAGGGGCTGACAGTCCCTATCAAGCAAAAAAGCAAAAACAATGGCTAAAAGAACGGATAGAAAGGGCACAAGGAACACAAGTGCATGTCTATACTAATGCCATGTTCTCCTATCTTGGAGACTATAGCAAAGCTTTCCATGAATTGTTCAGACCAACGGATGAACTACAAAAAGCAATAGACAATCAAATTCAAGTTCTGGGAGATAAATACGTAAGTGTATCAGCCCGATTCCTAGGAGCCTTAGGAGATTTTCAAGACACGACACAAGGGGAGCAACTTCCAGACAAAGAAAAGGAAAGACTCATTGATGCCTGCATCAAACAGATAGAACACATACACTCTATACACCCGACACAAAAAATCCTCGTCAATTCAGACAGTCACACATTTCTTTCTTACGCAGATAAACTCCCATACACTTACATCGTCGCAGGAAACATTCTGCATTTTGACACATCGAGGAATGACATTGCAGAAGAGAAAATTTATCAGACATACGAAAAGACCTTTCTTGACTTCTTCCTCATTGCCAATGCTTCAGACATCTACAGAATTAAAACTCGTTGGATGCATAGCAGCGGATTTCCGTATGCTGCATCTTTAATCAACCATCGTAGGTTCCACAGCATCAAGTTTCAGTTGTAACCACGAAAGCATTTCCACACCATGTCAGACAACAGCCAATCTTCATTCAGGCATATCATGAAAGGCACCGCCATCTTCGGCGGGACACAGATGATGACTATATTAATCAATATTGTCAAAGGGAAGTTGGTGGCATGTCTGCTCGGAGCATACGGCATGGGCATATCTTCGCATCTTATGTCCACTCTGATGCCTATACAGCAATTCTTCACGTTTGGCCTAACGACATCTGCTATCAAAACCATATCTTCCATTGAGGATGAAGACAGGAAAGCAAGCTATATCAAGACATTCAGAACACTAATGCTGTTATTGGCCAGCATGGCTGCTATCAGTACATTTGCCCTCTCTTATTGGTTAAGCATCCTTACTTTTCAGACTTCAGAACATCAAGACTGGCTTGCTTTGATAGCTGTGGCTGTTTTCTTTTTCATGCTAGCTTCTGGAGAATCAACCATCTTGCAGGGATACAGAAGATTGCGTTATCTTGCTTTAAGCAACACTGCCGCTCCTCTTGGCGGGCTATTCATCGCTGTACCCATTTACTGGATTTGGAAATACGAGGGCATTGCGCCAAGTATCGCCATACTGGGATTTATTTCTTGGTGCTCAAGCCGTTTCTTTACTAAAAAACTGAACATCAAGCCATCCCGTCAATCATGGAGCACCACCCTCAAACAGGGGAAAGGTATGCTCCTCCTCGGAGCAACCATCATGACAACTACTGTTATTGGATCTGTTGCTACTTATCTGACTAATACATTCATCGGATATTGGGGTACAGAATCTGACATTGGTTTTTATCAAGCAGCCAATGCCATCACCTTGCAATGCACAGCCATGGTGTTCGCAGCCATGGGAACTGATTACTTCCCTCATCTTTCCTCCATTATTAAAAATAAAAGGAAATCACAGACATTAGTCAACCAAGAAGGAGAAATCGTTTTACTTATCATTGTTCCTATATCACTGATACTTATCACGATTGCCCCCTTAATTATCAGGTTGTTATTGACCAGCGAGTTTGACACGGTTATTTTCCTGCTAAGAGCCATGGCTGTTTGTGTCATTGCCCGAGCAACCTGTTTCCCTCTCGATTACATTTGTATAGCCAAAGGCGACAATGCCTATTTCTTTTTCATGGAGGGACTATGGACTAATATCAAAACTATAGCTTTGCTCGCGGGAGGATACTATCTCAATGGGCTTGACGGCATGGGCATCGCCTTGCTTATTGGCGCAGCCATTGACATCAGTGTCAGCATGTTCTTCAACAGATGGCGATATGACATTGGGTATTCCCGTTCTTTCTTTTCCTTAGGCATTCCTTTGGCCTTTTCATCAATCTTATGCTTCGCTTCATCCTTCATATCCTCTGACCTCATAGCATATTTATCCATGGTCGCCATCACCATAGCCACCTCCACATATTGTTTTTTCCAAATAGATAAAAGAATTAACCTGCGCAACCTCTTAAGACAAAAGTTCTATGCCAAAAGTTAGTGTATTGGTTTCTATCTATAATGCAGAGGCGACGATATCTCGTTGCCTCGACTCACTTCTTGGACAAACAATCCAGGACATACAGATTATCTGCATTGACGATGCCTCCACTGATTCCTCATTGAATATACTTCATCAATACCAACACCAGTATTCTTGTATAGACGTGGTTTCGTTGCCTGAAAATCACGGACAAGCATACGCACGTAATCAAGGAATCCCACTAATCAAGGCAGAATACACCGCCTTTCTTGACAGCGATGACTACATGGCTCCCGATGCGATGGAAAAAGCACTCGCCGTCTTTGTCCAACACCCAGAGACTGACTGCGTCCTGCTGGATGTACGATACCGATACCCTGACGGACACGAACATGGATACCGTACCCCACCCTTTTCTGTCTTATCGGGATATGACGCTTTTGTCAAGTCCCTGAAATGGGATGTACATGGATGGTATGTAGCACGCACGGAACTTTACAAACAATTCCCTTTTGACGAGACATGCCACAGCTACAGTGACGACAACGTCACAATGGCACACTACCTGCACTCCAGAAACGTACGATGTTCTACTGGCAAATATTACTTTATTCAAAGAGAAGACTCATGCACTCACCAAGCAACGATACGACGCTTCGACTGGCTGATTGCCAATGAAAGTTTACACAAGAAACTGATAGAATGGAACATTCCACATGATGTAATAGATATGTATGAGGAACAAAGGTGGTATAACCTCATTGGGTGTTTCTGGTTTTACAACATAAATAAAAAGAAATTCACAAAAGCTCAACGAGCGCATGCTCTGAATCTATTACGCCATGCATGGGAAAACATTGATACTGCCACGTGCTTGCCTTTCAACATCAGATATAAGTTCGGATATATGCCTTTACGTCCTTTTTGGTTGCTCTTCAAATGGCAAGAATGGCTGTTATACCAGCTCCGAAAATTGAAATACGAAGATTATGGAAAGAAAAAGTGCTAATTTAATCAATTATCACAAAAAAATAACCATCTTTGCATCATCATCAGGTGACTTACCCGAATCATACTTTGATAAATGAAAATAGTTATTCTTGACGCATATACAGTTGACCAAGGAGAATTGACTTGGAACGGGCTGACAGATTTCGCAGAAGTAGAATCATACGAACGAACGTCACCCGAGGACGTTGTTTCCCGGTGCAAAGGAGCAGAAATAGTTCTCACGAATAAAGTAGCGCTTGATGCTACGATATTAAACAAACTTCCACGCTTGCAATACATTGGCATACTCGCCACAGGATACAATGTCGTGGATATAGAAACAGCCAACCGGCAGAATATTGTTGTTACAAACATTCCTGCTTATTCAACAGAAAGTGTGGCACAGATGGTTTTTTCCCATCTTCTAAACATCGTCAGCCGAGTTGACCACTACGCACGTGAAAACAAACAAGGTAAATGGGTTTCCTCCCCAGACTTTTGCTATCTCGATCATCAGCTGTTTGAACTGAGCGGAAAGAAAATGGGCATTATCGGATTAGGCAATACGGGGATGGCGACAGCGCGCATAGCAACAAGTTTCGGCCTTCAAGTTTTCGCCTATACTTCCAAAGAAGAGGAAGACTTGCCTTTCGGAATAAAGAAGGTGGATTTGGAATGTATCTTCAAGCAATGCGACATCATTTCTCTACATTGCCCATTAACAGAAACGACTCATCATCTTGTTAATAAAGAAAGACTTATTTCCATGAAACCCACGGCCATTCTTATCAATACAGGCCGCGGTCCACTAGTTGACGACGCTGCAGTTGCTGATGCACTCAAAAATGGAACCATTGCAGCATACGGAACTGATGTTCTCACCACGGAGCCTGCTTCTGCCGACAATCCCCTCCTCGATGCACCCAACTGTTACATCACCCCACACATTGCTTGGGCCACACGAGAAGCACGGCAGCGACTTATTGACATCTGTACAGAAAATGTCAGAGCGTATTTAGACGGAGAGCCTGTCAATCAGGTTAACTAAGAAGAACTGAATCCCATTATTCCATATCTGCATCTGTCACCTGCGACCTCACTCGGCTGAGCGTTTCTGGCGACATTTGCAAATACGAAGCAACATTGTGCAATGGCGCTCTACGAATGATTTCCGGATTTTCTTTCATCGTACGGATATACCTTTCTTTGGCAGTTTCAAACCGAAGCACATCCGCCTTATGTTGAGACACAATAAGAGCACGCTGCTGAATGCTAAACACTAGTTTGCATATTTCAAACGACCTGCTAGCAAGCTTCTCCATTGCATCATGCGGTATACCAAACACAACGCTTGGCTCCAACATAGCAACAACTATTTTAGAGGGTTCACGCAAGAAAAAACTCTCGATGCATATCACCATGTCACCTTCATGGCTAATGTGCTCTGTCACAGAAACATTGTTTTTGCGATAGTACTGTAGCACTAACCCTCGTTCAACATAATACATGTAGTTGCACACTTGCCCCTCATCTACAAGCCGGTGCCCTTTCAGCACCTTAAATGGTTCAAGAATATCGGCAAATGCATGGAGCGCATCAACGCTCAATGTAATTCCATAACTGCGGCAGATATCTCTTGCCACATCACGTCGTTTTTCATTTAAGTTCATAGTTAGTCGATTTAAGTCGTTCTTTTTTATTCGTTATTCATAAATTCGTTCTCCGAAGATAGAGCTTCCCACTCTCACGAGTGTACTTTCATATTTCTGGGCTATCAAGTAATCCCCACTCATACCCATCGAAATCTCCTTAAATTCGGGTTTCCCTGAAAAATAGCCATCTTTCAATACATGATAAAACTGTCTGACGCTTTCAAACTCCATCGCCACCTGCTCCTCATCCTCTGTATTTGTTGCCATAGCCATCAAACCTACAACTCGAACGTTTTTTAAAGCAATAAAGTCATCACTTTCCAGCATTTCTACGACTTCATGCTGGGTTAATCCGAATTTTGTTTCCTCGGCAGCAACATGCAACTGTAATAGCACATCAATAACACGTCCTGCCTTTAATGCCTGTTTGTTTATTTCCTTCAGCAACTTCAACGAGTCTACAGAATGAATTAAACTCACAAAAGAGGCCATATACTTTACCTTATTGGTTTGCAGATGACCAATAAAATGCCATTCGACATCTTTAGGGAGAGCCTCATGCTTCACCACCAACTCCTGCACGTGGCTTTCGCCAAAGGCTCTCTGTCCAGCATCATACGCCTCCTGCAAGGCAGCAATAGGCTGATACTTGGACACAGCCACCAGTCTGACGCCTGGTTTCAGAGTTGCTTCAATCCTTTTCAGATTATCTTTTATCATCATGCCTCATATTCGGGCTTTGCATCCTCTTCTTTCCTTGTACGAGCCACATAGCGGAAAACATCCATAATCTTAGTTTCCTGCAATGTTGCTATCCGATAGTCCATCAGGCTACCTTTCATGCCATTATCAAAATTCTTCACCGCTTCATGGAACGTGCCAGCCTGCACCAGCATGTTATTGGCGATTTCCTTTTCCGTCTGCGTTTTTTCATCAATAGTCATGAAAAGGCAGCGCACCTTATACCATTTATCAGCCATATCGCTGTCGCTAGCGAAAATCTCAGCATATTTCACACGCTTAATGTCTGTCACATCCAGATTGCCGCTTGTATAAGGAGTCACTTCTTCAATGATTCGTGATTCAGCCTCTGTAAAATTCAACGCATCAACGAGATAGGTGAAAGTCTCAGGCTTTGTTGTGCCATCATCTTTCATCACATCCATTTTTACCTTACATTCAAACCAGCTATTTATTTCCATGATTCTATCTATATTTTTATTTACCTTGCAAAGGTACGAAAAAAAAGGCAGAAACGCACAGGGTTGTTCATAATTATTCTTAAAAAGAAAAGGATGCGTCACACAAATCATTCCTCGTTTCTTCGGTCAATCATTTCATATCCGCGATACTGATTTCGTGGAAACACAAACTCTTCATCCTTAATGCCCCCTGATTTCACATCCGAAATGTCCACCCTAACCCAGAAGAAAGCCACCTTGATACGAAGAGACAGCGGCGTCCGAGTCTCCTTGTCAAGCAAAGCTCGAATTTCCCTCATGGACTTTGTTCCTTTCTTCCCTTTCAGTATCAGTAATATATTACCGTCTTCCATCTTCATCTGGTAAGTATAGTTCTCTGGATAAAACTTGAAATCATCGCCAAAGCGGCTCTGTTTGGAGGAGGACGCTTTGAATATCTCCACCGTTCTTTTCTTGTCTTTCACCAGATAAGCCGTCACCCCGTCATTCCAACTCTTGCTGTTCGACGACTGGTACCTAGACTTTTTCCCTTTATACCAAATTCTTCCTTCGGTCTTATAGATACCAACAATATCAACCTTATAGCTCAAAGCTGCCCCTTGAGGACCAAACACTTTCTGATAAACTTCGTCAAATACTTGCCGCGCCTGCAGAGACGTGGACTTTTCTTGTGCAGACAATCCCCATGAGAACAGGCATGCAAGTAAACATCCTATAAACTTTATTTTCATTGATACTGATTTTGATGAACAAAGTTACATTTTTTTCTTTGTTCCCAGCACATTATCACCACATTATTTACATGAATATTCCAAAAAGCATTTTGCAAACATCTTTTGTTGAGATATGAAGAACCCCTGCATATCAATGTACTCCATATAGATAAATCGATGCAAGGCACACAGGTTCCAAAGAGGCATTTTAGACACTGTTTTGAACGTTTTTTCACAAGTTGACACAAAGCATATAAAAAACGTACCCCTCGGGTCCGATGTATCGGACCCGAGGGGTACGGTATGGCGGACCCGAGGGGTACGCTTGAAATACGCAGAGAAACTGCTATAGCCCAAAGAGAATCTTCAAGCCTCCATCTACTCCACTGAAACCCATAAAGGCCATAGCGAGAAGCGAAGCTGTAACAAAGGCGATAGGCACTCCCTCGAATGACTTGGGCACATTGACCAAATCCAACTGCTCACGGAGACCAGCAAAGAGAACCATGGCAAGAAGGAATCCCAGACCTGTAGAGAGGGCATAGATGATACCTTCAAGCAAATCATAGTCTTTCTGAATCACCAAAATAGCGACACCCAGGATACAGCAGTTCGTCGTGATAAGTGGCAAGAAAACGCCAAGAGCCTGATACAGGGCTGGCATCGTCTTTTTGAGAATAATCTCAATCATCTGCACAAGAGCTGCAATGACCAAGATGAAAGCAATGGTCTGGAGATATTCAAGCCCGAAAGCATTGAGCACATACACCTGAATGAGGTAAGTTACAATCGTTGCAACAACAAGGACTGCTGTCACAGCCATTCCCATGCCTGATGCAGTGTCGACTTTCTTGGACACGCCAAGGAAAGGACAGATGCCAAGAAACTGCGCCAACACAACGTTATTGACGAAGATGGCGGTAATGATGATAAGAATCAAACTTAATACATAATCCATAATCTATCCTCCTTATGCTTTCTTTACATACTTGTTAAACAATACTATAAGATAGCCCAGGGCAAGGAATGCACCAGGGGCAAGCACAAACATCAGCATGCCATACTCTTCGCCCCAAAGATTGACGCCAAAGATGGCTCCCGTACCGAGCAATTCACGCACAGCACCAAGCGCTGTCAGTCCGAGCGTAAAGCCAAGACCAATACCTATACCGTCAAAAATGGATGCAATCGGGCCATTCTTGGCAGCAAAAGACTCCGCACGACCAAGAATGATGCAGTTTACGACGATGAGCGGGATGAAGAGTCCGAGGCTCTTATCTATTTCTGGCGCATACGCCTTAATCAGCATCTGAAGCACTGTCACAAGACTGGCTATCACTACGATATAGGCAGGGATACGCACCGCATCAGGAATCAGTTTCTTGATAAGTGCAATGAGAAAGTTAGAAACGATGAGGACACACATGGTAGCGAGTCCCATAGACATGCCGTTAAGGGCAGAAGAAGTGGTACCAAGGGTTGGACACATACCCAAAAGAAGGACAAATGTAGGATTCTCCTTGATGATACCATTCACCAATACTTTGAAGTTGTTCATATTCTTTTTCCTTTCTTGGGGTTATTCAATCACTTCTGGAGTCTCAATGTCTGAAGCAGTAGTTTGCTGCGTAGCTCCTGAAGTAGCATCAGTCTCAGCCATGATTTGATTATACGCATTTTGAATAGCTTTGAGGAACGCGCGGCTTGTAATGGTTGACGCAGTGATGGCATCAACATCGCCACCATCCTTGCTAACAGTAAAGTTGCTCTTTCCTGGATTCATCCCGACAATCTTGTCCTGGAACCACTCGTTAGCCTTTGCGCCAAGTCCTGGAGTTTCAGCATGCTCAAGCACGGTATAGCCAAGGATATCACCCTCAGTATTGAAGCCGACAAGCACCTTAATGGCACCACTAAAGCCATTCTCGGATGTAACCACAGCCTTACCAAGTTTAGCGCCAGCCTTATCGTTAATGTCATACACGACGAAAGCATCCTTCTCCCATGGGTCTGAAACCTGAATTTCATCACTTCCCATCACCGCCTTGATGCCGGCAGCCAGATTTTCCGCATTTATTTTCTCAATCTGAGGAGCCGTGACAGCATTGACCGAAGCAAGCACTCCTGCAGCAATGATGGCGATGACTGTAAGCACCACCAACATGTTTGTTAATGAAGACTTTAACTTTTCCATACGTTACTTCTTTGCTGGCACTTCGCCAAATCTTTTAGGTTTAAACTTATTGTTAATGAGCGGAACGAAGGCATTCATAATAAGAATAGCAAATGACATACCTTCCGGATAAGCACCAAAAGCACGTATCAAAACTGTCAGAACACCAATGGCAACACCATAGATTAACTGACCGTTCTTGCTCATCGGGGAAGTGACATAGTCAGTCGCCATGAAGATGGCGCCAAGCAAAAGACCGCCACTCAGAAGCTCTGCTACAGGACTTGCATAAACTGGGTTTGCCCAATTAAGCAGACCTGAGAAAACTGCCACTGTCGCAAGAATGCTGATAGGGATATGCCAAGTGATAACCTTCTTGACAAGAAGAATGATGAGGCCTAAGATAAGAGCTGCTGCACAGACCTCACCAAGGCAACCACCTGTATTGCCCAAAAGCATATCTTGGAAAGACGGTAATTGATTCAGCACATCAGGATTACCACTCTTGAAAGCCTCTTTCATGACTGCAAGAGGAGTCGCACCCGTCTCCGCATCGAGGTATGTGCCAAATCCCTGTCCGGGAACAGGCCATGTCGTCATATCTACAGGGAAAGAGATGAGCAGGAACGCACGTCCAGCAAGAGCTGGATTGAACAGATTGCAGCCAAGGCCGCCAAAAGTCATCTTAACTACCCCAATCGCAAACAACGCACCAACTATGATAATCCATGGCTGAATGTTGCTTGGCAAATTAAACGCGAGAAGAATACCCGTAAGAATTGCAGAGCCATCGCAAATGGTACATTTAGGATTCTTCAGCATGAACTTGTTGATGGCCCATTCAAAGAACACACATGCTGCCACTGATATAGCAGTGGTTATGATTGCACCCACGCCAAAGCTGAAGAACGAGCACAAAAGAGCAGGTACAAGGGCTATGCATACCCAGTACATGTTCTTCTTGACAGAATCACCGCTATGCACATGAGGTGAAAGTGATACTACTAATTTATTAGCCATATTAATTTATTTTTTTGCCGCCATCTGACGAGCGCGGATATTAGTCATAACTGTTTGTTTTCCCACACGAATGAGGTCAAGCAATGGACGATTAGACGGACAAGTGAATTGGCAAGAGCCACATTCTATACAGCTTGTGACATCTTCCGCCTCAACCTTGTCCCACATCTTCTTTCCTGAGCAAGTTGCAAGCAAGTAAGGCTCAAGCCCCATAGGACAAGCGCTCACACACTTGGCACAACGGATACAAGGCTCAGCCTCTCCTCGGCGAGCTTCCTTTCCGCTCATGATGAGAACGCCCGACGAACCCTTGCAGATAGGCACCTCCGTATTGACAAGCGCCTTACCCATCATCGGTCCACCGCCAATGACCTTAGCCTCACCATCAGGCAAACCGCCACAAGCCTCTATCAGCTGGCTCATTGGAGTACCCATACGAGTCAAGAAGTTACTTGGCTGCTTCAACGCTTTACCCGTTACTGTAACGATACGCTCAAACAGAGGCTTGTTCTTCATGACCGCCTCATACACAGCATAAGCAGTACCGACATTCTGGATGATTGCGCCCACGGATACAGGCAATGCTGGAGGAGCAGGAACCTGACGGCGCACTACAGCATCAATCAGTTGCTTCTCACCACCCTGAGGATATTTAGTCTTTAATGGTACGACCTCTATATTAGGATATTGAGCCGCACACTTTTCTGTCAGCAGCTTGATGGCATCTGGCTTGTTTTCCTCTATTCCAATAAAACCTTTTGCCACCTTTGCTGCCTTCATGAGCAGCTCTACGCCAACAAGGACCTCATCTGCCTTCTCAAGCATCAGACGATGGTCGGCTGTCAAGTAAGGCTCACATTCTACAGCGTTGATTATTACCCACTCAGGCTTAAACTGTGGAGGAGGCATCAGCTTTACATGGGTAGGGAAGCAAGCACCTCCCATACCTACAATACCAGCATTCTTTACCTTCTCAATAATCTGTTCGGGAGTCAGTTCTGGTTTATCCTTCAGAGTGACAAGTTTACCACTTCTGTCTATACTTTCTTCCCACTCGTCACCTTCCACACTGACATATACAGCAGGTTTCTTGTAGCCACTGGCATCAACAACGGTATCAACTTTCAAGACCGTTCCGCTGACCGATGAAAAGATTGACGTGGAAAGTGCATTCTCCATTGGCTTGGCAATCAGCGTACCAACCTTCACCTTATCGCCTTTCTGAACAACAGGCAAAGCAGGAGCGCCAATATGCTGCCCCATTGGAAACACTGCCACCTTCGGAAGCTCTGCCACCTTGATTGGTTCAGCAGCAGAAAGCTTGTTCTCTGCGGGATGAACACCACCTATTCTAAATGTTTTCATTTGCTTTCTATTATTTAAGGCCAAGCAATATCATCTGGCTTGGCGGAAGTGGAGCGTCTGTACGCTTATCTTCGAATTTAACATCTTTTGAAGCAGATACAGGATTGCTGATATCCTTAGGACCTGCGAGAAGAATCTGCTGGCTCGGTGCGAGAGGAGCATCGTACTTCAACTCGATAGGCTTCCATTCCTTAGCTGGTTTAGCAACAGGAGTTGGCTTAGCAGCAGAAGCTGATGCAGATGCAGACTTAGCAGCACCAGGAATAGGATTATTTGTCTGCTTGCGCTCTATACCTTTCACGCTGACAGACACGATGGTGCCGCGAGGACATGCCTCAAAGCACGCTCCACAAAGCACACATTTCTCAGGATTGATATAAGCCACGTTATTAGCAACGAGAACCGCATCGCTTCCACATGCGTTCTGGCATTTCTTACAAGCGATACAAGAACTTGCGCAAATCTTCATGGCTTCAGCTCCTTTGTCCATATTCACACAAGCAACCACATAAGCATCCTTGCTTTCGCCGCTAACGGTACGCACCTCCATGACACCGCGTGGACAAGCCTTCGCACAAGCGCCACAAGCAGTACATTTAGCAGCATCAACTTCAGGGAGCCCTGTTTCCGGATTCATGTGAATCGCATCGAACTGACAAGCAGCTACACAGTCTCCACAGCCTAAGCAGCCATAAGAGCAGAGGGTTTCGCCCATGCAGGTTGAGTTGGCCACACGACAACTCATCACACCGTCATAAGACACAACGCGAGGACGTCTTTCACACGTTCCATTGCATCGAACGACAGCCAATTTAGGAGACGCTGCAGCAACCTCCATGCCCAAAATACTTGCGATTTCCTGCATACAGGACGCACCTCCAACAGGACAGTTCAGCCCTTCGAGAGATCCTGCATCTGCAGCTTTCACACATGCAGCAGCCATACCGCCGCATCCAGGGAAACCGCATCCTCCGCAGTTTGCGCCAGGCAAGACATCAGCCACCTGACCAATCCGCGAGTCCTCCTTCACTGCAAACCGCTTTGAGACGAGGTAAAGCAGCAATGCCAAAGCAAAGCCCAACACCGCCAATGCAGCCACAGCAATTAGAATTACTTGAGAATCCATAAAATTGTATTTAGTTAATTTAATAAATATCAGTTAGTCAAACAATTTAAGTATCATGCTATCCAGAAAGCGAAATTCTTCGCCAACCTGTCTCTGCACAAATACAAGACATAAAAATATACAGCCAGAATGACAGCCAAGATACCAACAGAGACAAGTTCCCCAAGTCCTAAATACACAATGGCAACAATCATCCAGACCGTAACAAAAATCAGTGGAACGCCAAAAGCCAACCACACCGCCTGCTTACCCATGCTCAACGTACCGCAAACCTTCACACTTTCACCAACCTTATACTTTTCCACCGCTCCTCTTTCATAGACATCAATAATCTTCTCTTTACTCTCGCTAGAAGTGCATAAAGAACGAGCTTTACATCCACTGCAAGCAGCCAACTGCACGATATTCACCCTTACATGGCCCTCTTCTATGGAAGCAATTACCCCTTGATGTTCAATTATATCTTTCATTATTATAGCTCAACTATAATGTTGATAAAAGTATTACTGTTCATGGTAACAAATTGTAAAGCATAGTTTGCAACTTGATATGCAAAAGTAGTAAATTTAATGCTATTGAGAAAAAGAATATACGAAAAAACACACCTGAAACCAAAACTTTATGCTCTACCGGCAAAAATAACGAAGAAAAAACGTAACTTTGCATCGTCATTACGAGTTAATGACAGAGTTCACGTCGTCACGAGCTGGCGACACAATCATTAACAATTAAACATTTTTATTGCAAAATGGCAACAAAAATTCGTTTGCAGCGTCACGGTCGCAAGAACTATGCGTTCTACAGCATCGTTATCGCTCACTCAGACGCACCACGTGATGGTCGTTTCATCGAGAAGATTGGTACTTACAACCCAAACACCAATCCTTCAACAATTGATTTGAACTTTGAGCGCGCACTCTACTGGGTGCTCGTAGGCGCACAGCCAACAGACACTGTTCGCAGCATCCTTTCAAAAGAAGGCGTTTACCTGAAGAAGCACCTCATGGGCGGCATCAAGAAGGGCGCATTCGACGAGGCTGCAGCTGAGGTTAAGTTCTCAGCATGGAAGGCTGACAAGGACGCTAAGGCACAGAAGTTCGCAGACAAGAAGGCTGCTGACAAGGCTGCCGACCTGGCTGCTCGTATTGCTGCTGAAAAGAAGGTCAATGCAGCTATCGCTGCTAAGATTGCAGAAAAGAAAGCAGCAGCTGCTGCAGCTCAGGCAGAAGCTGAAGCACCAGCTGAAGAGGCAACAGAAGAAGCTCCAGCTGAGGCATAATCTTCATGCATTTGAAGCAAGCAGCTATCCATTAAGGAAAAGCAAGGTGAATCCTGCGGGATTCACCTTTTTTATTTCGCCTTTTTCTTCCTCACGTTCCAATGTCCTGCATGCAGGCCCACCTTCAGCTCCATGCTATAAGCCTTACCCAAATTAGCCTTCAAATTATAGCCGACATAGAAAGGCTTAAAGAACTTTGGATAATAGCGAATTCCTACCGTCTCAATGATTGGCGGTTCGAACTTCTCCCCCACCCATCCGTGCTTACGGAACAAATAAGTGCCAACAGACATTGCCAGAGACAGCTGTTTATAGTACACCTCGTGATGAGCAGAAATGGCAAGGACATGCTTGCTATGCTTGTATCGACGGCTCAAGCCGCATTCCTGTTCAATCTTAGGAGCGCGCCCCGAGTAACCTGCAAACGAATACTCCAGTCCTAAGCCAGAGGCATGCACCTGATTGTAACGAAACATAGGCACCACACTCGTGCTCCATACCGTATGCAATCCCATATCTCCCTTGCAGAAACGCGGGTCATCAGCAGGCAGGATGTCACGATACAATATCCACTCTTCATACATGGTTCGGAATCCCACCGAAGCATTCACATCCAGATAGAAATAGGAATCGTATGGCTTTCGCTTAAAGGCTTGCAAACGCGCAAGTCGCTGTTCAAAGGTAAGCCCATTGTCATCGGACGGCCTATTAACGTCACATCGGGCGCGTACTGCCACCCCATAAGAATTCGACCCTTTATTAGGTCTGTCTGTCGCCCCATTGGAAACATGCTTATATTCCACACCCATGCTAACCTCCACCTCTGGAGTCACCCGGTATCCCGCATACAGCCCACAACCAAAATACAGAGACAAGTGCTGCCCTATCATGTCGTTGTCTATATTGCTGAAAGTATCAAACGGGCGAGAGCTATACGCCAATCCATTCTCAAGAGAATAGCCGAAAGACCATTTCCTGTTACGATAGATGTCACGTCTGAAACCTATATAAGCATTCCACACACATCCCAAGCTGGACATATAAGGAGTATCGCCCGTACACAAATGCGTATGGCTGAAGTCTTGCAACTGAATGCCAGCCTCAAGCGTTGGGAATCCGAAAACACGGTCATACACGCTGATAGCAGTATCAAGCGGATTAGCCTGGGAAGTCATAAAAAGCCTATAACCACCACCCCATCCACGCTTGACCAACTTTTCCCCACGCATGCTGATATTGAAAAGATGGTTGATAGCCCCACCACCTCCTACAGAATAGATGAACTTGGGAACACTGTCAACATTAACAGCATCAGTGCCTTCTGCGTACATAGCCACAAAAGACACCGACATGCTTATCAATATAAATATTCTTTTCAGCCTATCCAACATCCAGCATTCATTCAGCAGAGAAGTCCTTAATGCGCTGCTCTTCCTCCAGCTTGCAAATCAGCAGAGTATTGTTCTTCTCAGCAACAATGTAGCCATCCAATCCCTGTATCACCACCTTCTTCTCCTCTGTCGTATGGACGACACAGTTGCGCGACTCATACAGGCGCACATGCTCACCTATCACATTGTTGCCCTGCGAATCTCTTGGCGCTATCGTGTGCAAAGAGCCCCATGTACCCACATCGCTCCAACCAAAATCAGCAGGGAACACGAAAATCTCGTCTGCCCTCTCCATCACGGCATAGTCAATAGAGATGCTCTCGCAAAGAGGGAACTTGATGTCTATCATAGCCTGCTCCTGATTCGTGCCGTACACAGGAAGCAAGTCCTCGAAAATGCGAGAGATGTCTGGCTCGTAAATGCGCAACGCATTCACAATCGTATTCACATTCCAGATAAAGATTCCTGAATTCCAGAAGTAGTCCTTGCTCTGCAGATACTTCACAGCCGTAGCATAATCAGGTTTTTCCTTAAAAGCATCAACACGGAAAATTTCCCTGTTAGACAACGAAGGCTCCTGAAGGTCAGCCTGAATGTAGCCATATCCCGTCTCAGGGCGAGTAGGAGTCATGCCCAGCGTCACGATGGCATCAGTTTCCGAAGTAAACTTCAGCGCAGACGTAATGACGCGCTGGAACTCATACACATCCGTCACCAAATGGTCTGCAGGAGTTATCACCAAGTTTGCTTTCGGATTCTTCGCCTTGATACGCCAGCTCACATAAGCAATGCATGGAGCCGTATTGCGCCTGCATGGCTCAAGCAAGATATTACCCTTAGGAATGTCCGGCAACTGCTCCGCCACAATATCAGCATACTTTTGAGAGGTAACCACCCAGACATTCTCAGGAGCTATCACCCCCTTAAAACGGTCATAAGTCATTTGGATGAAAGTCCTGCCCGTCCCAAAAACATCAATAAACTGCTTTGGACACTCCGTCGTGCTCATAGGCCAAAATCGGCTGCCCACGCCACCTGCCATAATAACCAAGTTATTATTGAGATTCAAATCAACGCTCATAAACAAAATTACAGTAAGTTCTTTCTATATATTACGTATTAGTTTGCAAAAGTAACGCTTTTTCAACTATCAGCAATCTTTTTTTCAAAAATTCTCTTAAAAAGGCACGTATATGAATTGCCAATCATGTAATTTTGCAAAAAAATATCACAAGGACATGACACTGATAGCAGACAGCGGCTCAACCAAAACGGCATGGTGCCTCATTGGAGAAAGGCCTCACACCTTCCACACACAAGGCATCAACCCCTTTCAGCAAACAGAAGAAGAAATCTGCAACATACTGAAAAAGGAGCTGCTCCCCCATTTATCAATTGTCAATCCTCAATCCTCAATTATCAATTGTCCGTCGTCCGTTGTCCG
>JAUMXY010000009.1 GCA_030528885.1 Bacteroidales bacterium | reverse complement strand
CGTAATTTAGGTAAGCCGTGCATCATAATTTAGACAAAGGGCGTATCATTAACGCACGTTACCCTGTTCCTTCCCCAAAATTTGTAGCCACAGGATACTGTTTTGTGCCTCCTTTCCTGTCCATTTTGTCCATTTATGCTTTTGTGCTATTTTCTGCCGAACAAAAGGGTTTTTATTTGGATTTTCTTTTTATATTTGCAAGGGAATAACTCGACATAAATGAAAAGGGCAAAAATGGATAGATATATTGAAACTCTGAAAGAGAAGGTGGAGGAGCGTCTAGGTAAGCAACCACGTGTGCATGGCGACTTCGTGTATCTGGCAGACATAATACATGCCGAGCGGCATGAACTGATAAGCCCTACGACTTTGAAGCGTATGTGGGGATACCTGAAGCAAGAGACGCCAACTCCTCAGACAAGAACGCTGAACATCCTCTCGGATATGCTCGGATTCAAGGATTATAAAGACTTTTGCAACTATCAGGATGAAACGAACCGCTATTCGAGCGAGTTTGTAAAACACGACACCCAGCTGTGCTTTCTGATGGGAAACGGCGAAATGATAAAAATCAGTTGGTACCCTCAGCGTGTGCTGGTGCTTCGTCACGAAGGGGACGGCGACCTCTTCAGCGTCGTGTCATCAGAAAACAGCAAGATGGAACCAGGGATGACGCTTCATTGCGAAACATTTACAAAGAACGAGGCGTTGCTGCTCAAGAACGTGAAAGGCGGGTCGCTCACCGAATCGTGTGACTACATCTGCGGAAAAATTGGCGGCATAGAATTTGAACTGCTGGGACAGAAATAGGCAAATGAACTCTTCTGATTTCATCCTGGCTAAGGACAGCCATACATCCAAAGAAAAGAACTGCGGAAAGGCAATCACGTCGGTTGTTGTAATCGACGGAAAGAACTATTTCAAGAAGCAACTGGCTGAAAGCTGCAAGAATGACCTGCGGCATCGAATGGCCATGTACAAGGAGTTTGATGCAGGAAGGCAAATAAGCTCTCCCCATATTGTGAAATATGTAGGAATCAACGAAGACGAGCAAGGCCTCTATGTGCTGATGGAGCACATCAACGGCATGAGCATGGCAGAGAAAATGGAAACGGAACCTGCCTACTTTCGTAACCAACGCAATACGGTCAAGATGCTCAAGCAACTGCTGGAAGCACTCAAGGCATTGCACAGCAAGAACATCGCCTATCTGGATTTGAAGCCCGAAAACATCATGCTGACACAAATCAGCAATGACGTGAAACTGACAGATTTAGGCGGCTGCTTTGCCGACTGCAACGACTATACGGCTGAAAGTACACACAAGTATGCAGCACCAGAGCTTATAGAAGAACGTCTCGACGATGTAGATGCCCGTACAGACATCTATGGCATAGGAAAGCTGTTGGAATACATCGAGCAGAAAACAGAAAAGAAACTTCCCAAACACCTGAGCAATATCATGAAGCACTGCCTTCACGAAGACAAGGCAAAGCGATATGCCACAGCCGACGAGGTAATCAAAGCGTTGAACAGGCGAGACAAGATTGCCATGACCATCCTCCTCACCATCACGATACTTAGCGCTGCCCTATATGGCTGGAAACAGTTTGAGGGAACCGAGGAGCACAGGTTGCTGGTGCTGGAGATGAGGAAGGACGCGACAATTGACGGAATACACTACAAGATTACTTCGGAAGACAACGCCACCTGCATGGTAATTGGCGCACAAATGGGAAAGGAGGTCACTACAGACTTCATCAATCTTTACATCAGAGATAGCATAAAGATTGACGGCAAGACTTACCACACAACCGAGATAGAGGACTGCGCATTCAAGGAGAACATGATTGCGATTACAAGCGCATTCTTGCCCAATAGCTTGGGGAGAATTGGCGAAGAAGCATTTTTGGGATGCACCCAACTCACAAACCTATCCATCCCCGAAGGCATGACAAAAACCGAATTCGCCAGTTTCAAGAGAACGGGCATAAAGAACGTGCTGCTATCGAAAAATCTGGAAATAGTCGGTCATGCTTCATTTGCAGAATGCTGTAATCTGAAGACAATCCACATACCAGAAGGGGTGGTATTGCTGGAGCTTGACGCCTTTGCTTGCTGCTTCAACTTGACAGGCGTCAGCATGCCGTCAACACTAAAGGAAATCAGCCGCGGTGTGTTTTGGGAATGCAAGAGTTTGAAAGAAATCGACATCCCTGCAAACGTCACGACCATTGGCGAATACGCATTCTACCGCTGCGACAGCCTCAAGGATGTTTACAATTACTCAATTGAGCCACAGACGGTTTCCGTCATTTTTAACCGCAAAGACATCAACATCCATGTGCCTGCCGCCTCTGTAGATAAATACAGAAAGGCGCACCATTGGAAGGAGATGAACATCATCGGCGACCTCTAACGCCCTTCCATTTCATGCTACCTTCTTTCTTCCAATCCGAAAGCATACAATAATCACAGCATATAACAAGAAAAGGAATCGTGCCACTTTGACACGATTCCTTTATCTATTTATGCAGTTGGCTGCAAGGGAGAATGAATTATTCGCCCTTTACTGCTGCTACGCCTGGAAGCACCTTACCTTCGATAGCTTCGAGGAGAGCGCCACCACCTGTAGAGATGTATGATACCTGATCAGCAAGGCCGAACTTGTTAACACATGCAACAGAGTCGCCACCACCGATGAGAGAGAATGCGCCTTCAGCTGTTGCCTTTGCTACAGCTTCGCCGATTGCACGAGAACCTGCTGTGAAGTCGTCACACTCGAAGCAACCTGCAGGACCATTCCAAAGGATTGTCTTTGCGCCTTCGATAGCCTTAGCGAACTTCTCGCGGCTAATAGGACCAGCGTCAAGACCATCCCAGCCAGCTTCGATAGCTGTAGATGGGAATACCTTGATTTCAGCTCCTGGCTTAACAGAGAAAGAAGAGAAGTCATAACCTGTGCAGCATACAGAATCCTCACCAAGAACAAGCTCAACGCCGTTCTTCTTAGCGAGTTCTTCTACGCCAAGTGCTACATCCAGCTTATCGAGCTCTACGATAGAGTCACCGATTTCACCGCCGTGTGCCTTAGAGAATGTGTATGTCATACCACCACAGAGGATGAGCTTGTCAACCTTGCCGAGGAGGTTCTCGATGATACCAATCTTTGAAGATACTTTTGAACCGCCCATGATAGCAACGAATGGACGCTTGATGTTAGAGAGAACGTTATCTACTGCCTGCACTTCCTTTTCCATAAGGAGACCGAGCATCACGTTGTCCTTGTCGAAGTAGTCAGCGATGACAGCTGTTGAAGCGTGCTTGCGGTGAGCTGTACCGAATGCATCCATTACCCAGCAGTCAGCGTATGAAGCGAGTTTCTTAGCGAACTCCTTCTGGCTTGCCTTCATTGCCTTCTTAGCTTCGTCAAACTCAGGAGTGCCCTTTTCTACGCCTACAGGCTTACCTTCTTCTTCTGGGTAGTAGCGGAGGTTTTCGAGCAGGAGAACTTCACCTGGCTTGAGCGCAGCTGCCTGTGCGTCAGCTTTCTGACAGTCGTCAGCAAACTGTACAGGAACGCCGAGCGCTTCGCTTACTGCAGGTACAATCTGCTTGAGTGAAAGCTCTGGCTTAACCTTGCCCTTTGGCTTGCCCATGTGGGACATGATGATGAGTGCACCACCTTTCTCAAGGATGAGCTTGAGGGTAGGGAGGGCACCGCGGATACGAGTGTCGTCTGTGATTTTACCGTCTTGGATGGGTACGTTGAAGTCAACGCGTACGATAGCCTTTTTGCCGGCAAAGCTGTACTCATTAATTGTCATAGTTGTAATTTTAATGATTATTTGTAAATAATGCTTTTAGTATTGTTCGTTTTCATTAGGGAATGCTCCCTGCTTGACATCCTCTACATAGCGGCCGATGGCATCAGTCATGATGGTATTGAGGTCGGCGTAACGGCGGAGGAACTTGGGGGAGAATCCGCGTGTCATGCCAAGCATGTCGGCAATGACAAGCACTTGACCATCACATCCGCCTCCAGCTCCGATACCAATGACGGGAATGGTGAGCTCTTGCGCTACTCGTGTAGCAAGTGCGGCAGGTATCTTCTCAAGCACTACGGCGAAGCATCCAGCCTCTTCAAGCGCATGTGCATCACTAATCAGTTTCTGCGCCTCGGCTTCTTCTTTCGCACGAACGGAATAGGTGCCGAACTTGTTAATTGCCTGTGGTGTGAGCCCAAGATGTCCGCAGATAGGGATGCCTGCATCAAGGATTTTCTTAACCGCTGGAATGATTTCCACACCACCTTCGAGCTTAAGGGCATCGCAATGCGTCTCCTTCATGATTCGGATGGCGTTGCTGACAGCTTCCGTTTCGTTTACCTGATAAGTTCCGAATGGCATGTCGCATATAACCAATGCGCGCTTGACGCCTCTTACGACGCTTTTTGCGTGGTAAATCATTTGGTCGAGCGTGATGGGGAGCGTTGTCCAGTTGCCAGCCATGACATTGCTGGCTGAGTCGCCAACAAGGATGATGTCAATGCCTGCGCCATCGGTGATAGTTGCTGTTGTATAGTCGTAAGATGTGAGCATGGCAATCTTCTTGCCTTCAGCTTTCATCTGAATCAGTCGGTGTGTCGTGACCTTGCGTTGGTCATCTACCAAATATCCTGCCATTTTATCTTTTTTAATATTCAGTCAACAATAGGATGCAAATTTAAGTATTATTATTAAAACTCGAATAACAAACGTGCATTAATTTGCCTTCCTGTAAGGTAATTGGGTACTGCATATTGGTTATTTGTAATGTCGGTCACCCAATAATAGCTGTTTACGTTGGAGATGCCAAGAATGTTAAATGCATCGATGCCAAGCCAGATGTTTCTGAAATGTCTGCCTATGCCGTTATAAATGTGCTCGTCTTCGTTGTTCAGCAGGCGATAGCTCAACCCTAAGTCAACACGACGGTAGCTTTTCATGCGGAACACCTGCTTCTCGCGTCCTGAGTGAGGAGGGCCAAAAGGGAGTCCTCCTGCATAGTGTCCTTGTATAGTCATCTTCCAGCGGTCGGTGTTGGGAAAATAATCGCTGAAGAAGACCGCGCAGTTAAGCCGCTGGTCAGTTGGGCGAGGCACATAATCGCCTCCGTTTATTTTCTCTTCCGTTTTCATGATGCCGACACTCAGCCACGAAGAAGTTCCTGGCACGAATTCACCGTAGATTTTCATGTCAAGTCCCATGGCGTATCCTTTGGATATGTTTCCGCCATAATAAACCACTCGCACATTGTCTATGTTGTACGGGATGAGATTGTTGAGCGCCTTGTAGTAGGCTTCAGCTGTGAATTTGAAGGGGCGCTGGCTGAGGCGGAACTTATACTCCATGCCCAATACGAAATGTATACTTTGCTGCGACTTGATATTGGGGTGCAGAAAAGCCGTAGTGTTGCCGTTGACGGTTGTCGTGTCGCGCATCTCCTTGTAGAAGGGCGTCTGGTAGTAAACCCCTGTAGAGAAACGATAGAGGAGATTCTCATTTTTAGCGGGAGTGAATGCTAAGGTTGCACGTGGCGAGAAGAGCGTTTCCTTGTTCCAATCCCAATGTGTCAAGCGAGCGCCGTAATTGAGCACCAATTCACCCTCGTTGAAATGTTTCCTGTAAGTGTCCTGAACGAAAAACTCATAATGCTTTGACTTTTCGCTATTGGCAGAAACCATGTTGTAGATGAGGTCAAGGCGATCAGGAGAGTGGGGAAGTGAATAGCCTGCAGAGTCGCGCATTTCCCATTCACGCATCGTCTCGTCCACGTCTTCCATCTTCATCAGAAGTCCATAGCGCAGCTGATGGCTGGTAAAACGGCTTTCTCCTGCCAATCCCACATTCACCATGCTTGCGTTCAACCTGTTGCGCGCATGTTCATGGTAAGTGCCTATACCCAAGCTCTCATCATCGCCATCATTATTCAACCAATACTCTCCGTTGATGTCGAAAGTCTCTCGCTCCTGAGTCTTAAAGGCAGAAAGATTGAAGGTTAAAGAATTGAGCTTGTTGAAGTGGTAAGTAGTTGAAAGTGCACCAAAATACGTATGGAACTTGTCTTGTTCACTACCATCAAAGTACACCTTAAATTCCTTCACGTCTTCCGATGTACCAAACTTGGTGGTGCGGTCGCTAGGCGTAAAGTCATAGTCATTGGTAGAGATTACACCTATGGCGTCGATGCTCCACCGTTGATTCGGCATCCAGCTCAAATAAGTTTGATAATCAAAGTTTTTAGGATCATATTCTCCTTTGGTGTCAAGCGTACCAAGCAAGTTCTTCATTGTCTTATAGCGAAGCGCGTGAGTCATAGAGAATTTCTCAGTTCCAAATCCCAAATAGGCACTTGCTCCCAGCAAACTCCCGCTCACACTCCCTTCAAACCCTTTCACCTTCTTGTAAGTAATGTCCAGCACACTCGACATTTTCTCGCCATAGCGTGCTTCGAAACCGCCAGCAGAAAAGCCTATTCGCTCCACCATGTCAGGGTTGATAATGCTGAGCCCCTCTTGCTGACCGCTGCGAATGAGTAGGGGGCGATAAACTTCTATACCATTGATATACACAGAATTCTCATCAAACGAGCCACCTCTTACATTATACTGCGATGACAACTCGTTGTGCGTGGAAACACCTGCTTGGCTCGTAATGAGTTTTTCCACGCCACCTCCGCTTGCATTGCCCATGTGTTTCATGTCTTCCATGCTTACGTCCGTCATCGTACTTGTTTGACGTCGAATTTCATTCACCTGCACCTCCCCCAGCTGATATCCAAGAGGGGGGAGTGTGACATTCAGCGTTACAGAATCCACAGGGTTCTTCAAGACACGTTTGCGAGTTTCATAGCCAATCATAGAGAAAACAACGACAACAGAGTCGCTACTCTCGCACGTAAGTCTGTATTCTCCTTGTAAATTACAAACAGCGCCAAATCCGGTTCCTTCCACACGCACTTGCGCCAACTCGATAGGGCTTCTCTGGTCGTCAATCACTTTTCCCTTTATCAACACCGACTGAGCCTTCAGGCACATTGATGCGCCAAACAGCATGGCACACAATATATATAAATTAGCAATGTATCGTCTCATATAAAATGAATAACGAATAAAATGCGGTTTTATTATTCCAGTTCGTCAAGAGTGATGACAGACGAATGATGATAAATGCGTTTCAACTCATCCTTGTCATGCTCTTGCAAGTGGGAAGTGTGCCAAAGCATCCACCATAGCCAAACGGTGTTATCTCTCAAGCATTCGTCAGGGTCGGGCAAAGTGCCGCATTCATGGAGAGGAATAGCGATATCTTTGCCATACAACCGCTCTATCTCTCGATAGAGTCTTTTTTGTTCCTCCTTTGAGTAAGTATCAGGGCCGCAAATGTCATAATACTTTCTGTCAACCTTGTATTCATCATCAATATTGCCGCTGTGGCAAAGCACCCAGATGAGGTTGTTAAGCCCTCGTTCTTCTGTAAAATATTCATACATCGTCACCCACAGCTTTACAAACAGCTCTCCGCCACCTTTGCCATACCAAAACCATTTGCCATCAAATTCATGCATTGGACGCCAAAGCACAGGCACCTTTTGCATCTCTAAGAACGGTCAGCCAGTCAGCTACACGCCTCAGATCCTGCCACATGGCATGATATTCTGGTGTACCCTCTATAAAACATTTCTCTACGTCAATACGCATCTTGCTCTGTTCATATCCTTCACCTTTTGTTGGAGCACCCCAATGCCACATGAGAGTAGGGATGCCGCCTTTGCGATACCACTCAATCAGCAGCTCCAGTTCTCGCTTGTTGCTACCATCGTGAATCAAATCATGCCCCCTTACAGCCGGATATTTGCCTGTCACTTCATGCACATACTCGATTTCATCGATTCCTCCCCAAGGTGCCCACATCTGTCCAGAAAGCATCTTCTTGTCTGCCGAATACTTTAGCAGTTTCTTGTACAGCTTTTTTGCCTGCTTGCTCGCTTTAGGATTTGAAAGTTTCTCAATAGGTCGTGGTGATTCATTCACATTCTGTGCAGATACCTGTAGATTTAATAGCATCAGAAGAAATGTCGTACTATACAAGATTCGTTTGAGCATAAATAAAAAAATTAAATGTTAGTTTTTAAGTACGAGTTCTATTAATTATGGCTATTTGCAAACCAACAATCCATAGTGATGGTCAACAAAGTCACTCAATTATTTTGTATGACAGATGACTACCGCAAGTTTTTTGATAATTTCTCTATGTACAAAGACGATAGGTTGGCTATTATTATTTTTATTACCTTATTTTATTATTTAACATAACCGCGATTATATACAAACGTCTGGGTTAAATATTAACATTTTTCCAATAGTTTTTAAGCGTACCCGAGGGGTGCGACATGCCGTACCCCTCGGGTACGGTGTAGCGGACTCGAGGGGTACGCTTTTCAAAGTAGCATGAAAAAACAAAAAAGCGTACCCTTAAGACTGATGCGTTTTTAGTATGATATCATGGTTCATTATCCCTCAACGGCAGCCTGTGCGGCGGTAACGCATGATGGTATGTTATATTATAATGTGCATTATTTGTCACCTAAAACTATTTCAATGCCTTTTCGATTCTTCCTTTTTCATCATCAAGATACTTGCCAAGGCAACGGGCAATCTCTGGATAGAAATCATTCAAGGTCTTATATTGCTCACGATGGGAGGCATAAGTGCGAAGAGCTACAACCAATTCTGGCATCCAGCGGAAGTCACGGCAAACATTATCGAAAATCTCTTTCAACTGTTGCTCAACGCTAAAACCATTGTCAAGCATGTAAATGATGACAGCAGCACGGACAATGCTCTCGTTGACTACGATGTTCCATTGGGCATAGTTCTGCCGCTGCATGCCTATGGGTGATAGTTTTAGCAGATTTTGGCCGATTTCCTTCAGCATTGCTATGTTTGAGTCGTCATTGAGCAGAGGGTTGACGAACGAATGATTGAACTCGTGGATGAGCGTAGAAGCATAATCCAGCCCCTTCTCGTAGGCTTTGCCTGTCTGCGGATTAACATAATACCCTACAATGGCAAATACCTCCTTGGGCAGATCTGAAAGCTGTCGGTGGGGTCCATAGTTGCCTCCACCGTTTGTGAAACCGATAACGACTCGGAACTTCTCCGTTGGTTCAGAACCGTAGAACCGTGCGTACCATTCCTGATGGAAATACTGCATCACATTAGTCTCGTAGGTACGCAAGCCTTCCTCATAGAACTCTTGGTGCTGCTGGTAAAACTCATGGAAACGAGTGTCTGTATAAAACTGATTCAGCCGAGCGACGAAATCGTCTGTATCCACATTATGCCAACGCTTTTCAAGGTCAGACTTTTCGCCTAGGAACCTGACTTCACCCTTGTTGATGTCAAGATGGATAGCCATACTCATAACGGCATCGTATCCGATGCTATGATTGTTGTGAAGCCCTTGATAATAGGCGATGATGGGATGCTCTTTGTACGGAGCAAACCACATTTCTGTATCTTTTGTATACTGGCCTGCCATATCCATAGAATATTCCCTAAATCCAGCCATCCGTGAAAGTATACTCATCAACTCGACAGTTTCAGATACCTCTACTTTGATTTGTGCTTCCACTCTCAAGGTGAAAGCAAGCAGGAAAGCTGTGATGAAGATTGATATTCTTTTCATATTGAGGTCTTTTAATGTTTGATGTTTTTGCAATCCTTTTGAATTGTGAGGGCAAAATTACATAAATATCTTCACTCCGACAATAGTTTTTACTAAAAACAACAAAAGAATAAAAAGGAGGCTGAAAACGTAAGATTTTCTATGATTTCTTTAACGCCAAAATGAAACAAAAAGAAACGAGGCAAGAACCCGTTCACCAAGTCCTTGCCTCGTATTATTTAGTAATTGTCTATAATTCTTTTACTCTTCAACAGCAGCCTGCGCGGCAGCAAGACGTGCGATTGGCACACGGAATGGAGAGCATGAAACGTAGTTGAGACCTACCTTGTGGCAGAACTTGACTGATGATGGCTCGCCTCCGTGCTCGCCACAGATACCACACTTGAGGTCTGGACGTACGCTGCGACCCTTGTTTACAGCCATATCAACGAGCTGACCAACACCGTTCTGGTCGAGAACCTGGAATGGGTCAACCTTCAGAATCTTCTTCTCCAGGTAAACTGGGAGGAATGAAGCGATGTCGTCACGTGAGTAGCCGAATGTCATCTGTGTCAAGTCGTTTGTACCGAATGAGAAGTATTCAGCGCGGCTTGCGATGCGGTCAGCTGTCAAGGCTGCACGTGGAATCTCAATCATTGTACCTACCTTGAACTCTACTTCTACTCCTTCTTCAGCAAAGAGAGCAGCAGCAGTTTCGCGGATAACCTTCTCCTGAGCCTCGAACTCGTAGAGGATACCTGTGAGTGGAACCATGATTTCTGGATGTGGATCGCAACCTTCCTTCTTCAGCTGAACAGCTGCACCGAGGATGGCACGTGTCTGCATCTCTGTGATTTCTGGGTAGGTGTTACCAAGGCGGCAGCCACGGTGTCCAAGCATTGGATTAGCCTCGCAAAGGCTTTCAACGCGCTGCTGGATGTACTGAACTGTTACGCCCATAGCCTTAGCCATTTCTTCCTGTCCCTTCAAATCGTGTGGTACGAACTCGTGAAGTGGTGGGTCAAGCAGACGCACGTTTACAGGGCATCCGTCCATTGCCTTGAAGATTCCGTAGAAGTCAGCCTTCTGGTAAGGGAGGAGCTTAGCGAGTGCCTTCTTGCGGCCTTCTGCATCCTGTGAAAGAATCATTTCGCGCATTGCAACAATCTTCTCAGCTTCGAAGAACATGTGCTCTGTACGGCAGAGACCGATACCTACAGCACCAAAGTTGCGTGCTACCTGTGCATCGTGTGGAGTGTCGGCATTTGTACGAACAACGAGCTTAGTATATTTCTCGCAAAGCGCCATGAGGTCAGCGAAGTCGCCAGACACCTCAGCAGCCTTTGTCTCAACTTGTCCTGCGTAGATTTCACCTGTTGTACCATTGATAGAGATGAAATCACCTTCCTTCAATACTACGCCGTCGATTTCTACTGTACGAGCCTTATAATCAACGTTGAGTGCACCTGCACCTGAAACGCAGCACTTACCCATACCGCGAGCCACAACGGCTGCGTGAGAAGTCATACCACCGCGTGCAGTCAGGATACCTTCTGCTACAGCCATACCTGCGAGGTCTTCTGGTGAAGTCTCGATACGAACCATGACAACCTTCTTGCCATCCTCTGCCCACTTAGCAGCATCGTCTGCAAAGAAAACAATCTGTCCGCATGCAGCACCAGGAGAAGCTGGAAGACCGCGTGTGAGCACCTTAGCCGCAGCGAGCGCCTTCTTGTCAAATACTGGGTGGAGCAACTCGTCGAGCTTGTTTGGCTCGCAACGCTGCAAGGCTGTCTTTTCGTCGATGAGTCCTTCGCGAAGAAGATCCATAGCAATCTTCACCATTGCAGAACCTGTACGCTTTCCGTTACGAGTCTGGAGGAACCAGAGCTTGCCTTCCTGTACGGTGAACTCCATGTCCTGCATATCGCGGTAGTGGTTTTCGAGCTTGTTCTGAAGCATGTCAAGTTCCTTGTAGATTTCTGGCATAGCTTCTTCCATAGAAGGATACTTGCTCGCACGCTCTTCTTCAGAGATGCCTGCGCGCTCAGCCCAACGCTGTGAACCAATCTTAGTAATCTGCTGTGGAGTACGGATACCTGCTACAACGTCTTCGCCCTGTGCGTTGATGAGGTACTCACCATTGAAGAGATTTTCACCGTTTCCTGCATCACGAGAGAAACATACACCTGTAGCAGATGTGTCACCCATGTTACCGAAAACCATGGCTTGAACGTTTACAGCGGTACCCCACTCTGCTGGAATCCCTTCCATCTTTCTGTATAGAATAGCGCGTTCGTTCATCCAGCTGTCAAACACAGCGCAGATTGCACCCCAAAGCTGCTCGTAAGCGTCGGTTGGGAAATCGTGACCTGTCTGCTCCTTCACTGCAGCCTTAAACTTCTTTACGAGTTCCTGAAGGTCTTCCACTTCGAGTTCGTTGTCAAGCTTCACGCCCTTTGCTTCCTTCACTTCCTCGATGATTGCCTCAAATGGGTCGATATCTTCCTTGTTTACAGGCTTCATGCCGAGCACCACGTCACCATACATCTGTACGAAGCGGCGATAAGAGTCCCAAGCGAAACGTGGGCGACCAGTCTTGCGAATCATGCCTTCAACAACCTCATCGTTCAAACCGAGGTTGAGGATTGTGTCCATCATGCCTGGCATTGAAGCGCGAGCACCTGAACGAACTGAAACGAGCAGTGGGTTTTCCACGTCGCCGAACTTTGAGTTCATCAGCTTTTCCACATTCTTCACTGCATTGAGCACGTCGTCCTTCAGCAGTTCAACTACCTTGTCTTTCCCTACTTCGTAGTATTCGTTACAAACGTCTGTTGTGATAGTGAAACCTGGAGGAACAGGTACACCGATGAGGTTCATCTCTGCCAAGTTAGCACCTTTGCCACCAAGCAGATTTCTCATGTCTGCCTTTCCTTCAGCTTGTCCGTTGCCGAAGGTGTAAACTCTTTTCTGAGCCATAATCGTTAACTGTTTTTGTTATTTAAGGTTCTTTTATGAATATTTTCAAAACTATTCTATAAAGTTCACTAATCTGTTTTAGCTCCCGCATGCAGCACTTTTGCAACCTTCAGCCGCATGCTATAGCATTTGTTATGCAAATGTAGAACTTTTATTTATAATTAACAAAAAAAAGCCATTTTTTTAATAAAAAAGGGCTCATTTCCCGGACAGTTTGCGTAGAATGTCCTTGTTCAACTGCGTAATGCGCTGCGTCTTGAGCATGTTCTGCTGAATCAGCTCCTCTGTCTTATTGTACATATTTCGGAAGTGTTCGGTAATGAAATTTTGCACCCTCACTTCCACCTCTGGCATACCCTCCTCTGCGGGGCAAACGCACAACAAGCCACCAGCCATCAACTCCACTTCCACATCCTCACCCATCATGATGGGGTCGCCATCGTAGTGCACCGCTCCTGGCTGTGATCGGTGTATCTTCACCTTCTGGCATTGGAATGTCTTAATGCGCGAATTCTGCTCGATGGTCCCGCTGAAAAGTTGGGTGGCAATTAGCGGCGCCTCAATAGCAGTAAATGGTTCGATGATGGTGACGTCCATCATGCCATCACGCACAGAGGCCGAGGGTGCGATATAGGCGTTGTTGCCATATTGCGAGGCATTGGCACACGAGATAAGAAATGCCTTGCAAGCCTGATGTATCTCTTCATTATCTTTATTGTTAACAATTTCAACATCATACGTTTCCGGGTGATACTTCAAGCTGTTGTTCAAAACATTCTCAAGATAAGAAACAGGTCCGCGTTTGCCTGATTCCGCAAACTTCTGTGAGATGAATGCATCGAATCCCACACCACAAGTACAGAAAAAAGACTTACCGTTCACGATGCCGTAATCCATGACTTGTGTCATGCCACGATTCAGAATCTTGATGGCATTGAGCGGGTCGGTTGGAATGCGCAGGTGTCTTGCCAAACCATTGCCCGAACCCGAAGGAATGATGGCCAATGCCGTCTGCGTATGCACAAGACCATTCGCCACTTCGTTCACCGTTCCATCTCCACCAATGGCGCATACAATGTCCGCCCCCTCTCTTACTGCTTTCTGCGCAAGCTCTGTCGCATGCCCCACCCGCTCGGTTGTAGCGATGCTGTAGGTATAGCGGCTTCTGTCAAGATACTCCTCGATGAGTTTCACGACAAACTGCTTGCCGGCAGTTCCCGAAATGGGATTGGCTATAAATACGATGTGCTTCTTCTGTTCCTTCATGTCCTCTGTCCGCTTCCCTACAATATTATTAATAGGCCGAAATGTTGCCTGTTGCTAACTGTTTTGTTAATTTCACTGCAAAATTACAACTTTTACCCCCAAATCCTCAAAATATCTCTTGCTTTTTTCGCAATATTTGTTTTTTTTTGGCAAACATTTACATTTGGTACATCTTTTTTATTAACTTTGCACCAATTTTGTATTCATAGCCGTTTTTATGGCTTAGACAAAGAAAGGAAAATAATAATAACAAATAGAATGCCCCTTTCAGCGCTCGCTTTCAAACCCGGTGCTCATGCGAATGAGCACGTTGACGGCAACTTCAGTGCTGAAATGCAGAAAATTAACTATGGGTTTATTACAAGAAAGAATGAGTAAGTATAGAGAGCCGCAGAAGTTCATTAATGCGGGTGTCTATCCTTACTTCAGAGAAATTGACAGCCATCAGGACACAGAGGTGACCATGAGCGGCAAGCGAGTGCTCATGTTCGGATCCAACTCTTACATGGGTCTCACCTACGACAAGAGAATCTGCGAGGCTGCTATCAAAGCAATTGAGAAATACGGCACTGGATGCGCAGGCTCACGCTTTCTCAACGGAACACTCGACCTCCACATCCAACTCGAGAAGGAACTTGCTGAATTTGTTGGCAAGGACGAAGCTCTTGTCTACTCCACAGGTTTCACAGTCAACTCTGGTGTCGTATCCTGTCTGACAGGTCGTAACGACTACATCATCGGCGATGACCGCGACCACGCATCCATCGTGGACGGACGCCGCCTTTCCTTCTCTCAGTTCTTCCACTACAAGCACAACGACATGGAAGACCTTGAGCATCAGCTCATGCGATGCAATCCAGAATCGCTCAAGCTTATTGTCGTCGATGGACTTTTCTCTATGGAAGGTGACCTTGCAAAGCTTCCTGAAATTATCGAGCTGAAAAAGAAGTACAATGCCACCGTTATGGTGGATGAAGCACATGGTCTTGGTGTATTCGGACGCAATGGACGTGGTGTATGCGACCATTTCGGAGTGACAGAAGATGTTGATCTCATCATGGGCACATTCTCCAAGAGCCTCGCATCTATCGGCGGTTTCATCGCATCCGACAGTGACACCATTAACTGGCTTCGTCACAATAGCCGCACCTACATCTTCAGTGCTAGTAACACACCAGCAGCCACAGCTGCAGCGCTCGAGGCCCTCCATATTCTCAAGCAAGAGCCTGAGCGACAGGAGAACCTCTGGAATATTACCAACTACGCCCTTGAGCAGTTCCAGCAAGCTGGATTTGAAATCGGCGACACTGAGAGCCCCATCATCCCGCTCTATGTTCGCGATGCTTTCAAGACATTCCAAGTTACCAAGATGGCATTCGACAAGGGCGTCTTCGTCAACTCGGTTGTACCACCAGCATGCGCGCCGCAAGACACCCTTATCCGCGTCGCACTGATGTCAACCCACACTAAAGAGCAAGTTGACCGCTGCGTAGCCATCCTCGTCGATGTGTTCAAGGAACTCGGGTTGCTCAAGTAATCAATTGACAAAATAAAAGCTCATCATAATTCGTGGTTGATTCATGACAATTCATGTTTTCTCTTTAACATAAATTTCCATGAATTAACCACGTTTCTTTATGAATGAAATAAAAAAGATATGCTTACACTTAAGTTAATCACCGAAGAGACCGAATGCGTCATCAAAGGTCTCGAAAAGAAACACTTTTCTGGCGCTGCCGAAGCCATTGACAAAGCCATCGCTATTGACAAGCAACGCCGTGAAGCACAAACAAAACTTGACGCCATCTTGGCCGAAAGCAAAAAATTTGCTGCGCAGATAGGCCAGCTTATGAAAGCTGGGCAAAAAGAGCAAGCCGAAGCAGCCAAAGCACAAGTGGCAAATCTCAAGGCTGAGGCAGCAGCACTCGAGGCAGCCAAGAGCAACGCTGAGAGCGAACTCACAGCACACCTCTGCACCATCCCCAACATCCCCTACGACGAGGTGCCTGAAGGCAGCTGTGCAGAAGACAACCAAGTTGTCAAGTCATCACTTCGCGAGTGCAAACCCGGCGACACCGTAGGTAATTGGGATACCATACCACAGAACAATGAAGCAAATCTCCCACACTGGGAACTCGCCAAGAAATACAACCTCATAGACTTCGACCTCGGTGTCAAAATCACAGGTGCAGGATTCCCTGTCTATATAGGTAAGGGAGCGCAGCTCCAGCGAGCACTCATCAACTTCTTCCTCGCTGAAGCAAACAAGGCTGGATATACCGAAATCATGCCGCCAACCGTAGTCAATGCAGCCAGCGGATACGGCACAGGCCAACTCCCCGATAAGGAAGGCCAGATGTACCACTGCGAAGTAGATGACCTCTACCTTATCCCCACTGCCGAAGTGCCCGTTACCAACATCTACCGCGACGTCATCATCGACGAGCGCGACCTCCCCATCAAGAATTGCGCCTACACCCAGTGTTTCCGTCGCGAAGCTGGCTCTTACGGAAAAGACGTGCGCGGCCTGAACCGACTCCACGAATTCTCCAAGATAGAAATCGTACGCATCGATACCCCTGAGCACTCACAGCAAAGCCATCAGGAAATGCTTCAGCATGTAGAAGGACTCCTCCAGAAGCTCGAACTACCCTACCGTATTCTTCGACTCTGCGGCGGTGACCAATCCTTCACTTCAGCCATATGCTACGATTTCGAAGTATATAGCCAAGCACAAGGGCGATGGCTCGAAGTCAGCTCCGTCAGCAACTTCGACACCTACCAAGCCAACCGCCTCAAGTGTCGCTACCGCAACGCCGACAAAAAAGTGCAGCTCTGCCACACACTCAACGGGTCAGCGCTTGCTCTGCCTCGCATTGTCGCATGCCTTCTCGAAGACAACCAAACCCCTGAAGGCATACGCATTCCTAAGGCGCTGCAGCCGTATACAGGATTTGACATCATCAAATAACAATATCTAACCTTACAAAGAGAGGGTGTGTATCGCCACATCCTCTCTTTATTTACACCCCTCACCCTAATTACGTTATGCCCTTTACCTCAATTACGATAAAGGGTGCAAGGAAATGATGCTGGCACATGCCGCCCGTGTCGGAAATAATAGGCACAGGGTGTTCGTGTTATTATGCACACGGTGTCTGAAACCTTGTCTGCACGGTGTGCGTTTGCAGCCACTTGCCCAGCCCTCCTCAAAAAGAAAAGAGGCACAAGATGAAAATGCCCTGTGCCTCCGTGCTGAAGTGTCAGCATCTGACAAGTGTCGTGGATGTTTGGAAAGGCGAGTTCGATATGACAAAAATATGGTTTTTGCAGTGCCTCTACGAGGCAGAATCTTTATATCGAACTGACGTTTATATATATTAACGTAAGTTCGTCGAATTTGGAACAGCGACAGTTCCGCACATCTTACGGGATAACCAGGAGGTCGCAACTTAAGACGACAGCGACAACAAAAAGTATCGGAAGAGAAAGACCGAACATCTCAAATATAAAAGCACCCGTGCGACATGGTGCTGCACGGGTGCTGACTCCCAGCTTTTGGGGCGCTCCAGACGGAGAGCCCCATTGCTATATGATGGGAAAAACTGATTAGTTGTTTTCTGGACGAAGCTGACGAACAACTTCTGCTGTGCGCCACATTTCTGATTCATGAAGTGCTGCAAGCTCTTTCTCAAGACCTACACGATAGTCAGGTTTGGAGTTAGCATCGATAGAAATCTGTGCCTCGTTTCCGCACTTAACTGATGCGTAGAGCTTCTCTACTACAGGCTTGATTGCATCGTGGAAAGGACCCATCCAGTCGAGCGCACCGCGCTGTGCTGTTGTAGAGCAGTTGGCATACATCCAGTCCATGCCTTTCTGTGCAAAGAGTGGCATGAGTGACTGTGTGAGCTCTTCTACCGTCTCGTTAAATGCCTCAGATGGTGTGTGTCCGTTCTCGCGGAGAACTTCGTACTGAGCGAGGAGAAGTCCCTGGATGGCACCCATGAGTGAACCGCGCTCGCCTGTGAGGTCTGATGTTGCTTCGCGCTGGAAAGTGGTCTCAAACATATAGCCGGAGCCGATGCCGATACCAAGTGCGAGTGTGCGCTCAAGCGCCTTGCCTGTTGCGTCCTGATATACTGCGTATGAAGAGTTGAGACCGCGACCTTCGAGGAACATTGTACGAAGTGATGTGCCTGAGCCCTTTGGAGCTACCATGATGACATCGATATCGTTGGCTGGTACGCAGCCTGTGCGATCGCTCCATGTGATGGCGAAACCGTGTGAGAAGTAGAGGGCCTTGCCTGGAGTGAGGTACTGCTTAAGGGTTGGCCATACTGACATAACTGCTGCGTCGGAAAGGAGGCACATGACGATTGTACCCTTTTCTGCAGCCTCTTCAACAGAGAAGAGTGTTTCGCCTGGCACCCAGCCGTCGTTGATTGCCTTCTCGAATGTCTTGCCCTGACGCTGACCTACGATGACGTTGAAGCCGTTGTCGCGAAGGTTACAAGCCTGACCTGGGCCTTGTACGCCATAGCCGATAACTGCGATTGTCTCGTCCTTGAGGATTTCACGAGCTTTGTCAAGTGGGAATTCTTCACGTGTCATTACCTCTTCGATAACGCCACCAAAATTCATTTTTGCCATGTTAAAAGTTTTTTATGCAAGGGCTTCTGACCCTGCGGGTTATTTATTTAGTTATTTTATTGTTTTCAATGCTCTTGCTGCCTCGCGAGCCGCCAAGTACTCATCGAGATGCTCTGTGCGGCTCTTGGTGATGCAAATGCGACCAGAACGCACGAATTGGAGCACGCAGTCGAATTTGTTCAGTTCTTCGTAGAGCGAGAGAATGTCCTTGGTGAGACCAGTCTTCTCGATGACTGCATAGGTGGTGTTGACCTCGATAATGCGGCCGTCGTAGAGGCGAACCATGCGGCTGACGTCGCTGTTGTTGACAAGCACAGAGGAGCACACTTTGTAAAGGGCTGTCTCGTTGATGAAGATTTCATCGTCGGAGTAGTAGTTTGCCTGAAGCACCTCGATGCGTCTTTCTGACTGAACGGTGAGCATCTGTGCCACATGCTCGTCGCAATAGGCCGTGATGGTGTATTTGTGCACACCTGGGGTGCTTGAAGCACATACGTTCAGCGTCTCGATGTTTACCTGCCTACGGGTAAACAGGGAGGATATCTGTGACAGCATTCCTGGCACGTGCTCTGAATAAATCAGGAATGTGTAAAGTTTTATGCTGTTATCTTGTTCCATAGTTGGAGTTTGTCGTTTGTATGTTGAGTTTCTGTCTGAACAGAGGAGCGAATAGCTGTCTCGACTGGCTGTGACTTGCGAGACAGCAGCTGGTCGCACTTGCCGCACGAGGTACATTCTCCGCATTGCCCTCCAAATCTCTTCTGTGCCATATCACACCTCAAGGAGCATTTCGTCCACATTGGCGCCTGGAGGGGTCATCGGAAGCACGTTGTCCTCTTCTTTGATAGCGCAATGGAGGAGGAATGGACCAGGCGTGGAAAGCATCTCCTGTATGGCTGCGTCAAGTTCTGTCCGCTCAATGACAATCCTTGTAGGGATGTTGTATCCTTGCGCTATGAGATCATAGTTTGGATTGTTCATTGGCGTGAAGGAATACCTGCGAGAAAAGAACATCTCTTGCCATTGGCGCACGTTGCCAAGGTAGTTGTTGTTGAGAAGTATAATCTTGACGGGCGCTCCCTGTTCCATAATGGTGCCTAACTCTTGGATGGTCATCTGGAGACCTCCGTCACCGACGAAGAGACACACGGTCCTGTCAGGAGCTCCAAAAGTGGCGCCAATTGCTGCTGGCAATCCGAATCCCATCGTGCCTAAACCACCAGAGGTGACGACAGAGCGTTTTTCTGTGAACTTGAAGTATCGGCAAGCCATCAGTTGATTCTGCCCAACATCTGTGACAAGGATACCTGCGTTGCCGGTCGCTTCGCTGACTTTGCGGATTACCTCGCCCATGAGAAGCGGCCCTTCTGTAGGATGAATGGCCTTGTCTATTACTTTATTATATTCTTTCTCTGCATAAGGCTTAAAGCTGTCAATCCATGCAGAGTGTGTTGCTGAGTCGATGTTTTGGGTAACAGCAGCGAGAGTCTGCTTGCAATTGCCTAGCACTTTGAGGTCAACCTGCACGTTTTTGTTAAACTCGGCAGGATCGATGTCGAAGTGTATGATTTTGGCTTGCTTAGCATAAGTGGCCAGATTTCCTGTCACGCGGTCGTCGAATCGCATGCCTATAGCTATAAGCAAGTCACACTGGTTGGTCATTACATTAGGTCCCAGGTTGCCATGCATACCAAGGATGCCCATATTCAACCGATGGTCGGACGGAATAGCCGACAATCCAAGGAAGGTTGTGCCGCACGGGATGTCGGCTTTTTCCAAAAACGCCTGAAGCTCCGGGCATGCATCGCCTAATTCGACGCCTTGTCCGACAAGAGCGAATGGCTTGACGCTATCATTTATCATCTTTGCTGCACACATGATATCGCTCAAATCAGCCTGGCGGTCAGGATCGTAGCTTCGGATGAAATCAACTGTAGCAGGTTCGTATTCCACAGTTCCCGTTTGCGCATTCTTTGCAAAGTCAAGCACAACAGGACCAGGACGACCGCTCTTGGCGATGTAGAATGCACGAGCAACAGCCCACGCCACATCTTCAGGGCGACGTATCTGGTAGCTCCATTTGCAAATAGGCGAGGTGACACCTACGACATCAACTTCCTGAAATGCATCAGTGCCAAGCATCGCAACTCCAACTTGTCCACAAATGACAACCATAGGGGTTGAGTCTATCATGGCATCCGCTATGCCTGTGACCGTATTGGTTGCTCCTGGACCTGAGGTAACAATGGCACAGCCAACTTTTCCGCTCACGCGAGCATAACCTTGTGCTGCATGTACAGCTCCTTGCTCATGGCGAACAAGAATGTGATTGAGAGTGTCTTTGTGGTCATAAAGTGCATCATAAGTAGGCATGATGGAACCGCCTGGATAGCCGAAGAGAACGTCAACTCCTTCGTGTTCAAGAGCTCTCATCAGCGCTTCTGCACCTGTTATTTTTTCTGCCATGTTTCTGTTCTTTTCTAATCAATAATTCTTACTCCTCCTTTATCAGCACTTGACACACTCTGTGCGTATGCTCTGAGCGCCTTGCTGACTATGCGATTACGCTTCAGAGGCTGCTGAGGACGTGCTGCCAGCTCTTCATCAGACAGGCGCACATTGATAGAGCGGTTGGGAATGTCGATGTCGATGATGTCGCCATCAACAATCTTGCCAATGTTGCCACCTGATGCAGCTTCGGGAGAGATGTGGCCAATTGACAAGCCTGATGTTCCTCCCGAGAAACGGCCGTCTGTAATGAGAGCGCATTCTTTACCCATGTGCATACTCTTGATGTATGATGTTGGATAGAGCATCTCTTGCATGCCTGGACCTCCCTTGGGACCTTCGTGAGTGATGACAACCACGTCGCCTTTCTTGACTTTGCCACCAAGAATGCCTTCGCAAGCGTCTTCCTGAGAGTCGAACACGACGGCAGGGCCAGAGAACTTCCAAATGCTTTCATCAACACCTGCAGTCTTGACCACACAGCCGTCTTGGGCAATATTGCCAAAGAGAACGGCCATTCCTCCGTCCTTGGTGTAGGCATGCTCTATATCGCGAATGCAGCCGTTGGTACGATCCGTATCGAGGGTTTCGTAGGATGTGTTCTGCACTCCTAACTGATTGCAGAATACACCTGCTGGCGCACTTGAGTAGATGCGCTTCGCCTCTGCATCAACATTGTCTTTAAGAATGGAGTAGCGTTCGATGTCTTCGGCTAGTGTGGAGCCGTTGACACGCTTGGCTGACGTATCGATAAGCCCTCCCTTAGCCAATTCGCCGAAGAGATTCAACATACCGCCTGCACGACCGCATTCTTGCACGCTGTACTTTTGTGAGTTTGGAGCGAGTTTGCATAAGAAAGGGGTCTTTCGCGAAAGCGCATCAATATCCTTCATGGTGAAATCCACCCCAGCCTCCTGCGCTACTGCAAGAAGGTGCAAAACCGTGTTGGTTGAAGCACCCATCGCTATGTCAAGCGTCATGGCGTTGAGGAATGCTGTGCGTGTAGCTATGGAGCGTGGAAGAACCGATTCGTCTCCATCTTCATAATATGCAAATGCGTTCTTGACAATCTGACGTGCAGCCTCTTTCATCAACTCACGACGATTGACATGAGTGGCAAGGATGGTACCGTTTCCAGGAAGGGACAATCCTATCGCTTCAGTCAAATTGTTCATGGAATTGGCTGTAAACATGCCAGAACAACATCCACAACCAGGGCATGCACGATTCTCCACTTCTGCCAGTTCGGCATCATCAACGGTTGGGTCAGCCCCTTTAATCATGGCAGCGATAAGGTCGAGGTTCTCACCTTTGTATTTGCCAGCCTCCATAGGACCACCAGAAACAAATACCGCAGGGATATTGAGACGCATGGCTGCCATCAGCATGCCAGGGGTAATCTTGTCGCAATTGGAGATGCAAATCATGGCGTCAGCCTTATGGGCGTTGCACATGTATTCTACAGAATCGGCAATGATGTCACGTGACGGAAGGGAATATAGCATACCATCATGACCCATTGCGATGCCGTCATCTATGGCGATGGTGTTGAACTCGGCAGCATAGCATCCCATCTTTTCTATTTCCTCTTTAACAATCTGTCCCGCTTCGTGGAGATGGGTGTGGCCGGGTACGAATTGAGTGAATGAATTAACAATGGCAATGATTGGTTTGCCAAACTGCTCGCGCTTCATGCCGTTGGCGACCCATAGCGCGCGCGCGCCTGCCATGCGGCGTCCTTCTGTACAAACAGCACTTCGTAACTGGTGTTTCATTTAATTGTTGAATTCTTATTATCTTTTTACTCTTTGAGGAGTGAGCCCTCGCTCTTTATTATGAAAAACACCTCCCCCATCAAGATGGGAAAGGGCTAAAACGTTGCAAAATTACAAAAATAGAACGACATTATCACATCTTTTTAATAAAAAACAGAAAGGAACCTGCTCAAATAAAGGCTTCCTTCCTGTTTTTTCCGTATTTCAACACAAACAAATGGTGTTTGCAAACATAAATAAGAGATTTCACTTGGAGGGGCTTGCCACCTTTTTCAAGAACCATTCCATAGCATAAGGGAGAAACAAATCATGTCCTTTTTCGTTAAGGTGGGCTGTATCGTTTTCCCTTTGAAAATACTGCTTGCGAAACTCGGCATCTCTGACTTTGATGACGCTCTTCTCTGTGTAGTTCATCATGACTGGAACCTGATGTTTTCTGCATACTTTCTCAATGACTCTACATACAGAAGAAAAGCCTTCACGCTCTACATACCAAGGCGTTATATAGCCTATTTTAGCATTAGGACAATGAACTTTTATGCCTGCAAGAAGAGCATCGAGAGAATCGGCAAACATCTGAAGGGAGTCTGCATTCTCTTTCACTTTGTCAGCATCGTTATGCCCCGCGATAATCAGCACATAGTCGGCTGAAGAATCCATGCTTTTATAGCGAACCCGCATGGCAGGACCAAAGTTCCACTTTCCATCGTGCGTTCGATCAAAAGCGACACACGAGCCATTTCTTCCATAGTTGTTGTAAGTGTAACCCAGCCTTTCTGCAAGTTTGCTATGCCAAGTTTCTTCTTGGGGACGCCGATGGTTAGCTACATAACTATCCCCTATTACATTCAGCATCTTCTGTGCAGAAACAGAGTTCGTTGCGAATTGCGCAAGCAGGAATAACAGAAGTAAGGAGAGATGTTTCATGTGTAATACCAAGACGGATTCCTTGCCCAATCCAGACGATGCCGAAACCTCTTGTGATGCAGTTATAATTAGCTAAACGACTGGATTCTGGCGATATATTTGCCAATGATGTCAAATTCGAGGTTAACGACAGTTCCCACTTCTATCTGATGAAAGTTGGTGTTGTCATAAGTATATGGGATAATGTTCACTTCAAAGCTGTCGTCTTGCGAATTACATACCGTCAAACTTACACCATTGACCGTTACGCTTCCCTTATCAACAGTCATATACCCCTTCTTCGCCATTTCCTTGTCGAACAAGTACTTAAAGCGAAACGTATAGCTTCCCTGCTGGTCTATCTTAGCCACACATTCTGCTGTTTGGTCAACATGGCCTTGGACAATGTGTCCATCCAGTCGGCCATTCATCATCATGGAACGCTCCACGTTCACTTTATCACCTGCTTTCAGCAACCCGAGATTGCTTTTCTGGAGCGTCTCTTTCATGGCTGTGACCACATAATTCCCATTTTCAATTTTAACGACAGTCAGACAAACGCCGTTGTGAGCCACGCTTTGATCTATTTTTAATTCATCCACAAAAGAACACGTAAGTGTGAAATGCATGTTTTCCTGCTCTTTCTCCACAGATACGACTGTAGCGAATTCTTCTACAATACCACTAAACATAATTTCTAAATTATTTTAAATATGTGTGCAAAGATACTCGTTTTTCCACAAAATTCAATAACTTTGCAGCAAAAATACCAAATAAAAAAACAAACTACCATTAACAATGAAACAAAACAAACTTGCGCTTACAGCTCTTTTGATAGCTGTCGGCTTGTTCTTGACAGGGTGCGAAGACGAAGACAAAGTATCTCGCCTGCCTGTATTTGACAAGATAGTTCTTTCGTCATCAGTTGCGCATCCTGGCGACACATTAAAGGCAACATTGAAGTTTAGCGACCCTGGGGAATACGTCAAAGGAACTTATGCTTTTGCAACAACTCCAACCCTTGCACAGGGGCAATTCGATTGCGGCAGCAGCAGGTCTTCAATCACATTCGACATCGTTGTTCCAGCACGAGATGATGCAGAAACAGAAGAAGACAACAACGGACAGGCATACACGCTGGTCGTTACACCAATAAGGATGAGTGCCTTTGCTGGCTACTCGCCATATATTGACCCTTCTGAAATGGGAAGCATATCTACCACATTCAGAGTTGAATAACTAATTTAACATCATTAACTAATTTAACACCATAATGAAAAACCTATTTATCTCAGCATTTATTGCAGTTTGTGCATTACCTGCTTTTGCCAACCACCCCGACTCTGTGTATGTGCGTCCTGATGTAAGGAACGGAGTTAGAGATTTCCAAATTGCCTACTCTATTGATGGCAACCATTGGACGCACGTGTCTTGCAACCTCTTCGAGAGTGATTACGGCACATGGGGAAGCGAGAAGAAACTTTATTACCCTGTGCTTTCTTATGATGGGAAGATGTACCATGCAACATTTATCCCCAACCCCAACCACCCGCAGATTGCCACAACTCGCTCAGACAATTTCGCATTGTGGAAGCCTCAGGATTATCCTTATATAGCAAAAGAGGAATTCCGAGCACTTCTAGAGAAGCAGAAGAAGGCGTCTGAAAGCAACACAATCCGTATCCCCTACTCTGGATTGAAGAATCTGCTCACAAAGCAGAGAATCGCAGCCCAGAATGGCGAATGGGATAGAGACGACTTTATTGCCAAAGGCGCATTCATCGAGAATGCCGTTGATGAGATTCAGTCCGAGTTGACCATCAACTGGAATGATAGCAAAGAGATTTCTCCTGAGCTGATGGGCATCTTTTTCGAGGATATCAGTTATGCTGCCGATGGCGGCTTGTACGCAGAGCTGATTCAGAATCGCGATTTTGAATATACAAACAACGACCGAGGAGAATGGAACGCTAAAACCGCTTGGAAACTAGAGGGCAAGGACACAGAATGGACGATTGCCACCGATGCTCCTATTCACGCGAATAATGCACACTACTCTGTTCTCACCACAACAGCCAAGGGAGCCAAACTCATCAATGAAGGCTGGGATGGAATCCTTGTGAAAAAAGGACAGAAATATGACTTCAGCATGTTTATCAAGGGTAAGGGCGCACTTCGAGTTTCTCTTGTTGAAAACGGCAACACCATCGCTTCAACCACAGTCAAAGCCTCAGCCGACTGGAAACAAGCTAAAGCAACCATAAGACCAACATCTTCGGCAAAAAAGGCCGTTCTTGTTGTAGAGCCGCTTCAAGAAGGAAAAATCTGCATTGACTTCATCTCCCTCTTCCCACAAGACACATTCATGGGACGTAAAAATGGACTTCGCAAAGACCTGGCACAAGTAATCGCTGACTTGAAGCCACGCTTTGTCCGTTTCCCCGGAGGGTGCGCCACACATGGCCAAGGCATCGACAACATCTACCATTGGCAAGCAACAGTTGGCGAACTTTGGGAGCGCCAGCCTGACATGAACATCTGGAACTACCACCAAACCCGAGGACTTGGCTTCTATGAATATTTCCAATTCTGCGAAGACATAGGCGCTGAGCCACTCCCTGTACTTGCTGCTGGCGTACCTTGCCAAAACTCTTGGAAGGGAGGCAATGGCCAGCAAGGAGGCATCCCGTTTGAGAAGGACTTGAAGGGAAAGCCTTCGCCATATACTTACAATGGAAAGCCGCTTACAATGGAGAGCTATCTGCAAGAACTGCTCGACCTCATCGAGTGGGCAAATGGCGACGCCAAAACTTCTGAACTTGCGAAACTTCGCGCTAAAGCAGGCCACCCCAAGCCCTTCAACATGAAATATCTGGGCATTGGAAACGAAGACCTCATCAGCGACGTATTCCTTGAAAGATATAACTTCCTGATTGAGGGCATCAAGAAAGCACACCCCGAAATCACTGTCATAGGCACCGTGGGACCATTCTGGGAAGGAAGCGACTACGAATTCGGTTGGAAAGAAGCCAAAGAAAAGAAGATTGAAATTGTGGACGAGCACTACTACAACTCAACAGGCTGGTACTTCCACCATCGCGACTTCTATGACAACTACGACCGAAACGGCACAAAGGTATATCTTGGCGAATATGCTTCAAAAGGCAACAACGTAGTGAACGCACTGGTCGAAGCCGCTTATCTCACCAACGTTGAGCGAAATGGAGATGTTGTCGTGATGACCTCTTACGCACCACTTCTCGCCAAAAACGGACATACGAACTGGAACCCCGACTTGATTTATTTCGACAACGAAACGGTGTATCCAACTTCCAACTATTACGTCCAGCGCGCCTTTGGACAGAATGCAGGCGACGAATACATTTACTCAGACATCCGCACAGAAAGCGTCTCCAAGGGCAACAAGCAAAGAGCAAGCAGAGAGATTCAGGAACGTCTGGACAAGTCCGTCGTGGTTGATAGTGAGACAGGCGACATCATCATCAAGCTGGTCAGCATGCTCCCCAAGCCATCCAGCATGGAAATCAATCTTGGAGACATCGACATGAAGGGATACAGCTCAACAGCCGACCTCACCGTCATGTCAGGAGAAGGCGACCCCAACCGTCAACGCGACTGGAGAGTGAACGAAACCAAGCCATTGGAGATAGGTGCCCGATTCAGCCTCACGCTGCCCAAATACTCCTTCTCCATTATCCGTATCAAGAAAATCCAAACGAAATGACGAAAATCCATCTTGTATCCATTTTCTCTTTGTTTTCCATCCTGACTGCTCACGCAGAGGATGAGGAAATGCAAAGGATAATGCCTACAGATAGACATATTCAATATATAGGACGTTACGAGGCAAAAAACCTCGAACGTCCTATATTCACATACCCGGGTTTTCAAATAAGAAGCGGATTTGAAGGCACCTCACTGAAAATGGTCGCCAAACCCAATAGCGGCTATTTCATGGCAGAAATCGATGGACGTGAAGCCTTCAAAATCTGTCTCGACAACGAAACAGACTCTGTCGTCGAATTGGCGTCCGATTTGGCAGACACCTCTCACCAAGTAGTAATTACCTATGCAGGCGAAGGATATGAAAGACTCCCTGAGTTTTGGGGATTCTTCATCGACAAAGGGAAGAAACTATGCCCTGCCACCTCTGTCCCAACAAAAAAGATTGAATACATAGGCAACTCAATCACTTGCGGCTACGGCATTGAGGCAGACTCCCCTACAGCCCCCTATCAGGAGGAAACAGCCAATTATTACTACACCTATGCAGCACGCACAGCACGCAACCTTCATGCTCAAGCCCTTGTCGTAGCACGCAGCGGCATAGGAGTCTATCGCAACTACAACGGTCCTAAGACAGGCGATGCAGTCAACATGAACACAGAGTACCCCTACACCCTGCTGTACAACAATCTGTACACATGGGACTTCAAGCGCTACAAGCCCGATGTTGTCTGCATCAACCTAGGCACAAACGACACCTCCACACAAGGGGCAGACTCCCTGCTTCTCCAGCAAGGTTTTCAGCGCCTATACCATCAGGTCAGAAGCCACAACCCCGACGCAAAAATCGTATTCCTTAGCGGCACCATGATGAGCGGAGAGGCTTTATGCGCAGCCCGGCAGGCCATGGACGCCACCCTTTCTTATGCCCGCCTGAGAGGAGACAAAGAAATCTATCGCTTCGACCTTCCTCCCCAAGACGGCACCCTAGGCTATGGTGCCTCCTATCATCCCTCCATGCAGCAGCACGAAAAGATGGCCAGCGAACTGACAGCATACCTGAAACAGCTGATGGGGTGGTGATTTTCGACAGCACACCCAACAGACGAATCTGCTTTCTTGAAAAACACAATTTCCTCCAAACTCCATTTGGACTTCTTTTTATTTGTCATTGAGGAATTGCCCGATTCGCTTTGGGCAAAATCTGTCAAATGACTCAAGAGCTGGTGGCATTTCTTGAAATCAGCCATCCCCCCCCTTTTAAAATCAAAGATAACACTCCCATAGAAACGCCATACTTTATACCTAAAATCACGTAAGTTCGATATGAGAAAGACGGAAATTCGATATAAAGATTCTGCCTCGTAGAGGCACGACAAAAAACATATTTTGTCATGTCGAACTCGCCTTTCCAAACATTCACGACACTTGTCAGACACTGACACTTCAGCATGGAGGCACAGGGCATTTTCACCTTGTGCCCCTTTTCTTTTTGAGGAGGGCTGGGCAAGTGGCTGCAAACGCACACCGCGCGGACAAGGTTTCAGACACCGTGTGCATAATAACACGAACACCCTGTGCCTATTATTTCCGACACGGGCGGCATGTCTGAGTATCAACGATTTGGAATTTTGGAGAAAAAAGGGCACAAAAAGCGCACCCCTCGGGTACGACACGTTATCTAAAACGTCAGTTCGATATAAGGAGTCGCTTTGCGAGGCACTACAAAAAAAACAAATCTTTGTCATATCGAACCTACCTGTTTTGAGATACAAAAAGAGAGGTGAAACAACCATACAGAACTTACATCGCAAAACAATGTTTGTCCGGCACAAGTACAACAAGATGTTTTTTTCAACTCTGAAGTGAAATATTTGCAGAATTCGTCGAGAATGCAGAAAGTTTCTATTAAATTTGCGTTGTCTTAGGAGTGGCTATGGTTTGTATCCGTTTGTATTTCATCTGTAAAGATATGAAAAATTCACTCCTACAACTTTGAGGACACTTTTCTTACATCGAACTCACGTTGTTCTTAAGATAAAAAAATAGTTTTCTCTCATGACACCGAAACAAAATGCTCTTTATGCACTGATGGAGGAACAGGGCTATAGTTATGCTTGCATTCAGGCAACGATGGCAATTGTTGGACTGGAACGGGCAGCTCTAGATGATTTGATTCTGTTCATTGAGGATGAGAATCCTTCTGAAAATGAGGTAATAGAAAGGGTATCTGAGCTTTGTGTGGGGCATTAGCGCGAGTGTGCTAGGGTCAGGGAGCAAATGGGCGCTGCCCCACTCTTTTTGCTGTATGCTGAAAAAACAACAAAGGCGGCTCATAACGAACCGCCTTTGTGTTGTATAGGTTGGGGTTATTCCTTAAAGTTTTTGGATTTGATGGTCCAGCCTGTATAGCCTTTGAGGTCACCTTGCTTGAAGAGTGCATCATGCTCCTTGGCATCTTTAAAGAGCCAGTCGAGCCAACTGCGCACCATGCGTGAGTTATCTCCTCCAAACTCTTGACGGTAGGTTCCGTCGTGACCTGACTGGGTGTTGTCGGCCAGCACGACGGGCACTCTCTTGATTGCATCATAGTCTTTCTGTGCATTGGGCCATGCTACGTCTCCCTTGCCTCCTACGAGGTAGAGGATTGGTGCATGGAGGTTCTTCAGCGACTTGGGGCTTGCACCTGCCATTTCCATGTCTCCCATGCCGGCATTGAGGATGAGGTAGGTCTTGATACGTGGATCTTTGGCATTGGCGAGCACTTGTGCGCCTCCACAGGAGTGCCCAGCTGCTGCTATCTTGCCTGTGTCAACACGATTTGCGTAGATGGTGGATGGGGTGGCAGCCTGATGGCAAATCCAATCGAGAGCCTCTGCTATCATGCTGGAGGGTGTCTGCTTGTCTTGGCTGTGGTTGGCGTACATGTCGAGCTCGCCAAGGGCTATGACGACGTAGCCGTAGGAGGCAAGGTCGGTCAGCATGTTTTCATAGCCGATAGAGGTGTCTGAGCAGCCGCCATTGCCGAAGATGAGGACGGGGAGCTTGCTGCCTCTGGCTGTAGCTGCCTGCATGTTGAGGGGACGGTAGACAACGAAGTTGGGGAGTGTCTTTTCTTTGACTGCGATGGCTTTCTGTGGACCACTGCCTCCATAGTTGGGCACTTTCATCTGTTCGATGGTGATGCTTGGGTCGTTGACTTTGAGGTGGCGTGCGAAGAAGGCGTCCATGGCCGGGCGTGTGAACTCAAGCTGCTGGTCGAAGGCTACGCCGTGGTTGCCATGTACTTTGACGTAATCGACGGCTGCGCCTGCCTTGTGCATCTTGTTGACGAAGTCTTCTGTGAGGTTGGGCTTGACGATGGGGTCTTCTCCTCCCTGAAGCACAAGGAGGGGTGCGCTCTGCTTGCCTATGTAGCCGATGGGCCACCATTCTGTATGCTGCGCGAGGGGTATGTTGGGATTGCCCAGCTCTGTGGGTGGCGCACCTCCTGCTGCACAGGTGACGCTGCTGCTATATTCTTTCCATGGAGCGTCTGTGCCATCAAGCTCTTTGTTGTCGGCTGCCACACCAAGCATGAGGGTGAGGTGACCGCCTGCAGAGTGGCCGTAGCACCCTATCCGCTCAGGGTTGATGCGCAGTTCTTTGGCGTGTGCCTTGACCCAGCGGACGGCGCAACGCACGTCTTCGATGCAGGCAGGAAAGGGGGCTTCACCTGTGAGGCGGTATTCGACATTGACGGTGACGTAGCCTTTAAGGGCGTAGTCGAGCATGAGGTTGCGATAGACCATGTCGTTTTTGGAACCTGCAGACCAGCCGCCTCCATGAATAATCATGATGACAGGACTGCCTTCTTTTTCGCCAAAATTGGCTGGCTGGGCGAGGTCGAGGAGGGTGTTAGGCCCTTTGTCTGTGCGATAAGGGATGTTTTCTGTAATAGTAATCTGCTTGCCGCCGATGGCGCTTGTCTGCGCCCAAGTGTGGAGGCTGACAAGGAGGGCTGCGAGTGCCCATGTGAGTTTTTTGATGTTCATGTTAGTGATTAGTTAGTTAATAGATATATATTAGATGTGTTCATCTGATGCAAAGATATGAATATGCTGCGTATTTATGAAACGCAGAGGGAGTTATTTTGCGAATGGCTTGCATTTTTGTGAATGGGCTGCCGGAAATGGGGAAAAAGCATTCGCAACCTTCACAGGCGACGAATGTACATGGAACGTAAATTTAATTGCTTATTTCTTTGTTTTGATAAGTTTATACTTGTGCAGCTGGAGCATCTGCTCTGCATAGCGGTATCCAAGCGTGCGCATGCCTTCTGTGCTGAAGTGGAACTGGTCGCCTGTGCTTTCGCAATCTTTGGCTGAAATGATGTAGGAGTTGGGCAGTGTCTTGGGCAGGTTGGGTAATATGTCAACGTTGAATCGCCAGCACACTCCTCCTTGCTCTTGGTGCTTCAGCTCACCTGCGAGGAGGGGCACGTCTTTGGGCTTGAGGTTGAGGTCGTGACAGAGATTGTCGTATATCTTCTTGACGCGCTCTGGCCACTTGGGGTCATCTGAGTTGGATTCGCCCTGATGGATGAGTATGCCCTTGATGACGCCGTCTTTCTGTGCGATGCGTGCCATCTCGACGAGTCGCTGGTAGGGATTACCGTCATAGTTGCTGACAATGCCCTTCATCCAGTCGCGCTCGTTGTCAATGTAGTCCTTATAATCGTCTTTGTCCCACAGTTCAATCTTGGCTCCAGCCACAGAGACGTTGATGACGCCAATGCGATATTTCTTGTCGATGCGCTCTATCATCTTGCGGCCAAAGAAGTCGACAGGACCCAAATTGTTGCCTTCACGACAGATGGGAGGGGTGGCTGTATACCACTTGCCTTTCTCGCGCTGCATGCGTGGCATGTCAACTGCTGCGAGGAACTGGAAGCGTGGGTCGTTAAAATCTTTGTCTTGCTCTGCTGGACGCGCGCCAGCCTCCATATTGGATTGGCCAAAGCAGAGGAAGATGTGGAAGTTCTTATCAGGTTTCTGTGCAAATGCCATCAGAGGGATGGCTATCATGATGAGAAATGCAAGGGCTCTGGTGTGTCGTACACCTTGCATGTGCGTGTGTGATGGAACGTGTTTCATTGGGTTGTTTTTTTACTTGATTTTACTTTTTATTTAATATGTGTTTTTTCTTGAATTTCTGTAGCAAATTTAGGGCAAAAGAATGAATCTTGCAAGCGTATACGAGAAAAAAGGCTGCTTGCTGGAGACTTTGAGGGTGAATAACAGTTTTTTACGCTTTTGGGCGTTTTGGTTAAAAGATGTTTTGTAAAAGTTTTTTTAACTAAAAGGTTATTTTTCTTATTTTTTTTCTCCTTATTTTTGCCACAAAAAAGAAATAAAGAGCACAAAAGAAGACTTTTTTACAAATATAAAACTAGTATTAATCTTAAAAAACCAATTTTGTTATGAAGACTTTATTTAAGAATTTAGCAGTATTGGCTTTTTGCCTCACAACTTCAGTTTTTAATGCTTTTGCTGACAATGGCAAGCCTATTGCATTTGAGCAGCTTCCTGTGCTGGCTCAAGATTTTGTGAAAACTCATTTTGCGAATGTGAAGGTACTGGTGGTGACCTACGAGAAAGAGCTGTTGGAGAAGAGTTATGATGTGGCTCTTGCTAATGGGACGAAGCTGGAGTTTGACGGAAAAGGTGAGTGGACGGATGTGAACTGCCCTAAAGGCGAGGTTCCTGGCAAGGTGATTCCAGAGGGCGTCAAGACTTACCTGAATGCAAGTTTTCCCAATGTGAAGGTTAAAAAGATTGAGCGCGACGCTAGAGAGTATGAGGTGACACTAGAGAATGGAACGGAAATCACATTCAACAAGAGTTTCCAAGTAAAAGACATTGATTTATAAGGAACAGACTGATTTTCTGTTGCCAGCAGAGGATGGCTATCAAGAAAATCTACTGATATTAGAAAGACAACGAGCGGCATGCCGCTCGTTGTCTTTTTCGTGGCACAACAGGCTTTGTAGCGTCTTGGTGCATGTCTTGGAGTCAAAAAGTAAAAAAGTCCGAACTTGTACCGCGATTTGGAACAACCAACACCTAACTTTGCAGCGTGATTTTTGAAAAAACATGTGTAACCCTAAAAAAGAAGTGTAATGAAAGTAAGAAAACTCTATTTTACAGATTGCCACCTGGCTGGCAGAAAGTATCACGACGCAGACGAAGTGTGGAGCGACTTGAAGGTGGGAACAATCTTACAGATGGAACGCGATAGCAGCAACAAATACGACCCAAATGCCGTGGCTGTCACCTATAGGAAAGAGGGTGAAAAGGAGCCTTATATAATTGGATATATCCCGCGCCTAGAGAATGTATTGATTGCCAATCTGCTCGACATGGGATGGACCGAAATTTTTGAGTGTCGTATCAGTAAGGTTGACGAAACGGCTCACCCTGAACAGCAGGTACAACTGACTATCAAGATAAAGAGAAACATGAATAATGGTAAAGAAAGGAATTGATGATGGAAATAGAGGGACGGGGATGCGTGACTTTGAGCGAGACCTGAGTTATTTGTTCGGGCTTGCTGCACATGAAAAGATGGATTATCTGCTGGATTTGTATCATTCAAATCATATAGAATAATTGGCAAGCTCTTGGATATACAGCAAGGAAATCAGCCATTTTTTATCAGCTATCATGTTGTACAGACAAAATGTCAGTCGTGTTCATGACTGGCATTTTTTTTGTTTCAACCTCAAAACGGAAATAATCTGCCAACAACTATGCAATTGGCAAATACTATCATAAAATAACAAATACTATATTGAAATATGGCACAGCAAGGTAACATCGGGGTTACGACTGAGAACATCTTCCCCGTCATCAAAAAGTTTCTCTACAGCGACCATGACATCTTCATCCGCGAGATTGTGAGCAATGCGGTTGACGCTACGCAGAAGCTGAAAACGCTGGCAAGCAAGGGGGAGCTGAAGGAGGAGGCTGGCGACTTGACTGTACGCGTGAAGCTGGACAAGGAGGCTGGCACGCTGACAGTAAGCGACCACGGCATCGGCATGACTGAGGAGGAGATTGACAAGTACATCAACCAGATTGCATTCTCAGGCGCCAACGACTTCTTGGACAAGTACAAGGAGGACGCAAACGCCATCATCGGACACTTCGGCTTGGGCTTCTACTCGTCGTTCATGGTGAGCAAGAAGGTGGAAATCATCACCAAGAGCTGGCAGGAAGGCAGCAAGGCTGTCAAATGGAGCTGCGACGGAAGCCCATCGTTTACCATCGAGGATGCAGACAAGGCTGAACGTGGCACTGACATTGTCATGTACATCGATGACGACTGTAAGGACTTCCTTGAGAAGTACAAAATCAGCGAGTTGCTCAACAAGTACTGCAAATTCCTCCCTGTTCCTGTTGCCTTTGGCAAGAAGACTCAGTGGGACGACAAGGAGAAGAGGAGTGTGGAAACAGATGAGGACGATGTCATCAACGACACCACCCCGCTCTGGACTCGCAAGCCATCAGAGTTGAAGGACGAGGACTACAAGGAGTTCTACAAGAAGCTCTACCCCATGAGTGACGAGCCGCTCTTCTGGATTCACCTCAATGTTGACTATCCGTTCAACCTCACAGGCGTGCTCTACTTCCCAAAGGTGAAGAGCAACCTTGACATTCAGAAGAACAAAATCAACCTCTACTGCAACCAGGTGTTCGTCACAGAGAACGTCGAGGGTATTGTGCCCGACTTCATGACCCTGCTGCATGGCGTCATCGACTCGCCAGACATTCCTCTCAACGTGAGCCGAAGCTACCTGCAGAGCGACTCCAACGTGAAGAAGATTTCTACCTACATTTCCAAGAAAGTGAGCGACCGCCTCTCATCCATCTTCAAGAGCGACCGCCAGCAGTTTGAGGAGAAGTGGGACGACATCAAGATTTTCATCAACTACGGAATGCTCTCTGAAAGCGACTTCTACGACAAGGCGAAGAACTTCTCCCTGCTCAAGGATACAGATGGCAAGATGTACACCTTCGAGGAGTACCAGACCCTCATCAAGGGCGAGCAGACTGACAAGGACGGCAACCTCATCTATCTGTATGCCAACAACAAGGATGACCAGTACAGCTACATCAACGCAGCCAACGCCAAGGGCTACAACGTGCTGCTGATGGACGGGCAGCTGGACCCTGCCATGTTCAACCTCTATGAAGAGAAGTTTGAGAAGAGCCGCTTCACACGTGTTGATTCAGACGTGGTTGACCGTCTCATCGTGAAGAGCGACGATAAAAAGGAAGAACTGCCAGAAGATGACAAGAAGTCACTCTCTGAAACCTTCAAGAACGCACTTCCCAAGCTCGACAAGATTGAGTTCAACGTAGAGCCCCAGTCGCTGGGCGAGAGCGCTGCGCCTGTCATCATGACACAGAGCGAGTACATGCGACGCATGAAAGACATGTCGCGCCTGCAGCCTGGAATGGCGTTCTACGGCGAGATGCCAACCATGCTCAACCTTGTGCTCAACACAGACCATCCGCTCATCAAGCAGAGCATCAAGGACGCCAAGCCAGAGGTGGTAAGCCAGCTCATCGACCTTGCGCTGCTGCAGAACGGACTCCTTCGCGGCGAGGCCCTCGACAGCTTCGTGAAGCGCAGCATCAGCCTGATCTGATGCTGGCACGCCCTTAGCATACACACATCATCTGCCCCATGTCTGAACCAAGACGTGGGGCAGATTTTCTTTTGAAGTCAAAAAGTCGAGCATTTATAAGTTTAAACAAAAATTAATCCGTAACTTTGTAACCCTAAATGCCACAATTCACGCCATGAGCCAAAAGCGAGACACCCTTGACGAGGCTTAGTGCGCCCCCTTAAACAAGACAAGTATGCGTATCGATATCATTACCGTTCTGCCCGAATTGATAGAGCCCTTCACCCGGGAGTCCATCCTCGGCAGGGCACAGAAGAAAGGATTGGCAGAGATTCATGTGCACAATCTTCGCGACTACACCACCGACAAGCACAAACGTGTGGACGACTACCCCTTTGGTGGTGCGGCAGGCATGCTCATCCAATGCCAGCCGCTCGATGCCTGCATCTCAGCCTTGAAGGCAGAGCGCGAATATGACGAAATCATCTTCACCGCCCCTGATGGCGAGACATTCAACCAGCCTATGGCTAACGAGCTGAGTCTGAAGGAGAACATTATCATCATCTGCGGGCACTACAAAGGAATTGACTATCGCATACGCGAGCATCTCATCACTCGCGAAGTCAGCATTGGCGACTACGTTCTCACTGGCGGCGAGCTGGCTGCCGCTGTGATGGCCGACTCCATCGTGCGCGTCATCCCTGGCGTCATAGGCGACGTGGAGAGCGCTCTCTCCGACTCCTTCCAAGACAACCTGCTCGAGCCCCCTGTCTATACACGCCCAGCGCAGTACCACCCTGTATCCAACCCTGACGAGACTTGGGAAGTGCCCTCAATCTTACTCTCTGGGCATGAGGCGAAAATTAAGGAGTGGGAACACGAGCAAGCCCTCTCTCGCACACGCAAACTGCGCCCCGACCTGCTCGAATAGCGTTGAAAAAAACGGCAGAATTTTGTTTTTTATTCAAATTGTCTTACCTTTGTCAACAGATAACAACTTTTAAAACCTATTTATAACAACCATGAGAAAAATCCTATTTTCCCTCTCCTTGCTTTTTGCGCTGATGCTTGCGGCTCCTGCCAGCGCACAGAAAGCAAAGGGGACATTCGAAGCTGGTGAAGGTACATTCCTGCTGAATGGCGAACCCTTCATCGTGAAAGCCGCAGAAGTACACTACCCTCGCATTCCACGAGAATACTGGGAACACCGCCTGAAGATGTGCAAGGCGCTGGGCATGAACACCGTCTGCATCTACATCTTCTGGAACATCCACGAGCAGAGAGAAGGCCAGTTTGACTGGACAGGCAACAACGACGTAGCTGCATTCTGCCGCCTTGCCCAGAAAAACGGCATGTACGTCATCGTGCGTCCGGGCCCATACGTTTGTGCAGAGTGGGAAATGGGCGGCCTGCCCTGGTGGCTCTTGAAGAAGAAAGACATACGTCTGCGCGAGCGCGACCCTTACTTCATGGAACGCGTCAAAATATTTGAGACTGAGGTGGGCAAGCAGCTTGCGCCCCTCACCATCCAGAACGGCGGACCTATCATCATGGTGCAGGTAGAGAACGAATACGGCTCCTACGGCGTTGACAAGCAATACGTGAGTGAGATACGTGACTGCCTCCGTTCTGTAGGATTCGACAAGGTAGCCCTCTTCCAGTGCGACTGGGCGTCCAACTTCCTCAACAACGGTCTTGACGACCTCGTCTGGACCATGAACTTCGGCACAGGCGCCAACATCGACGACCAGTTCCGCAAACTCAAGGAGGTGCGTCCTAACTCCCCCCTCATGTGCTCTGAATTCTGGAGCGGATGGTTCGACAAGTGGGGCGCACGCCACGAGACACGCTCAGCCAAGGATATGGTGGCCGGTCTTGACGAAATGCTCTCCAAGGGCATCTCCTTCTCCCTCTACATGACACACGGAGGCACATCCTTCGGCCATTGGGCAGGCGCCAACTCACCAGGCTTCGCGCCCGATGTGACCAGCTACGACTACGACGCCCCCATCAACGAATACGGCCAGGCAACCCCCAAGTACTACGAACTGCGCAACATGATGCAGAAGTACAGCGACAAGAAGCTTCCAGCTGTGCCCAAGCCTGTAGCGCCAATCATCACCGTGCCTAAGTTCGAGCTCAACGAATTCGCCCCACTCGTCTATGGCTGTGGAGGACAAGAAACAGGCGAAGACGCCAACGACCTCACCTTCGAGTATGCCGACATGGGATGGGGAACTATGTTCTACACCGTTGCGCTCCCTGAGATACCTGTGCCAAGCACCCTCACATTTGAAGGCCACGATTATGCGCAAGTATTCGTCAACAGCACATTCGTAGGCAAGACGGACCGCGTGAAGAACGAGAAGACTGTCACCTTGCCTGCTGTCAAGAAGGGCGACAAGCTCACCATCCTCGTCGAAGCGATGGGACGCATCAACTTCGGACGCGCCATCAAGGACTTCAAGGGCATCGTGGGCGATGTGAAGATTGAAACGACAATTGACAACAACGATGTATGCTACACCCTCAAGGGATGGGAAAAATGGGGCATTCCTGATGACTACGAAGTGGCGGTCAAGGCGCTCGACAGCTACAATGGAAAAGAAGCTGACGAATACCACTCCAACTATTTCAAGAACGAGGTCAAGGCATGGGGCAACCGCGGATATTATCGTGGATACTTCAACCTAAAGAAAGTGGGCGACACCTTCCTTAACTTCGAGACATGGGGCAAAGGACAAGTGTATGTCAACGGCCATGCAATGGGACGCATCTGGTCAATCGGCCCTCAGCAGACACTCTTCATTCCTGGATGCTGGCTGAAGAAGGGAAAGAACGAAATCATCGTGCTCGATGTTACAGGTCCAAAAGAAACCGTCGTATGGGGACAGGCTGAGCCTGAGCTCAACAAGCTGCAGCTCGAAAAGAGCAACAAGCACAACAACATCGGCGACAAGCCCGACCTCAACAGCGCCACACCTGCTGCCACAGGAGCATTCAAAACAGGAAACGGCTGGCAAACCATCCAGTTCAACGCCCCAGCCAAGGGACGATACCTCGCCATCGAGTGCCTCTCCACACAGAAGGAAAACGACCGCGTAGCCATAGCCGAGCTCTACCTGCAAGGCGCTGACGGCAAGCGCATCTCACGCGAACCTTGGAGAACCAAGTACGCCAACAGCGAAGAAGAAAACGGCAACCACACTGGCGATAAGGTGTTCGACCTTCAGGAGTCAACCTACTGGCAGACAGAGAAGAGCGCATCCCTGCCCCACCTTCTCGTCATCGACCTCGGCAGCCAGCAGACCATCACCGCCCTGGAATACCTCCCACGCGCAGAGCAAGGTGCCCCAGGCAGCGTCAAGAACTACAAGGTTTACCTCTACTAAGAGCAACATCCATACACAAGACCAAAGAGGGAGTGTCATCAAACACTCCCTCTTCCTTTTTCCAGAACTGCAACAACTTAAAAAACTCAAAAACTCACCCTTTCCTTCTTATTGAACGTCAGTTCGATATGAATATTCCGCCTCGTAGAGGCACTACAATAAACTTATTTTTGTCGTATCGAACTCACCTTTCCAAACGTTCACGACACTTGTCAGGCACTGACACTTCAGCATGGAGGCACAGGGCATTTTCACCTTGTGCCTCTTTTCTTTTTGAGGAGGGCTGGGCAAGTGGCTGCAAACGCACACCGTGCAGACAAGGTTTCAGACACCGTGTGCATAATAACACGAACACCCTGTGCCTATTATTTCCGACACGGGCGGCATGTCTGAGTATCAACGATTTGGAATTTTGGAGAAAAAAGGGCACAAAAAGCGCACCCCTCGGGTACGACACGTTATCTAAAACGTCAGTTCGATATAAGGAGTCGCTTTGCGAGGCACTACAAAAAACATAGCTTTGTTATATCGAACTCACGTTTATTGAAGATTATACACCAAATATTTCTACAATAAGAAGTCGCTCAGATTTGTCGAGTCCAGCAGGGTCATATACATCATACAAGCCTTTCCTAACGCCCTTCTCTGCGCAACCTTCCCATTTGCGAGTGCTCGCAAAAAAGAGAACCTGCACATGGTTGCACAGATTCTCTTGCTTATATGTATCCAATGCGCCTGAGGGCGAGGATGGGAGTCTTAACCTTGCTGATGGTTGATGCAGATGCCTTGCAGATACCATTCGTAGAGGCGGCGGACGCCTTCATCTATCTCGATGGTGTGGTGCCAGCCGAGACGATGGAGCTTGCTCACGTCGGTGAGTTTCTTGAGCGTTCCGTCTGGCTTGGTGGTATCCCACCGCAGCTCTCCTTTGAAACCTATTTCCTGCATAATGCGCTCTGCTACCTCTCTGATAGAGATTTCCTTGCCTGTACCTACGTTGATGTGGCAGTTGCGTATTTCTTGAATTCCGTCGCGATTGACAACGAAGTCGCTCTTCTCGACAACATCTTTGAAATCGACATTGAGCAGGCAGTGAACGGAGGCATCTGCCATCTCTTCGCTCCAGAGGAATTCACGCATGGGAGCGCCTGTTCCCCAAAGGGTTACGGCTTCTGGCGTGATGCCATAGTGGCGTAAGACTTGAAGGATGGTGTATTCGTCGCTCATGGCTGTTGCCATGATGGTTTGGGTGGCTTTGGAGTCGTGTTCGTCTTGCGCTCCTTGTCCGTCTACCATCTTGGGCACTTTCATGGATACGGGTCGAAGTCCCAAGTCTTTGCGCACAGCTTCCCAATTGCCTTCGTTCAGGCATTTTGCCAGATGTATCTTGCGTATCATGGCAGGGAGGACGTGGGAGTTTTCGAGATGGAAGTTGTCGTTGGGACCATAGAGATTGGTCGGCATGACAGCTATGTAGTTGGTGCCATACTGGAGGTTGAAGGATTCGCACATTTTCAATCCTGCAATCTTGGCGATGGCGTAAGGCTCGTTGGTGTATTCAAGCGGCGAGGTGAGCAGGCAGTCTTCTGGCATTGGCTGCGGAGCTTCGCCTGGATAGATGCAGGTGGAGCCGAGGAAGAGGAGCTTCTTGACTCCATGCTTCCAAGCTTCTCCAATGACATTCTGCTGTATCTGCAGGTTCTGGTAGATGAAGTCTGCGCGATACTGGAGGTTGGCCATGATGCCTCCCACGTGTGCTGCAGCCAGCACTACGGCATCGGGCTGTTCCTCGTCGAAGAAGCGCTTGACAGCCACCGGATCGAGCAAATCGAGCTCTGAATGGGATTTACCCACGAGGTTTTCGTAACCGCGTGCTTTGAGGTTATTCCAGATGGCTGAACCTACCAAGCCGCGATGACCTGCTACAAATATTTTGGATGTCTTATCTAATGCCATAGGTTCTTTACTTTACGAGTCCCTTTTCGAGGTACTCTGCCAGGTTTGTTCTCATGACTGACGCCACGTGGTCGGCTGCTACTTTCTCCATGTCATGCTTTACCATAATAGAAACGAGCTGCTCGAAAGAGGTTGTCTGAGGGTTCCATCCGAGCTTCTCTTTCGCCTTGGTCGGGTCACCCCACAGGTTGACCACATCGGTTGGACGGTAGAAGTCTTCTGACACCTCGACCAGAGTCTTGCCAATAAGGTGTTCAGGTCCTGCTACGCAGATGCCCTTTTCGTTCATGTCTTCGCCTTCAAACTTCAGTTCGATGCCTGCAGCCTTGAATGCGTAGTAGGCAAATTCACGAACAGAGTGCTGAACGCCTGTGGCGATGACGAAGTCTTCCGGCTTTTCCTGCTGGAGAATGAGCCACATGCACTCCACGTAGTCCTTGGCATAGCCCCAGTCGCGAAGCGAGGAGAGGTTGCCCAGGTAGAGCTTGTCTTGCTTGCCCTGTGCGATGCGTGCGGCAGCAAGCGTAATCTTTCTTGTCACGAAGGTTTCGCCACGGCGCTCTGACTCGTGGTTGAAGAGGATGCCTGAGCAGCAGTACATGTTGTATGCTTCACGGTATTCTTTTACTATCCAGAAGCCGTAGAGCTTTGCTACAGCATAAGGTGAATATGGGTGGAATGGTGTGTTTTCGTTCTGTGGAACTTCTTCTACCTTGCCGTAAAGCTCTGAAGTGGATGCCTGGTAGATGCGGCACTTGTCGGCCAAGCCGCAAAGGCGCACGGCTTCGAGCACACGGAGCACGCCAACAGCGTCTACGTCGGCTGTGAACTCAGGAGAGTCGAAGCTGACCTGCACGTGCGACTGGGCAGCCAGGTTGTATATCTCTGTTGGCTTTACTTTGCTCACTACCTGGAGGATGGACATGGAGTCTCCCAAATCAGCGTAGTGGAGGTGAAAGTTAGGTGTGCCTTCGAGGTGGGCGATGCGCTCGCGATAGTCAACAGAGGAGCGACGGATGGTGCCATGCACTTCGTAGCCTTTTGCCAAGAGGAATTCAGAAAGGTATGAACCGTCTTGACCGGTGATACCTGTGATTAATGCAACTTTTCTTTCCATAATAATTAATAGTTAATATATCAATTCATCATTTGATTTTACACATTTATTTCGTCGAGCGTCACCAATTTGTTGACGATGGCATAGATGGTTATGCCGGCAGGAGAGTGTATCTGCAACTTTCGTGCTATGTTGCGTCGATGGGTTGTCACAGTATTGACAGAGAGGAATAGCGTATCCGCTATCTCTTTGTTTGACATTCCTTTGGCTACGCAGACAACGATTTCTTTCTCTCTTTCCGAGAGCTGTTCCTCTGCTGATTGCGGCGACGCGGCTGGCTTTTCGCTTTTGTTGAGCGCGCGTGTTTTTGCCTGATGCTCGAGACGGCGAACGGCTGGAGAGAAGATGTTGTCCTCGACTAAGCAATGGATGCTCAGGTCTTCTTCTGCCTGGTAAATGGAGAGGAGGACAGAGTTGAGCTTCTCGTTGTTCTCTTTTTGAGGATAGTACTGTATGAAGAGATTCTTGAGTTCTTTCAGTTTTGCCTCAATGATTTCGTGGTGGCGCGACAGCAATTGGCTGTTTTCTATCGTCACGCTATCGCCGTCCAGCATTTTCTCCACATAGGCATGGATGGTGCTTTCCTCGCTTTCCATGTGCTTGCGCACTTCTTCCACATATTCGTCAAAGAATTTCAATATGAGGAAGGCTATCTCGTTCCGTACAGAGCAATCTATAGCGTTAAGCAAGTGGAACCTGATGCTTGGGAACAGGTAGTCGAGAAAATAGGTGTGGGTTCGCTTCAGATAGCTCAATACGGACGAGACCCTGACGGCATCTACATTCTGCAGCTTATCTTCAGCTCCATTTTTGATATAGTTGATGATGGCAAGAAAGGTGTCTGCATCTGCGCCGCATTGGGAACAAACTTCTGCTATTGTCTTTTCTCCAAAGCCCAAGGATATACCAAAACGGCTCATCACTTGCAGCAAACGGTAATCATTTGCAAGGACATTGCTCAACTTGTCTGTGGATTTATAAAGACTTGCCATTTCTTCTCTCTCTTACAAACTGCATCTTTCGCGCTTTGCGTTTAGCAATCGCACGGAATATGCAAGTAATTGTTAATTATGGTGACAAAGTTAGTTAAAAAAAAGGAAGAATGTAGCATTTTCTGAAAGAAATAGGTACAAATACTGAAAATTGGGTATTGTTTAGTTGTCTGAAAGGTTGTAACTTTGTAGCGAAAATCAACAAAAGCATAAAAAACATCCACAAAACGAGAAAGGATGAAACTGTCAGAACTGCATACAGGAGAGAAAGGCGTCATCGTGCGCGTGAAAGGACATGGCGGATTCAGGAAACGCATTGTCGAAATGGGATTTATCAAAGGCAAAAGTGTGGAAGTGCTTCTCAATGCACCTCTGCACGACCCTGTGAAATATAAAATAATGGACTATGAAGTAAGCCTGCGACGTGCTGAAGCTGAATTAGTTGAAGTAGTGAGCGAAGAGGAAGCAAGAGCGTGGGAAGCGCAACATCTCACCTCGCAAGGCATATTGGAAGACGGATGTGAAGATATTCTCCACAGGGTGGCGCAAGAAAAGGAAAAGGAACTGAACATTGTGCTTGTCGGCAACCCTAACTGTGGAAAGACCAGCCTCTTCAACATTGCCAGCGGGGCGCATGAACGTGTTGGCAACTATTCCGGCGTCACAGTCGATGCCAAAGTGGGGCATTTTGATTTTGAGGGGTATCATTTCAATCTTGTAGATTTGCCTGGAACTTACTCGCTGTCCACCTACACGCCTGAAGAGCTGTATGTGCGCAAGTACATCATTGAGCAGCATCCAGACATCATCATCAATGTCATCGACGCCAGCAACATCGAAAGAAACCTTTACCTGACAACGCAGCTCATCGACATGGACGTGCCTATGATTATTGCACTTAACATGTATGACGAATTGCGCGAGAGTGGCAACAATCTCGATGCTGACCAGCTGGGAGCCTTGCTGGGAACCCCTATCGTTCCAACTATTGGAAAGACGGGCGAAGGCATCAAGGAGCTGTTTCGACAAACCATCAAAATCGCGGAAGGTAAGCAAAGAATAGCCAGGCACATACACATCAATCATGGAGTTTTGCTTGAAGAGAACATCGCACAAATAGAACGTTTGATACGCAAGAATCCTGAACCTCATCAAAACTACTCTGCACGATTTCTCTCCATCAAGCTGCTGGAAAACGACTCACAGGTGGAGGGCATCGTCAGACAGCTTGACAACTGCAACGAAATCTTTGCGCAGAGAGAGTTGTGCCAGAAGAATATCCTGAAAGAAATAAACGAAGACAGCGAGTCAACTATCACAGACGCCAAATACGGCTTCATACAGGGTGCGCTGAAAGAGACCTTCAAGAAGGCGAACCGGCACAAAAGGCTTATGACCAAGCAGATTGACGCCGTAGTGACGCACCAACTCTGGGGCTACCCTATCTTCCTTCTCCTGATGTACATCATGTTTTTCTGCACCTTCAACATAGGCCAATACCCTATGGATTGGATTGATGCTATCATCGGGTGGCTGGGCGACCTCATCGGCTCGCAGATGGCTGAGGGCCCGTTGAAGGCGCTGCTGGTGGACGGCATCATTGGAGGCGTGGGAGGTGTGATTATTTTCCTGCCCAACATACTGATACTCTACGCGTTCATCTCATGGATGGAAGACAGCGGCTATATGGCACGAGCAGCTTTCATCATGGACAGCATCATGCATCGCATGGGATTGCATGGCAAATCCTTCATCCCCATGATTATGGGATTCGGCTGCAACATCCCTGCCATCATGGCTACACGCACGATTGAGGACAGGAAATCGAGGCTCATCACAATGCTTATCCTCCCTCTCATGTCATGCTCTGCACGCTTGCCTGTCTACATCATCATCATTGGCGCATTCTTCCCCAATCATTCAGCGCTCATCTTGCTGGGGCTATATTTGACGGGCATATTGTTCAGCGTATTGATGGCGAAGATATTCAGCCGCTTCGTCGTCAAAGGTGAAAGCAGTCCCTTCGTCATGGAGCTACCCCCTTATCGCATGCCGTCTATGAAAAGCGTGAGCAGGCACACTTGGGAAAAGGGAAAGCAGTACCTCAAGAAGATGGGGACGACCATTCTCGTGGCCAGCATCGCCATCTGGGCGCTCAGCTACTTCCCCCATCACGAGGATGCAACGGAAGAGCAACAGATGGAACTCAGCTACATAGGGCAGATAGGCAAATTCATAGAACCCGTCATCGAACCATGCGGATTGCAATGGAAGGAGGGCGTGGCGCTCGTCACAGGCATTGGTGCCAAAGAAATCGTTGCCAGCACCATGTCGGTCCTCTACCATGGCGACATAGCGGCCAGCGGCATGAGCGCATTGACGGCATTCTGCTTCATGATATTCGTTCTTCTATACATGCCTTGCTTCGCCACATGCATTGGCATCAAAAACGAGTCGGGCAAATGGAGTTGGGCAGGTCTAACCGCCCTCTACACCACTCTGCTTGCATGGCTCGCCTCAATGCTCATTTATCAAATAGGAAGCCTTTTCTAACATGGGAATTCAAGACATCATCGTATATGCCATCATTGGCTGCGCAATCTTTTTCATCTTTCGACGCATCTATCGGCAGTTAAAGGGGAAAGACCAATGCTGCAATTGCGGCTCTTGCAACAAGAAATGCGACCATGCAAAGAAATGCTGTCCCACGGATAAACAAGAGAAGGCATGCTGTGGATGCATGACTGAAAAAAACGCATAAACGATGCACCTTGTATCGTAATTTCGATGCGCCGTGTACTATAAATTTGATACACCTTGTATTAAATGAATAGCAGAGGGCGTACCATTTTTCAAGACACGTCAAGAACTGGCACATAAAAAACAAGGAGGGCGCTTTGCGACAAGCGTCCTCCTTGTATCTTTCAGGTCTTGTAGGTTCCAAACAGCACATGCCTTCTTTACAAAATGGTCTTCACAGCCTCATACATCCCTTTCTCCTGAATGAGGTCAAGGTATTGCTTAACCAACGCTGTAAGTCCTGGCACCGTCTTGTTGAGGTCCTCTTTCCAAATGTTCTCTGCGGCAAGTACTCCCTCCGCCACCTTCTGCGTGTCGCCTGTTTCCCAAAGACCTTGGAGCATCTGCATGATTTCTGGAGCATCATTTGGCTCAATTGGCGCTCCGTCAACACGAGTGCCACCCTTGTAATACGTAATGATAGCAGCAAGTCCGAAGACGAGTCCTTTGGGAAGTTCGCCCTTGCGCTGGAGATACACCTTCACGCCTGGCAGGTCGCGCGTCTCATACTTGGGGAAAGAGTTAAGCATGATGCTCGTCACCTGATGGTCAACGTATGGATTGTTGAAGCGCTCAAGCACGTCTGCAGCAAACTGCTGGAGTTCTTCCATTGGAAGGTTGAGGGTTTGCATCAGCTCATCGAACTGCACTTTATGAATATACTTGCCAACTACTTCGTCATTGCAAGCATCGCGAACAATGTTGATGCCGCTGAGATATGCAACAGGAGATAATACGGTATGAGGACCGTTCAGGAGAGTAACCTTTCTCTCATGATAAGGCTTCTCGCTTGGCGCTATGAGCACATTCAAGCCCGCCTTCTCGGCAGGGAATTCAGCCTTAAGGACATCTATATCCATATTCTCAGGCTTCTCTATCACCCACAGATGAAATGCCTCGCCCTGCACCACGAGGTTATCGGCATAGCACACTTTCTGCTGAATCTCAGCAATCTCCTTGCGAGGGAAGCCAGGAACAATGCGGTCAACGAGGGTTGCACACACGTAGTTATGCTGAGTGAACCACTCCTTGAAAGCAGTATAGTCAGCGCCGAAGTCCTCTTTCCAAAGCTCTATATATTTATAAATGCAATCTTTCAAATGATGTCCATTCAGGAATATCAACTCGCAAGGCATAATGATAAGTCCCTTGTCAGCAGCGCCATCGAAAGTCTTGAAACGACGATAGAGCAGCTGGGTGAGCTTGCCAGGATAGGAAGAGGCTGGCGCATCAGCAAGCTTGCATTCCGGGTCGAATGCGATACCAGCCTCTGTGGTATTGGAAATGACGAAACGAATCTCTGGCTGCTCGGCCAAAGCCATAAATGCCTGATTCTGACTATACGGATTGAGCGCACGGCTGATGCAGTCAATGCGTGTGAGCGAATTCACCTTTTCACCATTAAGCCTGCCCTGAAGATTGACATGATAAAGGCAATCCTGGCCATTGAGCCAATCCACCATACCCCGCTCGATTGGCTGCACAACAACCACACTAGAGTTGAAATCAGTCTTCTGATTCATATTATAGACAATCCAATCAACAAAGCAGCGAAGGAAATTGCCTTCACCAAACTGGATAATTCTCTCTGGAGCATGGCTTTTAGGAGCCGTGCGAGCGTTCAATGCTTTGAGTGCCATAGTTCTTTCTTTATACTTTATTCTTATGATTTCATGCAACAAGACCTTGGCAAAGATAAATCAACCACAGATAAACCTGCCAAAACTTTCGCAAAATTACGTTATTTGAAAAAACGTTCAAAATTTAACATAGAAAAAGTGGCACAAACATCAGAGTTTTCTTCCATATATTGCCCAAACATATTTTTTTTATTACTTTTGCAAATGAAATGCTGCACCATGCATCAAGCCCCTTCCACACGTTCAGCAGCAAGGCTAACAAGTCTGCACATAATAAGAAACGCGAGGAGCTGCATTGCGGCCGCTGACAGATAGAACTATTTTCAATCTTCAAATTCTATATTAATTATGATGAAAGCTTTTATGGACGATAATTTCTTGCTGCAAAACGAAACTGCACAGAAATTATATCACGAACATGCGGCAAAAATGCCTATCATAGATTACCATTGCCATCTCGTGCCACAAATGGTAGCAGAAAACAAGCGTTTTGACTCCATCACCCAAATCTGGCTGGGAGGCGACCACTACAAATGGCGTGCCATGCGCAGCAACGGAGTGGCAGAAAGATTCTGCACTGGCAAAGAAACAAGCGATTGGGAAAAGTTCGAAAAATGGGCGGAAACAGTTCCCTATACATTCAGAAACCCGCTCTACCATTGGACACACCTTGAACTGAAGACAGCCTTCGGCATCAACAAGACGCTGAACCCAGAGAATGCCAGAGAAATTTTTGAGGAATGTAACGAACAGATAAAAAACGACCCTAAATTCACCCCAAGAGGATTGATGAAGCACTATAACGTGCAGGTGGTATGCACAACAGACGACCCAATCGATTCTCTTGAATACCACAAGCAGGTTGCTGACGACCCAACAATGGAAACGCGCATGCTGCCAACATGGCGCCCCGACAAGGCCATGGCTGTAGAAGTCCCAGCCAACTTCAAGGCATACGTCGATGCACTTTCGCAAGCTAGTGGTAAGAACATCAACAACTTCAACGATTACATTGACGCCATACAGTCACGCCACGATTTCTTCGCGTCAATGGGATGCAAACTGTCCGACCACGGCATAGAGGAATTCTATGCAGAAGACTACACAGAAGCAGAAATCAAAGCTATTTTCGACAAGGTTTACGCAGGAAACGAACTCAATCAAGAAGAGATTCTGAAGTTCAAATCTGCCATGATGTACATATTTGCCGTTCAAGATGCAGAAGCAGGATGGGCACAGCAATTCCATTATGGAGCCATACGCGACAACAACTCAAAGATGTTCAAACTGATAGGCCCAGACACAGGCTTTGACTCCATCGGCGAATTCAACACTGCAAAAAAATGCTCGAAGTTCCTTGACAGGTTGAATTCCGACGGGAAATTAGCAAAAACCATCCTCTACAACCTGAACCCTTGCGCAAACGAAGTACTGGCAACCATGCTTGGCAACTTCCAAGACGGCTCTTGCCCTGGTAAGATTCAATGGGGATCAGGCTGGTGGTTCTTGGACCAGAAGGACGGTATGACCAAACAGATGAATGCGCTGTCGCTACTCGGTCTGCTCAGTCGTTTTGTCGGTATGCTCACAGACTCACGCTCATTCCTCTCCTATCCACGCCACGAGTATTTCCGTCGTATACTCTGCAACTTGGTGGGAACAGACATCGAAAACGGCGAAGTGCCATATGTAGGATACGAAGAAAAGCGTGTCAACCAAATGATTGAAGACATCGCCTTCAACAACGCAAAACAGTATTTTAATTTCTAAGTGAAAACATGAAGCGAAAGCAGAGAAATGATGGAGTAGTTCAAAAGTAATCAACAGAAAACTTTCAAACCCAAGCCAATCATGTCTAACCCCTACTTTCAATTCAAACAATTTACCATCCGTCACGACCGATGCGCCATGAAGGTCGGGACGGATGGTGTTTTATTAGGAGCATGGAGCATGAACGGGACACACACACCTTCAAGCCCTTCCCTGAAAGTCTTAGACATTGGAACAGGAACAGGACTTATTGCTCTTATGCTTGCCCAAAGATTTCCGCACGCAACCATAGAAGGAATAGACGTCGACGACGAAGCCATTGCTCAGGCAAAGGAGAATGTACAAGAATCGGCATTTGCAAAACAAATCAACATATCGAAAAACGACTTTACAAATATTACGCAATACTCTAATAAATACAACTTAATCGTTTCTAATCCACCTTTTTATAAAGAAAACACTTTAGGGAGAAATGCAGCAAGAAACAAAGCCAGACACACCAGCAGCCTCTCATTTGAAACCCTCATTTCAAACGCCTCCAAACTATTAGAAAACAACGGGGTCTTCTGTGTCATAATCCCCCATTCTCATGCAACAGAGTTTATTAGCCTATGCATAGAAAATCATCTGTATCTACAGCGACGCATGGACGTACAATCTGTGGCTACTAAAAATTTCAATCGAAGCATGCTGGAATTCACCACTTCGATGAAAAACACAGAGCACCAAACGCTTCTGCTATACGACTCAGAACACAACAGAACTCCAGAATACACAAGACTCACAACAGAATTTTACTTATGAATTACCAAGCAATCATAGACAAATTCTATCCAGAAGACAACGAACTCAAACACATATTGATGGTGCACAGCAGACAAGTGGCCGACAAAGCACTCAGCATTGTCGACAAACACCCTGAGCTACGAGCTAATCGCCAGTTTGTCGAAGAAGCGGCCATGCTGCACGACATCGGCATCTTTCGTTGCCAAGCAGACGGCATTCAATGCTTTGGAACAAAGCCTTACATCTGCCATGGAACGATAGGAGCGCAATTGCTGCGCGACTTGGGATTTCCTCAGCATGCCAGAGTTTGCGAACGTCATACAGGCACAGGCATATCCCTCCAACAGATTATCGAAAGAAATCTGCCCATTCCCCAAAAAGATTTAATGCCAGAAACAATTGAGGAAATCATCATCTGCTACGCTGACAAATTCTTCTCAAAAACCAAATTGAATATCGAGAAAACACAAGAGCAAGCCGTCCTTTCACTTGCTAAATTTGGAGAAGAAGGAGTGGAGCGTTTTTACAGATGGGCAGAATTATTTAAATAATTAATATTAATTAAAATTAATATACCTTTTATTTCTTAGAAAATGATTACCTTTGCATTCGTTTTATGAGTATTCAAAGGTTCATTGTTTCATTTGGGGTACTGTTCACGGTACTTTCCTTGGCAGCTTACAATATACATCTGGTCGGCAAATCACACAGGCTTGTCGGCCATTATGATGTTGACTCTACCACAACCAACGCCCCTGCCCGACCAACAGCAGAAGGCTTAGATTCAACAGCGGCAATACCTTTGGACTCCCTGACTAACGTATTAGATTCCATTAAATCGAATTTCGACCGTGAACATGGAATTAAACCAGAAAACAAATCTAACGCGATACAATGGAATGACTCTATTGCTGCGGTGGAAGATTCTATCCGTAAAACAAAAAAGAAAAGCGCTTTAGAAGCACCGGTTGTATACGAAGCAAAAGACTCCATGACTGTTTTCATGGACACGAAAAATGCTTTTCTTTATGGCGACGCCAATGTGAAATACCAGAACATTGAGCTGACGTCTGAAAACATGATTATGAACATGGACAGCTCCCTTGTTCATGCCATATACGGAGAGGATTCAATTGGAGGAAAATTCGGATTGCCGATATTCAAAGAAGGGCAAGAAGAATACAAATCAGAAAAGATGTCCTATAACTTTGACACGAAAAAGGGATTCATCAACAATGTATATACAGCTCAACAAGATGGATTCCTGCGTGCTGAATCTTCAAAGAAAGGTGCAGAAAATGAGATTTACATGCGAAGGGGAACATACACCACCTGTGACGAAGAGCATCCTCACTTTTACATTGCAATGTCACGCGGCAAAGTAAGGCCAGGGAAAAGCGTATTCTCTGGACCTGCATGGTTAGTGGTGGAGGACGTTCCCCTGCCATTGGCAATTCCTTTCGCCTACTTCCCTATCACAAGTACTTATTCAAGCGGATTCATCATGCCTACATATGGTGATGAATCTACTCGCGGATTCTACTTACGTGATGGCGGCTATTACTTCGCTATCAGCGATTACATGGACTTGAAACTAACGGGTGAAATATTCACAAAAGGCTCATGGGGAATAGGAGCACAAACAACCTATAGAAAGCGTTACAAGTACAGTGGAAACTTCTATTTCAACTATCAAGTAACGAAAACAGGCGAAAAAAACATGCCAGACTACTCGGTTACAAAGAACTTTAAGATACAGTGGAGCCACCGAACTGATGCAAAAGCTTCGCCTAACAGTTCTTTTTCAGCCAGCGTCAACTTCGCCACACAATCGTACGAAAAGAACAATCTCACGTCGCTTTACAACCCAACTTCTTATTCACAAAGCACTCGAACATCTTCTATCAGTTATTCACATTCCTTCCCTAAGATAGGATTGTCCCTTTCAAGTTCCTTCAACATTTCACAAAACATGCGTGATTCAACGCTCGCATTAACAATGCCTTCGTTATCCATTTCATTATCACGCTTCTACCCTTTCAAACGCAAACATGCGGCAGGAAAGGAACGATGGTATGAAAAGATCAGCATGAACTATACGGGTACGTTATCCAACTCCATCAGCACAAAGGAAGACATGCTGATGAAATCATCGCTCATCAAAGACTGGAAAAACGGTATGAAACACAGCATACCTATTTCTGCCTCTTTCAACATACTTAAATACATCAATGTAACACCTTCCCTAAACTATACAGAACGTTGGTACACAAACAAAGTCATACAGAGTTGGGACGAAGCCGATCATAAGGTTGTAAGAGATACCATTTATGGTTTCAACCGTGTATTCGATTACAATTTGTCGCTTTCTGCCAACACCAAACTCTACGGATTCTATAAACCCAATCCAAAGGTTTGGGGTGACAAGCTACAAATGGTTCGCCACGTATTCACACCCTCCATCAGCTTTAGCTACGCGCCAGATTTTGGAGACGGGAAATGGGGGTATTGGGACACATACACAAAGACAGACGAAGAAGGCAACGTGACCCTCGTATCATATTCTCCTTATGCTGGGTCACTTTATGGAACGCCCTCAAAGGGGAAAACTGGTTCCATCAGTTTTGACATTTCAAACAATATAGAAGCAAAGGTCAAAAACAGAGAAGACAGTATTAAGAAAATTAGCATCATCGATGAACTGGGAGCTTCTTTGTCCTATAACATGGCTGCAAAAAGGCAACCTTGGTCAAATTTGTCCACACGCATCCGTCTGAAATGGGGCAAGACCACCTTCAACATGAATGCAGTCTTTCAAACCTACGCCTACGAATTTGACAAAAACGGCAATGTTGTGGTTGGCGACCGTACGGAATGGTCATACGGCCGTTGGGGACGCTTTCAAGGCATGTCGAAAAACCTTTCTTACACATTCAACAACCAAAGTTTCAGAAAAATAAAAAATCAGATTCTGCGCCTGTTCGGTCATGAAGAAGACATTGAAGAGGAAGAAGAAACGGAAGATTCCAACGAAGGAACAAGCAACATCGATGATTTGGAAACAAACATCGATGACCCCAATAGCGACACAAAAAAGAAAGGTGATTCTGAAAACGGACTGGATGAAGACGGATATATGAAATTCAAGATGCCCTGGTCATTTTCCATCTCTTATGGTATCACGATGGCTGAAGACAGAACTAAAGAGATTAATGTGAAAAATATGCGGTATCCATATAAGTTCACACAGAATCTCAACTTCTCAGGAAATCTGAAACTCGCAAGTAGCTGGAATTGCAGTTTCTCATCCGGCTGGGACTTCACCAACAAAGCCATATCAATGACAACGGTGAACATATCTCGAGACATGCATTGCTTTAACATATCTTGTGGCCTTGTGTTTGGAACTTATACAAGTTACCATATTTCACTTCGTGCTAATGCTAGCACACTCACAGATGCTCTCAAATACGACAAAAAATCAAGTTATTCAAGTTCAATCCAATGGTATTGATAAATTGAACGAGATGGCTAAAAGTACAATACTTAAACAAACGCAGTGATACATGCCAAGAATTCTTGCCATAGATTACGGAAAAAAACGGACAGGCATTGCTGTAACTGACAATTTGCAGATGATAGCCAACGGACTTGCTACAATAGAAACCAAAGAACTAGAACGATTCATATTGGACTATGTGGCAAAAGAGGATGTATGCACAATTGTTGTAGGGAAACCTACTCAGATGAATGGAGAAGACAGCGAGAACATGAAACGCATTGAACCGTTTTTCAACAGACTGAAAAAAATGTTTCCCAACAAAGAAGTGACCTATTATGATGAAAGATTCACTTCCATCCTCGCTCATCAAGCCATGCTGCAAAGCGGTATCAATCGCAAAGCCCGGCAGAACAAAGCTTTAGTAGACAAGATTAGCGCGACCATCATTCTTGAAGACTATATGCAAAGCAAGCAAAACAGCCTGAGCCATCAATTCTAACTCAACAACGTATAACGTAAAAATTACTGATATGATTTTACCTATGTATATTTTCGGACAGCCTGTCCTCAGAAAAACAGCTGAAGAGATTGATTTTGAGACTTACCCTAATCTCAAAGAGCTCATCGACAATATGTTTGAGACGCTACGCCGCTCAGAAGGCGTAGGTCTTGCGGCCCCACAAGTTGGACTCCCCATTCGCCTCTTCATTATCGATTTGGATGTAATATCAGACGATGAGCCTGAATATAAAGGGTATCTGCACACATTTATCAATCCTGAAATAATTGAGGAAAGCGAAGAAACCTCTTCTATGTCGGAAGGCTGCCTATCCATACCTGGCATCAACGAAAACGTTAAAAGGCCAACCAAAGTTCTTGTCAACTATATTGACGAAAACGGCACAGAGCAAGAACGTTGGCTGGAAGGTTTTGAAGCACGGGTGTTCCAACATGAATTCGACCATCTGAACGGAAAAATGTTTATAGACCACCTCTCTCCTTTCCGCAAACAAATCATCAAGTCTAAGCTTGTAGCCATGTCAAAAGGTAAATTCTCTGCACACTATAAGTGCAAGCCCAACAGATAGGACGTTAACCACAAAGAGAAATGAACAGCAAAAAAGCTACAGACATCAGATACTCGATTCTACGTATTGTGCGATGCGTGGCTTTTTTGTTGACCCTTACCTTCTCTGCGCCATATACCGTTCTGGCACAAATCAATACGGATCGTATGATGAACATAGCACGCAATGCTCTGTCATACAATGACTATGTTCTATCTATCAGCTATTTCAATATTGTTATAAACTATAAACCTCATCTGTACGAACCCTACTTCTACAGAGGTGTGGCGAAATTCTATCTCGACGACTTCTCTGGTACCATTTTAGACTGTACTGAAGCTATCAAACGGAATCCTTATTTCCCCAACAGCTATGAACTACGCGGTCTTGCCTATATCAACCAGCAACAATATTCACTGGCAGTTCAGGACTATCAACAAGCAACAGAACTATCGCCAGACAATCGTCTCTTGTGGCACAACCTCACATTATGCCATATCGAATTAGACAGTCTTAACAAGGCTGACAGCATCGCCAACATCGTCATCAAAAAGTGGTCCAAGCATGCTGAAGGATATAACATCAAGGCACAGATTCAACTACAGAAAAAAGACACTGCAGCTGCAGAAGCCCTCATTGACCAAGCATTGAAAGTTGACAAATACAATGTCAATTCAATAAGCGCCAAAGCCGGAATACTGATAAGCCACGAGCAATACGATGAGGCCATCAAATATTATACAGAATCACTGCGACTTAATCCACAGAACGCAAGCAGTCTCATCAATCGCGCGCTCTGCTATTATCACCTCAACAAATATAACGAAGCGATGAATGATTACGACCTCGCTTTGGATTTCGAACCTCGCAACTTCATTGGGCATTACAACCGCGGATTGCTGCGTGCACAAGTTGGAGCAGACAATCTCGCCATTGAAGATTTTAATTTCATTCTGTCCATCAACCCTGACGACATGATGGCCACCTTCAACAGAGCAACCTTGCTGGAAAACACAGGCGACTACCAAGGAGCTATCAGAGACTACACGACAGTCATCAATGAATACCCCAAATTTCTCTACGGATATGAACGCCGTGCATCTGCCCGTCGCTTAGTCGGAGATACGGCTGGAGCCAACCGAGACGAGGAGCATGTGCTCAAAGAAAGGATAGCTCAGCGTTACGGATACTCTACCCCTACTTCGCGCCAAGAAAACAAAACCCGCAAACAGTCAGACTTCAACATCGAAGACTACAACAAACTTGTCGAGGAAGACAACAGCAAGCAAGAACAAACCTATGAAAGCGAATACAGAGGAAAGGTACAGAACCGCGAACAAAGCGCCAAACTCATATTGCCCAACCAAAACACATATAATATATATAAGGAGGCGGGGCAAGACAGCATCATCACCTACTTTGAGCAAGCATTCCAAGATGCACAAGCGGGCAATTTAAACGAAGCCATCGCAGGTTTCACACGAGTGATAGAAATTAACGATACTTTCGCTGAAGCATACTTCAACCGTGGCTTGCTGAAACTTCTTGCAGATGATTCACATAGTGCCATTCCCGACCTCTCAAAAGCAGGAGAACTTGGAATATTTCAAGCTTACAACATCATTAAGAAGAATCAGAATCTAAAGAAAAAAACAAAGTAAGCGGCAAGTCCCCAACCTTCCCCTCCACACAAGAATAAGCCTTTTTTAACGTGAGTCGACGTAAGAAAAGTGCTTAAAAGTTGTAGAAGGAAGTATTTTTCGTATCTTTAAAGATGAAATACAAACAGATACAAGCAATACTCACTCCTATGACAACTGAAAATTTAATAGAAATTTTCTGCATTCTCAATGAATTCTGCAAATATTTCACTCCAGACCTGAAAAAACATTTTGTTGACACTCCATGCAAGCAGCGCCGCAATCGTCCATGCCGTCCGGGCATCGTTCTATCGACAACTTCGCCACCAACCTGATCGCTGGGCTTATTGCCTACAACTTGATGCCCAAGAAGCCAGAAATGAATATAGAAATCATAGACAAAAACAGGATTATTGCGTAATACTTACGTCAAACTCACGTTAAAATAGGTTGACTCATAACCAAGTTTAAGTGGTGTTCCAACTGTGGCAGATGCTGTACATGATCGCATCGTGCATACAGCACATTAGATAGAGCTCATTGGTGAGAGCGTGCGCAAGATTAATGCAGCCAAGCCAGGCAAGTAAGGCGAAATAAAAATAACCCACCAGCCAAGGCTCTTATGGGGTCAAAATAAAAACGTTTTCGGGGGGGGCAAACCAAGCGGCTTTTCCACCATTCACATTGAGCAGCATCTTTGATTCGCGCGTCCTTTTCAAGGAAAGTGAGAAATTTAGCACGAAGAGTCTCTTTCATATTGTAAGTTCATTATTTCCAAGCATCCCAATCGTCAGCATAATTGAAACCGTCATAAGCAGAACCAAAGTTAGAATCCACAGTCTTTTTTGAATTTTCTTCTTCTAACCCTCGAATACTTTCAAAAACATCTCGGAAAGGACTACACTTTATATTATCATCAGGGACACTAATACTTAGACCATAAGCGGTTGAAAGTATTGGGCAAAGTCCTAATATCTCTATCTTCTTCATGTCTATGATAGCTTTAGTGCGCCATTCTTTTTGTGATATATGTATCACATCTCTAAAACCGCCATATCCCTTACGTAATTCATGGAATGTACTACCACCTCCTGTATAAATAATAGGTCTAGTCTTGAGGGCATCCATCAATCGTTCTACACGCAAATTACATTGATGTTTGAATTCAGAGCGAAGTTTGTTAATCAGATTAACACAAACCTGATTAACGCTATTTGTAAAATCACCTTTGCGGGTTTTATCAATCTCAGATGAAATCTTAATATTTGAGTCCGTGCGTGTATCATGGGCACTTCGCTCTGCCAAAGTCAAATAGTTCAAACCTTTATTAACCGAAGTAAAATCATAAACCCGCGGTTTATGATCGATGATGGTAAAGAATGATATGTCTGTTGTACCACCACCTATATCTACCATCAACGACATACCACTTGTTACCTTTGATGATGAAATCAGCGGCATTAAACAAGCATAGGCTTCAGGAAAAACCAAAATGCCATATTCTTCTTTTAAATTTATAGAATAATCTGGAATCTTTGTCATATCCCAAAGTTCTCCCCAAGTCTTATCAAGGAATGCTTGTTTGTCATTTTCAAACACTTCTTCCACAAGCTTGTAGGCTGCTGCAAGTAAGCGAACAGCCAACTGCTTCTGATGTGTCAGTCTTGTACCGTCTGTGGGTACGCCCATCTGTATAGTAAACTCTGTTCCATATTTTTCTTCCAAATCAAACAATATGAATGCTAAGTACCATACTGAATAATACATAGCATCTGCCTGTTTGAGACCTATATTCGAGGATGTAAACGTTGCTTGTTTGAAATAACGGATGATTTCTCCATTACTGTTTGCTGGGATATAACCATAATCCATGCGTCCATCAGGTCTGCGATGTATGATTGATGGCAGGGTATATTGTTGCTTTCCAGTAGAATCAAGAAAGGTAAAGAACGTATAGTTCAATTCTACACCATTTTTGTACTCTGCACAAACTTTTGTCTGGTGCGTTCCGAAATCTAGTCCTATGGTTATCATAATATATTGCTCGGTTTAGATAATTGTTACAAGGTTTACAGATAGTATTTTATCTTCAATAGTTGGAGGTGTATCCTGATTAATCAGTTCTATTCGTTCGTCACGTTCTTTTTCCAAAATACCAATGTTTGCCTTAGCCAAACGAATAGCACCTTGCTTGTTACGAATTTCTTTCTCGTCAAGATAATCAAAATTCCATTGCAGTTCGTTTTCCCAATTAGAGATATTATTCTTGTGGTTCTCTATACGTGACTTGTAATACTCCATCGTTTGTTGGATATTGCGTTGGCGGTCAGATTCTATCTGTCTTGAACTCTCCTCTATACGACGTTTTTTCTCTTCCGATACAGCAAAGGTGAAATCAGATTTCATGTTTTCGATAAGTTCAACTTGAACATCCTTATTTGATACATTGCGTTCATAGCCTTCTATCTGAGAACGACGAAAGATGCGATCAATTATATCCTGGTCCTCTACAAGTTCATCTTTTGAAATGTTATAAAGTACAGGTAACAAGTCACCTGCAGTTTTCTTTACCCCTTGCACCATACGATTGGTGGTCAACTGATATAAACCCATATAATAAACTTCGCCCTCATGCAATAATTCATCAGCTCTTAATGAATAACTGAATGAAGTCTTGTTTTGGTCATCATTCTGCTTGAAATAATTCAGACAGGCTTGTATCATAGGGTGATAAATATTAAAATAGTTAAGTGTTGGGTCTTCGTAAGCGGTTTCCTGATTGAATGTCAGCAAAAACTTTTGAGAATCAGCCACCTTATACTTAAACTGTGATGCATTGATGCGACTTTCGTCTGAAGAACGATCTTCATACTGAGCAAGGAAATTACGTAATGCACTGGAATCACTTTGTGCCACTTGAAACTCCATTATACCTTTTTCTACTTCTTCTAACCGACAAGTTGTAAGTTTCTGACGAATGACAGATTCTAGATAATTTTGCAACTCATGTTCGGTTACATATGCATTTTTATAAAGTATGCGGTTGATCTCGTCACGGAAATAGGCATCGTTGGTCAATGTGTTGCTCAATCCTTCCTGCAAGTGTTGCAAATTTTCCTTCTCGTTTTCAATGGCACGTTCAACTTCTGAAATCTTACGCTCACGGTCAGCAGCTGACAGTTCCATAGTAAAGAACTCCTTTTCCATTTTGTTATATACATCCTGAATACTCATGCCACCATTAACTGGAGCATCCAGGATTGCTTCCATATCTCCGATAGTTCCCTTGAAGATACCGATACGCTCCAACAAGCGCATGTAAATCTCCTCCTGAATTGAACCTGCAACTACTATATTATATATGTTTACTATCTTGGCCTTTTGACCAAAACGGTCGATACGACCAATACGCTGTTCTACCACCATTGGATTCCATGGTAAATCATAATTCACCATTGAATTGCAGAACTGCATATCGAGACCTTCACTACCAACCTCTGATGACAAGAGAACCTGAATGTTTGGATCAGTCTTGAATTGATGCAGCAATTCAGCTCGGTTTTCTATCTGACCATGAATAATAAGGGCATTGATTCCAAGTTTCTTCAAACGTATAGCAAGATATTTGAGAGTACGACGGAATACTGCAAAGACGACTATTTTCTTTGTACCACTCTGCCATACTTCATTAATAATCTTTGTCAGCATTTCTACTTTGGCATCTGGGAAATTCTGATAACGATCAATGCCTTTGTCAAGGTCTTGTTCATTATTCAGGAACCCATATACACTACTTGCTATCTGACGTTTACGTTGAACAAGACCAAGTGACTTGCCTTGCGACATATGTTCTTCACCCCAGTCGTCTGTCCAGGAGTTGTCATTTGTATAATCGTTAATTACACGATCAAACTCTTCTTGTTCATCGTTGTGTAAATCAACCTTACATGCATGGGGGCTACGTTCCGCTTGTGACATATCGGTTGTCACTTCACGCTTTCTGGTACGTGAAAATACCGTATTCATCACACTCATTGATGACAGAAGATATTGCAGCCGAGCTCTAATCTTTTTAGTATCCTCTTCACCTTTCATCAACTCAATAATCTCCTTGAAGACAGGGTCATTCTGGAACAAGTCTGAAATCTTACTACTAGACGAATAAATCTCAGAATCATTGGCAGAGAATGAAATTTCGACAATTGAAGTGACAAGTTGCATCAAGATGTCTTTAAGAGGCATCTTATCATTATTCAAGCATGTAAGAGCTTCCACGAATGGACGATTCTCTGCCATTCGGTTCAAGAAAATCTGATAATTGAAGTAGCGTGTATTGTCAAGTAGGTGTAACAGGTTATACAAGTTTTCCTCACTAATCATAACAGGTGTTGCAGTCAAGAACAGTACTGCATCCGCTGTACTCATTATGATTTCTGCACCCTTGTATGTCTGCGTCTCACGATTACGCATCTTGTGAGCTTCATCGCATAGTACCAAACTGAAACGGTTGCCCGATTCGGTCAAGTAGCTGACAAGGTTAGTCGTTTCCTTTGACTTGGGAGTCTTGGTGTCTTCGCCTTTTTTTTCCTTGCTGCGAGGCATACGTATTTTCTCGTAGTTGATGATGGCGTGCACATCGTGAGCATGATCTTGCAAATCGGTTATCAGGTCTTTATTACTGTCGTATATCTTGAAACTCAGACCGAATTTTTCAAAGAGTTCAGCCTTCCATTTCACTTGCAACGACATAGGACAGATGATAAGTACATTTCTCAATTCACGACGTGCTTTCAATTCAAGCATGATGTGTCCAGCCTCGATTGTCTTACCGAGACCGACTTCATCAGCAACCAGCAAACGACGGTTTGGTGAGTTCAAGAACTTTAATAGCGGTTTGAACTGGTAGGCTCTAAAAAGTGTCCTTGATGCTTTGAGCGAAGAAATTGTACTGTTGTTTGAATTGCTGATTTTGAAAGTGGTATTCTTCTTTGAGTATTCAGAATACGAGCCAAAGATTCCGCTCTTACAACGCTCAAATGGGTCGCTCAAATCAAAGTCAGCATGGAGGTCTGCTTCGAGCTTTGTTTCAACTTCGCCTTTTTCAAACGTAACCTTATAGGTTTGTCTGCCACGGCGATAAGGATCAATGCCTACCACCGTACCATGTTTTCTGCTATTGGTTTCTATAACCTTGCTGCCTATTTGAAATTGTGCCATATCGCATTTAATTCAACGTGAGTTCGACGAATTTTAATTGTTTGTAAATTTGTCGGTTAGCGAAATTGTTGTAACTTTATAGTGCCAATTAAAAGAATTACAAATAATAATCGCTATGTTCACCGCAGACAAAGTTACAAAATTATTCTGTATGGCAGATGATTTAGCTTCGCTGAATTCCAATTCTGCAAGTTTTTTGATAAAATGACTGAAAAACATACACTGAAAAGTGAAAACAAACGTCCCTGCCATCGTGATTCCACTATGTCAAAGGTTGAAATAATGATTATCATGTATTGTTTTATGGGGAAATGTGGCGGTTCTTGCGGCTTGCATGGGGTTGGGGACTCGGAGAGTGTGAGTGTTTTGAGATGGCTGTTCATGGCTGGAAATTGAGGGGCTGAGGGGTTGGGGCTGAATGGTAATCAAAGTTAGGGTGATTTTTACGCTGTGGCAAATCCAGTGCATTAAATCGTGTTTTGATGCATTATAATGCAGGTCT
>JAUMXY010000040.1 GCA_030528885.1 Bacteroidales bacterium | reverse complement strand
ATAATAATATAAGATATATATTTATATATAAAACACTAACCACCCCTTATCTATTACCCCCCCCAACACACAAGAGAAATGACAAAATAACACTTTTATAAACATCTCTTTATATTTGACAATAAAAGAGTTACAAAAACACACCAACAAAACAACGGCACACTAATGCCCCGAACAGACATCTGAACGACAAGCAAAATCCTAGGGCATACAGCGTCCACACCACGGAGATTCAGGCCGACGCGTATATATGATTTATATACAACTTCGTCAGTTCGATTCCATAAAAACATGTTGTTTTTTGTAGTGCCTCTGCGAGGCAGAATCTTTAGATTGAACTCACGTTAAAAAAGAACGCTTCTCTTGGTACTATGCGGATTTTTTTTGTAACTTTGCAAAAAGAAAACAACACATATTTTTATTCTATTTATCACATGAGACTAATTTTAGCTTTACTAACTCTGACAGCATGCCTTTGCGGACATGCACAAACCCAATCGTGGACAGCCGACAATGGCAACGGCACTTTCACCAACCCTCTTTTCTATGATGAGTTCAGCGACCCCGACATTCTGCGAGTGGGCGACGACTATTATCTGGCAGGAACAACGATGCACACAGTGCCGGGACTGGTGATTCTACATTCCAAGGACCTCGTAAACTGGGAGAACATCAGCTATTGCTTCGACCGCTTCGATTTCCCAGAAGACCGATTTGCGCTGAAAAACCATGACGAGATTTATGGACAGGGCATCTGGGCACCCTGCATCCGATATGCCAACGGACAGTTCTATGTCTTCTCAAACGTAAACGGCAAAGGCCTGCAATGCTACACCGCCAAAGATGTGCGCGGACCTTGGGAGCACCACAACATGAAGGGCAACATCTATGACCTCGGCGTACTCTTCGACGACGACGGCAAGGTATATGCCATCCATGGCTACGGCGAAGTGAAGTGCACCGAGCTGGAACCCGACATGAGCGGTCCAAAAGAAGGCACAGAACGCGTCATCATCCCTGAAGGAAACGGAGTGGGCGAAGGACACCACATGTATAAAATCAACGGGATGTATTACCTCATCTCTACCGACTACCGTCCAAACGGACGCACACTCTGCTCACGCTCAAAGAGCATCTGGGGACCATACGAGACTCGCGTCATCAGCGCAGACGAGACTTATGGCTATCATGCAGCATCACTCACTCAGGTGCCACACGGAGTAAAATACCGCATTGGCGAAGACGGCACCCGGTTCGGCCTCGGTCCTGTTGACAAGGATGCTACGGCTTGTACCAACGCGCATCAGGGCGGCATCGTGCAGTTCAAGGACGGCTCATGGTGGGCACTGATGATGATGGACTTCCACAGCATCGGACGCACCGTATGCCTGATGCCTATGACATGGGTGGACGGATGGCCTATGATTGGTCTTGAAGGCAATCTCGGCAGAGCGCCACGCACATGGTTCATCCCTGGAACACAGATGGGCAAGTACGCCAACGGACAACAGCCTGCCGACAAGCCACACGCTCCTTATATGCGCAGCGACAACTTCGACGGCAAGCAGCTCGGACGCATCTGGCAATGGAACCACAACCCAGAAGAGAAGATGTGGAGCCTGAAGGGCGGAAAACTGCGTTTGAACTCCATGCCGGCCGAACAACTGATGTGGGCGCGCAATACGCTGACACAGCGCGTGATTGGACCTACAAGCATCACGACCGTCGAGCTGAACGTAAAGGGAATGAAAGACGGAGACGTGGCAGGTCTTGGCAACATCAACGTCCCATGCTCATGGATTGGCATTGTGAAGAAAGCATCCGACAAGAAATCTTACACCCTGCGCTGCTTCGAACAGCTGACCAACGACACAGCAGACGTGCAGGTTTCTCTGCCCGAGGGAAAAATCTGGCTGCGCAGCATTGGCGAATACGACCGAGACCAAGCACAATACGCCTACTCTACCGACGGCAAGAACTTCCAGACATTAGGACGCATGATGCCACTCTCCTATCAGCTCATCTCTTTCCAAGGCTCACGCCACGCCCTCTTTGCCTTCAACATCAACGGCAAGAACGGCGGCTATGCGGAATTTGACAATTTCTATGTGGAAGAGACAAAGGCTGACCGCAGCGGAAACATCCCATTTGGAAAAACTTTCCGCATCATCAACAAGGCAACAGGGAAACCCGCCATTGCTGACCCGCACGGCATTCTCTACGACACACACGCCAACGACCGCAGCCCACGCACGCAATTCCAGCTCATCGACCGCGGTAACGGACTCGTATCACTGAAATGCATGGACGGCCGATACATCAAAGTCTATGGCGAAGGAATGCCGGGCGATGTACGCTTCACGGCCAATCAAGAAGATGCCGAAGTATTCCTCTGGCAAGACTACCTTGAAAATGACTTCATGCTCTTCTCGCTGAAAAACCACCGCTACATCGGCAAGAGCCCAACAACAGGCAGCCCCTACTCTATGGACTTCGCAGGTCCTGACCCTGCCCGAAGAAACGGAAGCGTTTTCCGCTGGGAAGAAGAAAAGAAATAAAAACATCACATCATCAGCATGAAGGGGGAATTCCCCCTTCATTTCATTTTAATCCGAGCATAGCGATGCTACATTTTGTGCCATAAGCCAGTCAATCAAAGCCATATTCCCCAAAATATCTTAAAAGAAACGGCTTATTTGGATGCTCAGCCAATCTATTTTACAAAAAATCCTTAACTTTGTATTCAGAAAGCAGTCGGACGGTCTGTCGCTGGAGACCACAGGTCTAAAGAGGAAAGTCCGGGCAGCACAGGGCATCCCACTTCCTAATATAGAAGCAATCCGCGAGGGTTGAGCAATGCAGAAGAAAATAACAACTGCCTCCAGGCAGAAATGGTGAGAAGGTGAGGTAAGAGCTCACCAGCGGCATGGTGACATGCTGGCTGTGCATCTTGGGAGCTGCAAGTTCATGTAAACTACCGCCATCAGGGTAGCCCGCCCGATAGTCTCGGTAGAGGGTAGAACGCTAGAGCCATGGGGTGACTCATGGAGTGGATAAATGACAGACACGTTCATAGAACGTACAGAACCCGGCTTACAGTCCGACTGCTTTTTCTCTTTAAGCACCTTCTTTTAAACTTTTTCAGGCAAAAATTGTCAAGTCTACAGAAAACAAGCAGCAGAAAAATGAAGAAGAAATATTTACTTTCCGCAATATCCTTGTTGGTGGCAAGCCATGCCGCTTATGGACAGAAAACTTGGACCTTGCAAGAGTGCTTTGACTACGCACTCGACAACAACATTCAGTTGCAGCAGAAAAAGATTGCAGCCGCATCCAGCCACGAAGATGTCCAGCAAAGCAAGTCTGCATTGTTCCCATCCATCTCGTTCAACACCAACCAAAACGTCTCATGGCGTCCTTTTGCCGAAACCACCATCAACCTGACAAACGGCTCCATGACAACCAACAGAAACACCGTTTCATACAACGGCTCCTATGGAATCAACGCTAATTGGACCGTCTGGAATGGCAACCGCAACATCAACAACATCAAGCAGAACAAGCTAAGCGAAGAAATCGCAACGCTGGAAGTCGAGCAGCAGATGAACAGCATACAGGAACAAATTGCACAACTATATGTGCAGATTCTCTATGAAACCGATGCGGTAAATGTTTGCAAAGAAATCATCAAATCCAGCGAGATGCAACGCGACCGAGCCCAAAAGATGGTAGAATTAGGCAGTTTGGCACGAGTGGACCTTGTACAGCTTGAAGCGCAAGTAAGCCAAGACCACTATTCGCTGGCGCAAGCAGAGTCACAGCTTGCCAACTACAAGCTGCAGCTCAAGCAACTGCTGGAAATTCATGACAATGAGCCTTTCAACATTGTCATCCCCAATCTACCAGAAGAAAACATCTTCAGCACCATCCCAGACGAGCAATCCGTCTACAATGCGGCACTGGCAAACCGACCTGAAATACAATCCAGCAAACGGAACGTGGCATCGTCTGAAATAGCCATCGCATCTGCTCGCGCCGGATATATGCCAACCGTTTCGCTGACTGTGGGAATGGGCTCCAACAATTCTTCAGGACAAAACACAGCCTTCACCGAGCAGATAAAGAAAAACCTCAGCAATTCCATTGGCCTGACTGTAGCCATGCCTATTTTTGACAATCTGCAGACACGCACAAACATCCGCAAGGCAAAATACACCCACCAAACCAACATGCTGAACCTGCAAAGCCAGCAAAAGCAACTCTATTCCACTATCGAGAATTGCTGGCTCAATGCAACAACATCGCTGCGCCAATACCAGGCAGCCAAAGCCAATGTGGCAAGCATGCAAGAAAGCTATGACCTGGTCAGCGAGCAATTCAACCTCGGCTTGAAGAATATCGTAGAGCTGACAACAGGAAAAAACAACCTTCTGCAAGCAGAACAGCAACTGCTCCAAACAAAATACACAGCTATACTTAACTATGCCTTGCTCAAGTTCTATGCTGGAGAAACTATCGAATTATAAAAATAATGACAAATAAACAAACAACCTATCTTAACAAAAGAACAATGAAAACCTCAAACATAATCTCCACATTTATTTTAGCAGCCCTTTTCACAGCTTGCAACGAAGGCCCCAAAGTGTCCTACTCTACTTCCGTCATCGAGAAGCAGAACATCAGCACAAGCATCACTGCGACAGGAACAATCGAACCAGTGACAGAGGTGGAAGTCGGCACGCAGGTATCAGGTATCATCGACCGCATCTATGTCGATTACAACTCCATCGTAGAGAAAGGGCAAGTCATTGCTGAGCTCGACAAGACGAACCTCCTGTCAGAACTTGCATCCACACAAAGCAATCTTGCCAATGCACAATCTTCACTCACTTACCAGACAGCAAACCACAACCGATACAAGGCGCTATTCGAGAAAGGGCTTGTCTCAGCCAATGATTACGAAAACGCCAAGCTGTCGTATGAACAAGCTGTGCAGCAAGTGAAAGTGCAGCAGCAAAGTGTTCAAAAGGCACAGACAAACCTCGGATACGCAACCATCACATCACCAATTGACGGCATTGTACTCTCCAAAGAAGTAGAAGAAGGACAGACGGTTGCATCAGCCATGACAACACCAACGCTTTTCATCATAGCGCAGGACCTCACAGACATGCGTGTCATCGCAGACATTGACGAAGCAGACATAGGCGGCGTCAAAGAAGGGCAACGCGTAACATTTACCGTTGACGCATTTCCAGATGACATCTTCGAAGGCTCTGTCACACAAGTGCGCCAAGAAGCAACAACCGAAAGCAATGTCGTAACATACGAGGTAGTCATTTCCGCTCCCAACAATGACCTCAAACTGAAACCAGGCCTCACAGCCAACGTCACAATCTACACCCTTGAAAAGAACAACGTCCTCGCTGTCTCAAACCGCGCGCTCCGCTTCACGCCTAACGACGCGCTGCTGACAGAAGAAGAAACTGTTGTCGACGTTGAAGCCCCCAACAAGGTGTGGACAAAGGAAGGAAATACTTTCAAGGCTCACAAAGTGGAGACAGGCACAACAAACGGCATCCTCACAGAAATTGTTTCAGGCGTTACAGAAGGTACCGAAGTGCTTACTGACTTCGAGATCCTCAACAGCAAACCACAAGGACCGGCAGAAGGCACCGCAAACCCATTTATGCCTCGCCCACGCAACAACAGAAACAACGCAAATCCCAGCAAAAGATGAGCACGCAACAAGATAATCGAAAAGTGGTCATAGAGCTCGACAACGTTAAACGTTACTTTCAAGTCGGTTCTGAGATTGTAAAAGCGTTGCGTGGCGTCAGCTTCAAGATTTACGAAGGGGAATTTGTCACTATACAAGGAACTTCGGGATCAGGAAAATCTACGCTGCTCAACCAGTTGGGATGCCTTGACACCCCAACCTCTGGCGAATATTATCTGGACGGAACTCCTGTACGAAAGATGAGCAAGAACCAACGCGCCAAACTTCGCAACCGCAAGATTGGCTTCGTTTTCCAGAACTACAATCTGCTTGCAAAAACCACAGCCGTAGAAAATGTAGAGCTGCCTCTCATGTACAACAGCAAGTACAATGCAAAACAGCGTCGGGAAGCGGCAGTGCAGGCTCTGCAAGCTGTAGGGCTTGGCGACCGTATGGACCACAAAAGCAACCAAATGTCTGGTGGACAGATGCAGCGCGTTGCAATAGCACGGGCACTAGTCAACAAGCCTGCCGTACTACTTGCCGATGAAGCGACAGGAAACCTCGACACACGCACCTCTTTCGAGATGCTCGTGCTCTTCCAAAAACTGCATCAAGAAGGCCACACCATCATCTTTGTCACGCACAATCCAGAAATAGCGGAATACGCATCTCGAAACATCAATCTGCGCGATGGAAAAGTAAGAGAAGACACGCAAAATCCACACATCAAATCGGCAGCTGAAGCATTGGCTGCCCTTCCTCAACCACAAGACGACTAACACATGAATATACTCAACCTTTTCAAAGTCAGCCTCAATGCTGTCGCCAACAACAAGATGCGCTCCTTCCTTTCTATGCTCGGCATCATCATCGGCGTGGCAGCAGTCATCATCATGATGTCCATCGGACAAGGCTCAAAAGAAAGCATCCGGCAAGAATTGTCCACCATGGGAACGAATCTGCTGACCATCCGTCCTGGTGCAGATATGCGAGGCGGTGTGCGCCAAGACCCTTCAGCCATGCAGACACTTAAAATAGGCGACTACCAGCGCATTGTGGCTGAAAAGAAATTTGTAAGCTATGTTTCTCCCGAGGTGACTGCTTCTGGTCAGGTTATCTATGGAAACAGCAATACGACAAGCACCATCTACGGCGAATCTCCCGAATATCTGGACATCAAGCAATGGAAGATAGAAGAAGGACTCAACTTTAATGAAGAAGACATCAGGAAAGCCGCCAAGGTGTGCATTGTCGGAAAAACCATTGTCAACGAATTGTTTGGCGAAGGCAAAGAAGCGGAAGCCATTGGCAAGAACATACGCTTCAAATCTATACCATTGCGCATCATCGGTGTATTGGAGGGAAAAGGATACAACTCATGGGGCATGGACCAAGACAATGTCATCATAGCACCTTACACCTGTGTAATGAAGCGCATTGCCGCTCAGACCTACTTCTCTTCCTTTGTCTGCTCAGCATTAACTGAAGAACTTTCTGATGCTGCAATTGAAGAACTGACACAGATTCTGCGCAACAACCATAAACTCAAAGAAAATGCGGTGGACGATTTCACCATCCGTTCACAAGCAGAGATGATGGACACCATGTCTTCTACCATGGACACCGTCACCATCATTCTTGTTGTAGCAGCCGCTTTTTCACTGCTCGTGGCAGGAATTGGCATCATGAACATCATGTTGGTGTCTGTCACAGAACGAACAAAAGAGATAGGACTCCGCATGGCGGTGGGAGCTACAGGGCTCGTTATCTCACTGCAATTCCTTATCGAATCAGTGCTTATTTCTCTTACAGGAGGTCTTATTGGCGTGCTGCTCGGATGCTTTGTCAGCGAACTCATACCATTGATTGGCATGCCATCCAGCATCCCAGCATGGTCTATCTACGTATCTTTTGCAGTTTGTACACTCATCGGCATCGTGTTCGGCTACATCCCCGCACGCAAAGCCGCAAATATGGATCCAATAGAAGCTATCAGACATGAATAAGATTTTTGCTTTTCTCGCTTTGGCAGCGTTTGCAGCCTGCCCTCTCAACGCACAGTCGCTCAAAGATTTGTTCCTGCACATGCCTCAAGAATTGTGCCCTTCACTCTCAGAATACAACAAACTTGAGTTGGTGGACAATCAGAAGAATAACAAGCCTATGCAGACACGAAATCTGTTCAAGACTATCTCTGAGATGAAAGAACTGACAGACAGGCATGCCCATCTCATCGTTTCCGAAAATTCAGAAAAGGAAATGCTGCTGCTTACCCAAAGTGACAACACAAACATCATCTTGATGATTAATACAGTCATCTGCGACAGTATTGCTGACTCTTCAGTCCACTTTTACACCACAGATTGGCAACCATTGCCATCATCCGACTTTATCAATACCCCCTCTACTGACGAATTCCAGCGCATAAGCCTCAACCCAGCTTCTAACCAACTGACTATTACAAAGTACAATCCACTTGTACTACAAACAGACGGCAGCGACAAACCAGCCCCAATGCCTGCAAGCACAAGCCAAATTTTTATGTGGGAAAGAGAACAAAACAAATTCGTTCAACAATAATTACGATATTATAACTGACACTAAAATACAAGCACGAAGATGCGGCCGCATCTTCGTGCTTTTTTATTCTCTAAACAACTCTTGTCTTCAACACATCCTATCACGATAATCCTCGTAAACATATTGCCTGAACAGTTCAAAAGCACCATCTGCATGCAACATACCAATTGATGGATGACCGATACCATTAAACATATTCGTTTTTACAGTTGTATAATGTATCATATCCTCAAACACAAGCGTCTCCCCTATTTGAAGGTCATGGTCAAATTGCCACAATCCCATGAAATCTCCAGAAAGACACGAATTGCCTCCTATGCGATATGCGTGAGGTGTATTTCTCGCGGTATCAAGGTCATCATCTTCTAATGTATTGGCATATCGAATAGCAGGCTTATAAGGCATTTCTAAACAATCAGGCATATGGCATGTGAAACTTGCATTGATGATAGCAGTCCTCACACCGCCATTCTCCACAACATCCACAACCTTTGCAAGGAGCGGTCCTGTTTGCCAGGCAAACGCACTTCCTGGTTCCAGCACCACCTTCAACCAAGGATAACGGGCATGAAAATCATTTAACGTCTTGACAAGCAACTCCACATCATACCCCTTGCGCGTCATCAGATGTCCGCCGCCGAAATTAATCCACTTCAACTGAGAGAACCATTTTGAGAACTTTTCTTCTATATGAACCAATGTACGCGCAAAAGCATCGCTGTCCGACTCACAGTGGCAATGAATATGAAAGCCTTCAATGTCATCAGGCAACTGAGCAGGAAGAGCATCTGCTAAAACGCCAAAGCGAGAGCCTTGTGCACAAGGGTTATACAGATCTGTCTCTATCTCGCTGTATTCTGGATTTACCCGAATACCCACAGAAGCTCGACCTTGAACTCTCGATGCAAATCGGTTGTATTGACTCAAAGAGTTAAAGGTGATATGACTAGAGCATTCCAATATATCGTTGAACTCTTCTTCCGTATAAGCAGGGGAATAGGTATGTGCCAGGCTTCCAAATTCTTCCTTAGCCAATCTTGCTTCGAAAAGCGAAGAAGCTGTCGTATGGCTGATGTATTCACGGAAAAAAGGAAAGCTCTTCCATAAGGCAAACGCCTTAAACGCCAAGATGATTTCCACATCGGCACGCTGCGCCACACTGCGAATCAACTCCAAGTTCCTCCGCAGCAACGCCTCCTCCATCACATAACACGGCGATGGAATCTTCTCAATATTCTTCTCTAACAATGTCATATTGTTTCTCTTTATCGTTATCTTTCAGTCTATCACCTCAAACTTTGCAAACTTCAGCAGTAACTGCTTGGTGCCAACGTTTTCAAACCGAACAGTTGCTTTTGTTCCGTCCCCAGTCCCTTCAATATGAAGAATTTCACCACGACCGAAACGGTTGTGCACAATATGCTTTCCTACTGCTATGCGAGAAGAGACGGGAGAAGCAGAAGATGCAGATGGACGTTCTGGCGATGTAGCAACACTGGGTGGGACAGGACGAGTTATTGGCGGGACAGGCTTGGGACTTGAGATTGTTGGTCTGAATGGCCGTGGCCTTTCTTGAGCAGCTCCATTACCAAACAAACTGCCTTTTCTGTTCCACGGCAATTCCACATCATCATCAATGCTTCTTCCACCTATAGCCATACTCTTTCTCCAATCCAGATACCTTGAGTCAATATCGTTCAAGAAACGGCTTGGAGACGAAAATTCCATCTGACCATAACGGAAACGACACTGTGCATAGGAGAGGTAGCAATGGGTCTTGGCACGTGTGATTGCCACGTAGAACAATCTACGTTCCTCTTCCATCTCTCGCGGATTTCCCGACACCATTTGATTGGGGAAAAGTCCTTCTTCAAGACCTACCACGAAGACAGTGCCGAACTCCAAACCTTTGGCGGAGTGAATGGTCATCAGCGTCACCTTGTGCTCGTCATCTCCTTTATCGCTATCCACATCACTCATCAGCGACACCTCGGACAGGTAGTCGCTCAACGAGATGTTTTCGTTGCCCTCCTCCATGCGCATATCGCAGAAATCCTGCATACCGTTGACGAGTTCCTCCACATTCTCCTGCCGTGACAGGTTCTCCGGTGTCGTATCTTGGTAGATGTCGGCAATAATGCCACTTTGCTTCACAATCAGCATGCCTACTTGATTGGCCGGCAGTTTTTGCGCTTGTTCAATGAAGGAAGCTATCATATCCCGAAACACACCAATCTTTGCCAACGTCCCTTTATTCACACCCAACTCATATTGCTCAGGGGTATTGATAACCGTCCACATACTCACCTCGTGTTCCATCGCAGCAGACAAAATCTTCGATACTGTTGTCTGCCCTATTCCACGCGCAGGATAATTGATAACCCGCTTAAAAGCTTCTTCATCATTTGGATTGACTGCCAAACGGAAATAGGCAATTACATCCTTGACTTCTTTTCGCTGATAGAATGACAAACCTCCGTAAATTCGGTAAGGCATAGCTTCCTTTCGCAACGTATCTTCAAACACACGACTCTGAGCGTTAGTCCTGTATAAAATCGCAAAATCGGAATAATCACACCCCTCTTTACGCCTCACAGCTCGTATGGCATTCACCACCATCTTAGCCTCCTCAATATCCGAATGCGTATCCATCACATGCAACTTGTCGCCACGGTCATTCTCCGAAAACACATCTTTCTGAATTTGCCTGTTATTCTTCTTTATCAGACTATTTGCTGCTTCTACGATAGTTTGGGTCGAGCGATAATTCCGCTCCAACTTAAACAATCTTACACCATCATATATCTTCTGAAATGTCAGTATGTTATCAATGTTTGCACCACGAAAGCTATAAATGCTCTGAGCATCATCTCCAACCACACAAACATGCTGATGGCGGCAGGTTAATTGCCACACGATACGATGCTGGGCAAAGTTCGTATCTTGATACTCATCCACTAAAACGTACTTGAAGCGCTGTTCCCACTTCTCCAACACATCAGGGTGTTGTTCAAACAGTAAATATGTATAAAGCAATATGTCATCAAAGTCCATTGCGTTACTCTGTCGGCAGCGACTGCAGTAGCGCATGAAAATAGTTCCCAAAGCTGCCATGTTCTGCCTTGCATCACTTTGTCGGTTAGCAGGATTTGAAACATACTGCTCTGCTGTTACCAATTGGTTCTTGGCATTTGAAATGACACCTTGAATCGCCCCTGCTTTATACGTCTTATCATCGAGTTCCATCTCTTTGATAATTGACTTAATCAGGCTTTTGCTGTCAGCCGAATCATATATCGTGAAATTAGGTTCGAAGCCAATCTTATCATGCTCTGCACGAAGAATCCGGAGAAAGATGCTGTGAAACGTTCCCATCCATAGCATTCTGGCATAATCAGTCCCAACAATCTTTGCAATACGCTCTTTCATCTCTCCTGCCGCCTTGTTCGTAAACGTCAATGCCAAAATGGACCAAGGCTGGTAACCTTGCTCCATCAGATGAGCAATCTTATAAGTCAGCACCCGAGTTTTTCCAGAACCAGCACCAGCTATCACCAACGATGGTCCATCACAAAATTCCACCGCCGCTCTTTGTGGCGGATTAAACGTATCTAAATAGTCTCCCAACACTTCAAATGCTTTTTCAATTCTTCTTAAACACTGACACTTTCGGCAACTTCACATATTTCCGATTCTCCACGGTCTTGATATTCTGGTCTCCTATCAGCTTCAGCTCAAGCGCCCCCTCCTTCGTCAGCTTCAACTCTACATCTTGCGCATCATATCCGATGTCGCTGACCATTCTTACCAGCGCCTTATTGCCATTCAGTTCTTTTACTTTCAGGATAACCCAAGTACCGTTGAGTTCGCCTTTCACATACCCATACGTGTCTTCCCCTTCAAAGTCTTTTAGCGTAATGTTTTTCTCCGCCAAATTCAGCACCATAGTCGCCTTCAGCGCCTCGCACTGCCACATTCCAGCAAACTGCTCCTGTGCCCAGCTGCTCATTGCCACTTGCGCCATACAAATTGCAAAAAATATCCGCTTCATCATTTTCTGTTATTTTTTGTGGACAAAGTTACAAATAAGTGCGCATAAAACAAAAGGAAAGACCTACTTTTCACGTTGCGCCCCCATACACATCCTTGCAGAGGGGCAATGTGGGACCATTCGATTGAAGTGAAAGAATACATGAAAGTATCAGTTTTTGGGAAAATTTTTCCAACATATTTGTTGTCCGCTCCAAAAAAGTTTCCTACTTTTGCACCGTTTTTTAAGCATAACGTCTGCTGGAGACATTCATACAAAACAAAAGAGACTTTTATTTTTTCGTTCACATCCATCGCCACTTTGAATCACATGAATCACCCTTACAAACTCATTGCCGTTGACTTGGACGGCACGCTGGTGAAAAGCGACCAAAGCATTTCGCAGCGTACAATAGATACCCTTGTCCGCGCTCAAGAAGCGGGCGTAAAAGTTACTGTGGCTTCTGGCCGTCCCACTTTTGGCACGCAACATGCGGCTAACGCTTTGCGTCTGAATGAATTTGGTGGTTACATCATGAGCTACAATGGCGGTGAAATTTATGACTGGCAGCAGAAGAAACTGATGTATTCCAAGATGCTGGACAAACAGGTTATACCCTATATATACACTTATGCCCAAGAACACGGCATGGGCATCATGACATACATCGGCAGCGAAGTGGTAAGCGAGGTTGAAGACAACCCATACATTTGTCACTCATCCATGCGAAACAGAATGCCAATCCGACTGGTGCCAGACTTTGTGACTGCAGCTCAAGAAGCGGACGTTGTCAAATGCATTATCGTAGGCGCCCCCACCCCCTTGCAAGAAGTGGAGAAGAAACTTCAGACAGCATTGAAGGGCCAGGCTAACGTTTTCCGCAGCGAGCCTTTCTTCTTGGAGATTGTGCCTTTAGGCATAGACAAAGCGAAAGGCTTGGAGATTCTGCTCAGCAAAATAGGGTTATGCAAGGAAGAGCTGATGGCATTCGGCGACGGCTACAACGACACTCCCATGCTGACGTATGCAGGACTTGGCATCGCCATGGGAAATGCACACGATGAGATAAAAAAAGCCGCCGACTTTGTTACTTTAAGCAACGAAGACGACGGCGTAGCTTTTGCTGTGGAGAAATTTATTCTTCAGGATAAGCCTTATTGATGGCTGTCAACGCATTGAGTGTCTTGGGGAAGCCGATGTATGGCAGCATGCCCGTAAGCACAGCAACCATTTCCTTCTTTGTGATTTTCACATTCTTGCAGCCTATGCCCAATTGCTCGAGCTGTGGCTGAGCCACACCCATGGATGCCAGCAAGCAGAAGGTCACAAGTATCCGATGCTCTTTGTCTATTCCATGACGTGTGTAGAAATCGCCAAAGCAGTAGCTCTCCATGAACTCAACGATGTGTTCCTGTCCCTTGGGAGCATCTTTCTCCATCTGAGCAGCTGTGCCCACACCAAAGATGCTGTCTATATACTCTCTACCCTTTTCCCGACGATTCTCGACCGTTGTGGTGCTTTGAGCATCGAGAGGCAGCTTGATGTCATTGTCCTCAAACACTTCGTTCATTTCCAGCAAGAAATCAATCATCTTTGAAAATCCCACGTAAGGCACTGTCTGGTAGATTACTTCACGTATTTCACGAGGCTTTACTCCTACATTAAGGCACACGTCCACATACACCTTGAATTCACGCATGGCATTGCAGCCAATAGTACTGGCAAGAATGCACATGGCACGAGTCTTTTCAAGCACAGGCTCCTCGGTCAGTTTCAAAGCCTCATCGAAAGCGAAGTTATCAAATATCTGTGTCAGCTCAGGGTCTCTCTTCAGCGTATTGACAGAATTGCGCTGAGAAAACAGCTTGCGTATCTGCAAACGCGCGTACTCCGTAATTTTAAATTCCTTCATGGGTCTGGTATTGTTAGTTTCTACATTTATCATTCATTAGAGGGCGAAAACACGTCCTTTAGGCAAGGTTCTTTCGCCACAAATGGTTATCTATTGCAAATATAATGCTTTTTTGTAACAGAAGAAACATTTTTCCTTTTTTTTCACTTTTTTTTATTCCATCCGCACTTTTCCCCATTGTTTTAAGCCATGACAAAAGCATTTCCTCCTCCAGGCCCTCACAAGGACTTGCCTCAAAAACACAAGCTGTTTTAGGGGAGGTGGTGCATAGCAATACAATGCTACAATCCGACGACATTGAATGTTGGGATTTTTCTGTACATTTCAAACGTACCCCTCGGGTCCGACGAAGGGGACCCGAGGGGTACGGTATGTCGGACCCGAGGGGTACGCTTTTTATATGCTTTCATTCAACCCCTATAATCTCATCCTGACCGGGAGTGTTTCAAACATTTTTTCTGCATATCCTGTCACAACAAAGTAGAGTGTGGAACAGCCTTAACCATTCAGACAAAACACTTAAGGACGCCGATATTTCTCCAAAAACACATCAGCAAACCAGAAAAAGTACTTTTCCTGTCGCTTTTATTTACATTTGTAGTTTTTTTTGTAATTTTGCATCATATATAAATATACAAACGAAATTGAATGCATAGGCATCATAAAGAAAAATAAAAATATGACCAAAGTAAACAAAGCGATAGCATTTGGCTGGGCAGTCACAGGCATTGCCATCCTCTTCATGTTTTTTGGCGTTTTTGCCATATCTCAAGGATGGCTCGGCAAGTTACCCCCTGTCAGCGACCTGCAAAATCCCATCAACAAGTACGCATCACGCATTTATTCTTCAGACAACAGAATCATCGGCACGTGGAGCTATACAAAAGACAACCGCGTGATGGTGCCGTACGACTCACTGCCCGAAAACCTTATCAAAGCGTTGATTGCGACAGAAGACGTGCGTTTTTACGACCATTCGGGCATTGACGCCAAAGCCATCGTGCGCGCCCTGGTGAAACGACAGCTTCTTGGACAGATGAATGCCGGAGGAGGCTCAACCATTACCCAGCAACTGGCCAAGCAGCTTTATACAAAAGTGGAAAGAAGCGAAAGCAAGCGTATGATGCAAAAGCCAATTGAATGGTTTATTGCCGTACAATTAGAGCGCTATTATACGAAGGAAGAAATCTTGACGATGTACCTCAATTACTTCGACTTCCTTTACACAGGCGTAGGAATTAAGAACGCTGCACGCACATACTTCGGTAAAACACCTATAGAGCTGAATCTCAACGAATGCGCCACTCTGATAGGCATGTGCAAAAACCCTTCGTACTACAATCCTTACAGAAGGAGCGAAGGTCAATTCATCGCAAACGAGAGATGCCGCGAACGCCGCAATGTCGTACTCTCACAGATGGAAAAGGCTGGGTTCATTTCCAACGAAGAAAAGGAAAAGATACAGCAAGAGCCGCTATGCATACTGCCAAGGCCCAAAGTCACCACACACAAGGAAGGCGTAGCGCCTTATTTCCGCGACCACCTGAGACGCATCATGATGGCGAAAAAGCCAGAGCGAGGCAATTATGCCTCATGGCAGGGACAGCAATATCATGACGACTCCACGGCATGGGAAACAGACCCGCTGTACGGCTGGTGCAACAAGAACAAGAAGAAAGATGGCTCAAATTATAACATCTATACCGATGGACTGAAAATCTACACCACCATTGACTCAAGAATGCAGAAGATGGCTGAAGATGCAATGTTCGAGCATGTGGCGCAATATCTTCAACCTGCATTTGAAAGAGAAATACGCAATTCACCAACAGGTCCGTACCGCGACATGACGGTGAGCAAGATGGAGAGCATCATCAACCGATACATCAGGCAAAGCGAACGCTACCGCGCCATGAAGGCAGGCGGCCACAGCGATGAGGAAATAATGGCAGCTTTCGACATACCTGTCGATATGAAAGTATTCCAATACGGCAACAAGTACGATTCCCCACAGGAGGTGGACGTGCGGATGAGCCCACGAGATTCAATCATCTATTACAAGAAGTTCTTGAGAGCTTCCGTTTGTGCTATCAACCCAGAGAATGGACAAGTAAGAGCATACGTTCCAGGCCTGAATTTTGAGTACTTCATGTACGACAACGTACTGGGAAGCGGACATCGACAGGTTGGATCAACTATCAAGCCACTACTCTACTCGCTTGCCATGTCCAGCCAGAACTTAACGCCATGCGATCAAGTGAATGCTGACCCGCAAGACTATGGAGGCTGGACTCCCAAAGGAGACGCCTTAGGCTTTGTGCCACTGCGACTAGCATTGGCACAATCAAACAACCATGCCTCTACTTATCTGCTGAGTCTCATCAAGCCAGAGACATTCATCGATTTCCTTGGCAACAAGCTGAAAATGTCAACCTATAAAATGGAGCCCAACCTCACACTCGCCCTCGGCTCATGCGATGTCAGCGTAGGTGAGATGGCCAGCGCCTACACTATTTTCCCAAGCTACGGCATTCACTATTCCCCTCTGCTTGTCACACACATAGAGGATGCTAATGGTGACATTGTTGCAAGCTTCACACCTCGCATGAACGAAGTGCTGTCGAAAGAAAAGGCATATCAGATGATTGACATGCTGAAAGCCGTCATCAATGAAGGAACCGGACGAGCGCTTCGCGGAAGCAAATACAACATCAGGGCAGATATTGGCGGCAAGACAGGAACAACAAACAGCCATGCTGACGGATGGTTCATCGGCTTCTGCCCCAAACTGGTAGTGGCGTGCTGGGTAGGCGGAGAAGACCGCGACATACATTTCGGAACAATGGCTTTCGGACAAGGCGCAAGAGCAGCATTGCCTATTTATGGAAAACTAATGAGAAAAATATACGACAACGGAAATTTAGGCATTACCGAGAAGGATACATTCGACATCCCAGCGACTTATTCGCCATGCGATGACGGACTGCAAGCACTGCCTAACGCCGAAGACATCCTCTATCCAGAAGATGAAAACATTCTTGAAGCGGATGACGCATTTTTCTAAAGAACATATAAAATCATTGATAGAAGCCCATGAAATTTATAGGTATCATACCCGCCAGATACGCATCAACGCGTTTCCCTGCTAAGCCCTTAGCCATGCTCGGAGGTAAAACTGTGATAGAAAGAGTTTACAGACAAGTGGAAGGAGTGCTTGACGATGTGGTTGTTGCAACAGACGATGAACGAATTATGAAAGCCGTAGAAAGCTTTGGCGGCAAGGCTGTTATGACAAGCATCAATCACAAAAGCGGAACAGACAGAGTATACGAAGCCTTCACAATAACAGGAGAAGGCTATGATGTAGCGGTAAACATACAAGGTGACGAGCCATTCATCCATGCACAGCAACTTGAAGCCATAAAACAATGCTTTACAGATGAAACGGTGGACATTGCCACACTGGTCAAGCCTTTCACACCCTGCGATGGATTTAGTGCCTTAGAGAACGTGAACACGCCCAAAGTCGTGGTGAACAGAAAGATGGAAGCGTTATACTTCTCTCGAAGCATCATCCCCTTCACAAGAGGTAAAGAAAAAGAAGAATGGCTGAAGGGACATACTTACTACAAGCACATCGGACTCTACGCTTATCGGGCAAATGTGTTGAAAGAGATTACAGCCTTGCCACAATCCAGCCTTGAAATAGCAGAATCACTTGAACAGCTGCGGTGGCTTGAGAATGGGTATAAAATAAAAGTAGGCATCAGCGAAATAGAAACAATCGGCATTGACACGCCAGAGGATCTGGAGCGAGCAGAAAAGTTTCTACAAGCATCACAGAACCAATAAAGCAAGACTTGTGAATCAACCTGAGCTCAAAGACATCGCGCCACAAATCCCCGTATTACCGGACTCCATTTATCTGGACAACGGAACGGAAATGACGATTATTCCTATGGCGGCAACAGAGATTGTCACCATCTGCCTCATGTTCAAAGGCGGGCAATGGATGCAGAAGAGAAAGCTACAAAGCGATTATGCCATGTACCAAATCAAGTCTGGCACATCACGCTTCACATCAGAATTCCTTGCCGACAAATTAGACTACTATGGGGCAACAATGAGTGCAGGAAACGGCATGACACACAGCTTTGTTCAATTAACAAGCCTAAAACGAACTCTACCTCAAGTTTTACCATATTTTTGCGATATTCTGACCACGCCTGTTTATGAACAATCACTGCTCAACAATGCTATAGAGGAGGGGGTGTTAACCTTCCAAATGCAAGAGCAGCAGGTAGCACAAGTAAGTAAAAGGATGTTCTATCAGCAACTGCTGGGGACAAACCATCCTGCTGCCGCATACGCGACGGAAGAAGACTACCAATCCCTTACACGCGAAGACCTGCTCAGCTATCACAGTCAGTTCATCAACATGTCCAATGCCACAGTGTTTTTGACAGGAATGATTGACGCTAAACTTATTGCGTTAATCAATGAACATCTCGGAAAAATCCCTACCATTACCCAATCAGGCTTGGAATATAAAGAAGCAGAAATCGTGACATCGGCAGAACAATTCCATGAAAAAGAGATTGGTGTTCCTTCTGTACAATCAGGACTGAGAATAGGGAAAGTGATGCCAGATTGCAATTCGGCGGACTACCCTGCCATTATGCTCACATCAACAATATTGGGCGGGTATTTCGGCAGCAGGCTGATGAAAAACATACGAGAAGAACTTGGACTGACATACGGCATACATTCCACTTTTTTCCCCATCCCCGGCAACAACATATTCTTCATTACCACAGAAACCACACGCGAATATGTACCACAATGCATAGAAGAAATTAAAAGAGAAATACTGGATTTACAAAGCAATCCCGTTTCAGGCGAAGAACTTAAAAATGCACGTAACTATAATCTAGGACAATTTTGCCGAGCTACAGAGATAACGATGTCGCTTCATCATCTTATTATGAATTTGCGTACCCAACAACGCACATTGGGAAGCATTTTGAAAGAGCAGCAAACAGCATTGGCACTCACCTCCGAAGACATTATGCTTTGTGCAAGGAAATATTTCGACCCAGAAAGCATGCTCATCACCGTGGCACACGGGAAAAGCCCCTGTAGCGCCGTCTAACCGACAATCACACGTTCATCGACACCCTGTCGAAAGACTTCCACAAATCGAAAACAGCCCCCTTTTTGAGCCATATTTGAAGTTTTTTGATTTTAGAACGGTTAAACGTTCTTAAAAAGTTTCTATTTTCAACTTTAATTGCTAACTTTGTACATATATATAATAGGATCATAAATTATCATCTTATCAAAGAATGGAAGATTTAGACAGAATTATTAAAGTTGAAATTAACGAAACGATGAAAAAGAGCTACATCGACTACTCCATGTCGGTAATTGTAGCTCGTGCCCTTCCTGAGGTGCGTGATGGTTTTAAGCCTGTGCATCGCCGCATCCTCTATTCCATGGACAAACACGGAAACACATCAGACAAGCCAACAGTGAAATGTGCACGTATTGTGGGCGACGTCCTTGGTCATCTTCACCCACACGGAGACTCGTCTGTGTATGGCGCTCTCGTTAGACTGGCTCAACCTTGGGCCATGCGATACACGCTTGTAGACGGTCAAGGAAACTTTGGTTCGGTGGACGGAGATGGCGCAGCAGCCATGCGTTATACAGAAGCACGCCTCAGCAAAATAGGCGAAGCTATGCTACAAGACATAGAGAAAGAAACTGTAGACATGGCTGACAACTTTGACAATTCAGAAAAAGAGCCAACTGTACTTCCAACACGCATTCCCAATCTGCTCGTCAATGGCGCAACGGGTATTGCTGTCGGTATGGCTACCAACATACCAACACATAACCTTTCGGAAGTAATTGACGGTTGCATTGCCTACATCGATAATCCAGAGCTTTCATGCACAGATTTGATGCAATACATTAAAGGTCCAGATTTCCCGACAGGAGGTATTATTTGCGGTATCGACGGTATCAAGGATGCCTACGAAACAGGACGCGGACGTATTGTCATCCGTTCTAAAACAGAAATAGAAACAGAGGGGACACACGACAAAATTATTGTCAGTGAGATACCATACAATGTGAATAAATCTGAGCTTATAAAGAAAATCGCTCAGCTTGTAAATGAGAAAAAAATTGATGGTATCAGCAATGTAAATGACGAATCAGACCGAGAGGGTATGCGCATTGTGATTGACATCAAACGAGATGCAAACGCAAACGTAGTACGCAACAAACTCTTCAAAATGACAGACCTGCAAAGTACTTTTGCAGTCAACTGCATAGCCATTGCAGACAGGCGTCCTAAGCAACTTTCGCTAAAGGACTGCATCAGATATTTTGTAAACCATCGTCATGATGTCGTCATTCGTCGTACAAAATTCGATAAACGCAAAGCTGAAGAACGTTCACACATACTCGAGGGGCTTATCATCGCCAGCGATAACATTGACGAGGTAGTACACATCATCCGTGCGGCTAAAAATCCGCAGGAGGCAATGGAGAACCTCATGACACGTTTCAGCCTTGATGAAATACAAGCACGGGAAATCGTCAACATGCGCCTGCGTGCCCTGACTGGGCTTGAGCAAGACAAGCTCCATGCCGAATTCGATGAACTACAGAAGTTAATCCAATACTTGAATCAAATCCTTACAGATCCGGAATTATGCAAAAAAGTCATGAAAGACGAATTGCAAGAAGTGAAAGAGAAATGGGGAGATGAACGCAAGACGGAGATTGACATCACTGCAAGCGAGAATTTCGACCCTGAACAATTCTATGCTAAGGAAGAAGTGGTTGTCACAGTTAGCCATTTGGGATACATCAAGCGCACCACCCTCACTGAATTCCGGACACAGGCTCGAGGAGGCATCGGCGTGAAAGGCGGAAGCGCACGAGACAAAGATTTCATCGAGTTCATCTATCCAGCGAACACCCATAACACTATGATGTTCTTTACTCAAAAGGGAAGATGTTTCTGGATGAAAGTGTACAACATCCCAGAAGGTTCGCGTACAGACAAGGGACGTGCAATCCAAAATCTTCTCAACATCGATTCTGACGATAAGGTTACAGCATTCATCTGTATAGAGAACATCAACGACCAGGAATGGGTGAATTCACACAATCTCATTTTCTGCACACGTCAGGGAATCATCAAGAAAACAGCATTCGTCAACTACTCACGCCCACGTTCAAATGGTATCATCGCCATCAATCTCAATGAAGGTGACGAAGTAGTAGAAGTACTCCTCACCAGCGGAAATGACGAAATCCTGATTGCCAACAGAAATGGACGTGCTATCCGATTTAATGAAAGTACGGTCCGCAATATGGGACGTGGTGCTACGGGTGTAAAGGCAATGCGCCTAGATGAAGACGAAGACGACCAGATTGTCGGCATGATTGCTTTGACTAAACCTGAGGGATATGATGAGAACGCCGAAGAAAATAGTATTGATGAAGAGCTCTATCCTGACATGCCAACCATACTTGTACTGTCTGAAAAAGGTGTAGGTAAACGTTCGACAATCGGAGAATACCGAATCACTAACCGTAACGGGAAAGGTGTTAAGACCATCAATATCACAGAAAAAACTGGAAAACTCGTTGCCATCAAGAAGGTGACCGAAGAAGAAGACATCATGATTATCAATAAGAGCGGGGTTACAATCCGTCTTGCCGTAAAAGACATCAAGAAGTCTTCACGTAACACACAAGGTGTTAAGCTCATCGACATTCAGAAACGCAACGATGTTATCAGCTCCGTTTGTGTTGTTGAGCATGCAGAAGGAAATTCGGATGAAGAATCTCTTGAAGCACCAGAAATAAACAACGATCAAGAATAAACAATATTTTATAAACCTATTAAAACCATTTCAGTTATGAAGAAATTTGTTTTGATTATGGTAGGCCTTTTCCTCATCACTACAGCCAATGCACAGGACAAGGCAGCCCTAAAGGCACAGAAAGCTGCTAAAAAAGCAGCCGAAAAATCATTGAAAGAAGCGAAGAGCACTTATGAAATGTCAATTCCTAATCCGCAATATGGACGCAAGGAAACCAATTACGAAAAACTCGAGACATCTCTTCCTCTCATCAAGGCTGCCATGGAAAGCGAATACACCAAAGACAATCCGCAAACATGGAAACTTGCTGCAGATATTGAATACCAATATTACACGAAAATTGAGAATGAATCAAAAGCTGATCCTGACAATAACGAACTAAAGAAGAAATACATTGAGACATCAGCAAAGCTTCTTTCATACTGCATTAAATATGATTCCCTGCTTGTGCTAGACGCAGAGATGAAGCCAGAAGATAAGGAGAAAGAGCACAAGATATATCAGCCCAAAGGAGTTAACTCTGCTATACAGCTTCTGCAAGCTGCACAAAACTACTCAAACAGCGAGAACCAGGAAGAGCTCAAACAAGGCGCTAAATACGCAGAAATATTTATCAATGCAATGGAGAATTCCAATCTCATGAAAGACTTCAAACATGCAGAACTTGAAGGTTGGAAGACTTATTCCAAAGCATTCCGCGCCCAGTCTTATCTCAACATTGAAGGTACCCCGGAAGAAACAATTGTAAATGCATACAAAGCACTCTTCAACACAAATTTCAAAGGTATCGCCTATCAATCATTGATGAATTACTATCGCGAAAAAGACAAAGCTAAGCAGAATCTGTATTTGCAAGAAGGAATTGATGCACTGAAAGGTGATGCAGAACAAAAAGACCTGCGTGCTAATTTCGTCACAATTCTCATGCAGAATCAATTCCAAGCGGGAGACAAGGAAGGCTTCATGAAAACAGCAGAAATTATGAAGACCGAATTTGCAGACGATGAAAATGCTGTGAACGCATATTTAATGGAAGGTCAATTTGCATTCGAAGCAAAAGATTACGAAACAGCTAAAAAGGCATTCCTCGCTGGAAGTGAAAAATACCCAGATGACGAAAAGTGTCTCTTGATGGCTGCACGTTCTGCATGGATGAAAGCACAAACAACAGGCTCTAAGAAAGAAGACATGAACGAGGCTATCACATTGTTCAAGAAGTTAGAAGCAGCTAATCCTGAAAGCCCTGAATTATGGGGAGAATCACTCTATGTGCTCTACAACAACACACAGCAACCAAAGCTCGCTGCTAACTACAAAAAATACTACAAGTCAAACAAGTAACAACTTTGACTAAAGATAAGATAACGGCTGGAATAATTAGTTCCAGCCGTTTGTTTTTATCATCACTTTTCTTGCCAATCAACGATATGTCGTAACATCTCTAACGCCTATTCAACCGAATTTTAAAAAACAAACGAATTAGTAGCGCACTTCTATTCTTTTTCGTAACTTTGTCAAACAATCAATGAAACCATATTAAATTCTCAAAATGAGAGAAAAACCAATAATCTACACTTACGGCAACGCACTCATCAAATCAGCACCACTGTTGCCATTACTCAAACAGCACAATATTAACTGTGTCATCGACTGTCGTACAAACTCAAACACACCCAATGGAATCACCACTCCTGTCAACGAACTAAAGGAAGAACTACGACAACAGAAGATAGCCTATATCCCTTTCTTTAACCATTTCGGATTCATACCGAGCATAGCAAGAAACAGGCAAGGGAGTATCATTTATTCACAAGCAATCGCACAACCCAATTTTCTACAAGGAATAGAACGTATCAATAACGGCATAGAAAAAGGCTTCACAATCTGCATTATTGATAATCAAAGAGAAACATATAAAAGCAAACGTTTTCTGTTAATCGGGAAATATCTACAAAATACATATAGAATTATTCATCTGCATGAGAATGGACACTATTTCTCACAAGAAAAAATTGAACAAAAGAACCAAAGAAAAGAAGAAGAAAGAAAACAGAAAAACAAACACAGACAAAACATAGGAAGCAATGGAGAAGAGATTGCTGCATTATACCTTGCCCGAAACAACTATCACATTATTGAACACAATTGGAACTTGCATCGAGGTTGCGAACTAGACATCATCGCCATGAAAAACAATAGACTGCATTTCATTGAAGTGAAAACACGCACATCAGATAAATACGGCGAACCGCAAACAGCAATCAATCACCAGAAAATGAGAAATATCCTTAAGGCTATACAAACGTATCGTTTTCAACATTATCTAACCAACACCGAATACCAAATTGACAGTATAGCCATCATCTATCGTTCAGAACAAGACTATGACCTAAAGCACTTCCTCAATATTCGTCCTAATGGAGAAGCCTGCGATGATTGCCAAACTTTCCACAAAAGACCAACTCTATAAGCAATCACCATACAGGGTCTCCTGCACCTCAAAAGCGGTAAAAATCAGACCCATACAACAGAAGGGGTGTCACAAAAATACATCCCAATCTTTTTCATATAGGTCTGATTCGTTCTATGAACTGTATCATTGAGCTTTCACACAGAAAATCAATCTCCAGCATACATCAACAAACTCGCAAATACATTCTTCCATACAGAATAATTCTGTACCTTTGCCCTCAGCAAATCTATTGGTCAATGACTATAACACTTCGTAATTGTATGAAATCCAGTCATAATTCCTTTATTCAAGCTGCTGGGCTCTCTTTTGCGGACATACCTTACATTGGCTTTCATTCGCGAGTTTGGCATGTGTCTAAATACAATAAGGCTGGTATGACAGATTCGCTAATGACCCACCCTGCAGATGAAGAAAGCGATAACGTGCGACTGATAGAGCTTACTGTGGACAAATTGAATCGCGATCAAAAGAGTCTCAAGAAGTCGTTAGGAGAGTTGGATTACTACGTATGGAAGCAATACTTTACCATACAAGCCGACCATTACAGAAGCGATGACCCTTTGTTGCTCGACAAGCTGCAATGTGAATATTTCAGACTTTTCAACAAAACCTCTAAGGGACGAAAATTAGTCATCGGATGTCCACGCCTCATAGGTATGATACGTGATTCCCTCGACAAAAAATAGCCTAGAAAGTTACGACGAAATACAGACAATAAAAAGCGTACCCCTCGGGTCCGATGCAGTGGACCCGAGGGGTACGGTATGTCGAACCCGAGGGGTACGCTTAAACGTCAGAGTAAAAACAGCTCCGTCTCTCAACAGGACAAGACTGAACTATATGCCTATTATTTAATCCACATTATTAACAAAAAAGCCAACGAATAGTTGATACCAACAGAGCAGAGCAAACACCAGATTCCCGACAAAACACAAAAAAGGAGTCCCCCTCATTTCTGCTGGGGGACTCCCTCA
>JAUMXY010000008.1:34005-65897 GCA_030528885.1 Bacteroidales bacterium | reverse complement strand
TTTTTTTCTCTCACAGATACCCCGGATTTCACATATTTTTATATTTCCCCGACAATACCCACCCCTACTTTCGCTGAGAAGACAAGAGACGGGGCTGCGTTGCGACGCAGCCCCTTCTCTTTGTTATCAATTATGTTCGTTTACTTAAGTATCTTCTTAGTTGAGCCGTCAGAGAACTTCACGATGTTGAGGCCCTTCTGCATAACGTCAACCTTCACACCTGATATGGTGTAGATGGCAACAGGAGTAACAACGTTATCCCCTTCAATAGCATCTACGCCTGAAGGAACCAGAGAACTCTCTGTACCATAGTAAGCGAGCTTGAATTCGTCTAAACAAGTCCACTTGTCGCCAGAATCAGACCAGCTTACACCAAACTTGAGGTCAGCACCTTCCTCCAACTTCACTGTTACAGTGTAGAGACCTGAAGTAGTAACAGCTACAGCATCATCATTTGCATAGAGGACACAGTCAGTTGCACTTGAATATACGTATGCAGTAATGTCATAAGTACCTGCAGGGAGATTAGCCACTGTCTGGTTGATATCTACAGTGCCATTCACGTGCCATTTCTCAGCATAGTATGTGCCTTGCTTATTGTCGAAAGACGTGTTGTTCTGGGTCTGACCATCAATAGTACCAGAGTTTGCCCATCCTGAGAGATCACCAGTCTCGAAGCCATTGTTCACGATAAGCTTTGAGAAGTCCACTGGATTTGCATCAGAAGCACCAGAGAAGTCTGGAGTGTTTGCTAAAGCTGTAAGTTTCTTTACCTTTTCAACCAAAGCAAGGAGTGCTTCTGTATCCATGTCCTGATAGCCACCATCTATTTCATCCTTAATTTCATCGTATGCAGTGATAGCTTCAGGATTTGCTTCTTCGCTTTCCAAAGCCTCGAAGAGTGTTTCAGATGCTGCTATAAATTCGTTCATAGCTGCCACGTTAGCCTTAGCAGTCTCAAGAGCATCCTTAACCTTTTCTGCTGCAGCAATCATTGCTTCGTTATCACTGCCATTACTTACTATTGTAGCATCCTCAATTACTTTTTCAATCTCAGCTACCACAACCGCAGTCATTTTGTCTTCTGAATTAGTTTCCAGATAAGTAGTGAGATCTTCAATATTACCGTCAAGCATGTCTTTGGTAGCGTCAATACCAGAACCAATATAAACGAGCTTGAACTCTGCCCAAAGTGCCCAATGAGCATTCAATCCATTAGAAGTAAGACCAATCTTCATCGTACCGCCTTGTACCAGTCCCTTTGCTGACTGCTGATAGCGACCTGCACGGAATGCATAAGATGAACCTGACATTCCGTCTGGAATATAACCATAAGCACTTAAATAGTCCTTATTCTTAGTACCACCTGTATCGTAGTAATCTTCTGTTGGATCACCACCTGTTATAAAGCAATTTTCATAATCTACAGCCTCTGCTTCAGGAATAGCATCAGCCAAAATATTCTGTACAGGGGTCTGCCACTCATTCATGTAGAGAACCACCTTAGATTCCATATCGATTGTATTCTTGTCGTTACCAGCAGGACGCTCGAATGCCTGACAAGTAAGTTCATAAACACCATCTGGAACATCTGTCAGAATCTGGTAAACTTCCACCTTGCCTTCATAACGTTCTACACAAGGATAAGCTTTCAGACCGCCTAACGTGCCACCTCCTGACTCATTTACCCAGCCTGTGAAACCATCAGCAAAAGAAGCATTGTCCATCAAGAGTGTACAGTCAACACCAGGGGTTAAGCTCTTAGCCACAGCTTTCTTGAGAAGGGCATTTACCTGAGGAACATATTCTTTCAGTTCTGCAGGGGTTTGAGCCATCTCGTCCAATACACTCCCTGGAGAGGAAGCGGGATAGCCTTCCACTTCACCACCATCCAAGAAGTCTACAAATTCGCCCCATACTTCAGAATCAGCAAATTGATCACCATATTTTTCAAGAGCTGCATCCCATTTCTCTACTTGTACAGCAAAGCCTTCATAAGCAGAGATTGCCTCTTCAAGGTCTGCAACAGCTTTCTCTAAAGCAGTCTTTTTGTTCAGATAATCTTCAGTCGCTGTCTGTGCATCCTCAACTGCACCCTCATAAGCATCCTTATAGCTGGCTGTTGCCAACACATCAACAAGCTCATCAATAGGATGCTTAGCAAGAACTTCCTCAAGATACGTATCAAGCAGAATCTTGTCTGGGTCGTCTGCCACCTCTCCGTAATAGTAGAGCTTCAGATTATCCATTGCAATCCAGTTTGCTGGCATCTTAGCCTCTGCGCTATTTACCACACGCAAACCGAGAGTCATAGATCCACCTGTATGTATGAATGTGAAGTCAAAATGTTCTGGAACACCATTCTTTGTGTGCAATTGAGTAAAATACTCTTTTCCATCCAATGATGCTTTAGCGAAAAGCTGCACATCGTCTGGTCTTCCATCAGGATTATTACTATCAGAGATACGACCTTGATTGTTAGCAATCACATCCACAGCCAGCATATACTTACCTGCAGGAAGTCCTGGCACCGTCTGAGTAATAGAACCATCACCTAAATATTTAGGAGCAGCGTCATTCTTCCATGCTTCGATGAATTTGCTGATGACAATATCGCCATTCTTATATTCTGCACTTTGATAACCTACATTTGTAGCTTCGTCAGTATTTCCTTTGTAAGTGATGTCCCAACCATTTACATTACCATCGCTGAAATCAGAGTTGGTGAACACGCCTGATACATCGTTCTGCTCACCAGGAGTGATGTCTTCAAAGTATTCTTTTATTTCAACCCAACGTCCCTTGTCGTAAGCAGCGTCAGCCGCAGCTTTCAGCTCTTCTGCTGTACTATTTATATTGTTATAAACAGCAAACTGGTCTGCAAGATCAGCAGCAGCAATACCTTTCTCCATGGCACCTTCTATCTGCTTCTTCAGATTGGCTGCAGCATCATAACGCTTAGCTTCAGGGAAATATACATTCACGTATTCATCTACAGAAACAAACTTCCACTCATCCCAGAATTCACCAGAAAAAGCAGGTTCTTCGGGCATTTCTTCATCATTTACTACAGGGATGTAGGTCTTTGTTGGGTCATAGATGTAACAGCGTGTGTTGGGAGACTCACCCTCACATTTCTCTGCTACGCCAAATGTACCAGGCTCTGCAACCGCCGTAGTATTGGTGATTTTGTAGCTGCCGTTTTCCTGTTTAGCCACCACCCATTGGTCAGTACCAGGATAGCTGTCATTGCCAACATTGTTGCCTGCATCCACCCACATGGCATTCCAAGCATTACAGCTCACGTAAAGCCACTTGTTCTTGTTCGTGTACTGAGCTGGATAACAACCGAAATTCCATGTACCCTCCAAAGCCTTCATGCGAATGGAGTCACCAAACAAGGCAACAGAAGCACGTGTGTTATAGTTATTATGGCCAGCAAAAAAACCCTGCGCACCCACATTCCAAAGGTACTGTGCAGTTGCGCCGTCATCAGCCATATCGACAAAGTTTTTCACAGTCGGCTTTGACCATGTAGCCGTGAAACTTTGTGCGAAACCCATGCTGCTCACAAAGAGAGCAGCCAGAAGAAGTAATGATTTCTTCATAGTCGAGTAGTTAGTAATTAAAGATTAGTTAAACAATTTGTGTATATTCTCGTATTCAAAAACTTAGTCAGTCAGCCACTTATCCACCGCCTCGACAAGGCGGCATAAGTCCTATATATCAAATCAGTTCGCAAATGTAGAAAAGAAATATGAAACCACAAAATTTTTTAACAAAAAAGTATCACATAAGAATTTCTCGAGGGAAAAACAGGGGCAAAAGAACGCTAAGCCGTTCGTCATCAGACACTGAATCTTAGCGTGTGCCTCCTGACAGGCAGGCTGTGTCGCAAATATTAGGCAGGCTGTGTTTTAATTATTATGAAGGCGGTGCTTTAAATCATCAGGAGGCGGTGTACGGCAGAGCACCCATGCGGCTGGCCCCATTCTGCCTTGCTGCGCAAAGCAATACGAATTTGCCTGTCTGGGCACTAAATAACACGTGAGTCAGTAGAAAGTAAATTAAAAGGAAATCCCTTCTCTATTCTCTCACACACCGATTGCACGGATGAGATCCTTGCGAGGCTCTGGAGATAGAAGGAGAAAGGAAATATAAAGGAAATTTGGAGGAAACATGTGACGCGAGAGTACAACATAACTTGTTTTTCTCACAGATTGCACGGATCACACAGATTTTTATGTTGCCGAACTGCAACTTGTCACTCCTCCAAGAGCCGCGCAAGGCTCAAATCCGTGAAATCCGTGGTATCTGTGAGAGAATAAAAATTTACTTAAAATTTACTTGCAATTTCCTTTCCAAAACCACCCGCAGCATTTACTTTGAAAGAAAGGAAATACGAAGGAAATGTTATCGAATTGACAATTGACAATTGCATCGCGCAAAGCAACTCTTTATATCGAACTGACGTTAAATAGCGGGCGGGGACTTCGATTTCCGGCACGTCTTGCATCGGAAATGCAAAAAAACACATACATTTGCAGCATGATTTACAGAACTATCAGAACAACGCTGTCGCAAGGAGGCATGGAGGAGGGCGAAGCAAGGGCTATCGCCTTGCTGCTGCTGGAGAAAGTGTGCGGCATGAGCACTGCCGAAGCGCTGTCGGGAAGCGAGAAGGGAGATGGGCACGAGGCGGAGCTGAAGGAGATGGCAGAGCGGATAGTCCGGGGCGAGCCTGTGCAGTATGTGCTGGGCGAAGCGGACTTCTGCGGCTTGCGGCTCAGCGTGGAGCCTGGCGTGCTGATACCTCGATGCGAGACGGAGGAGCTGGTGGAATGGGCTGCGGAGAGCTTTGAGCCGGCAGGCGCTGGCAGGGTGCTGGACATCGGCACCGGCAGCGGCTGCATTGCCATTGCGCTGGCAAGACGACTGCCCGGCGTGCAGGTGGAGGCTTGGGACGTGAGCGAGAAGGCGCTGCAGATAGCTCGGCATAATGCCTTGACGAATGAGGCGGCTGTGGCTTTCAGGCAGGTGGATGTGCTGAAGGAAGACGGGAGTGACGGACCGCTGTTTGACATGATTGTGAGCAATCCGCCCTACATCTGCGAGGAGGAAGCGAAGGAGATGGAGGCCAACGTGCTGGAGCACGAGCCGGGACTGGCGCTGTTTGTTCCCGACAGCGACCCGCTGCTGTTCTACCACCGCATTGCCGCGCTGGGACTGCGGATGCTGACCGAAGAGGGGCTGCTTTTCTTTGAGATAAATCGCCGATTCGGCCAAGAAACAGTCCTGATGCTGCAAGGCATGGGATACAGAGAGGTGGAGCTGAGAAAGGACCTGTATGGCAATGATCGAATGGTGAAGGCAATAAAAGGCTAATACTTTCGTTTTATATAATTGATTAAAGTTGCGGAAGCTTCGCTTGTTTAGGAGTTAGAAGGAGTTAGAAGAAGATAAAAGGAGTTAAAAGACGAATGCAATGCTATTGGCAAGGTTTTGTCCTCTATCTTCTGCCGCTCAAAAAGCGGCTATCTTCCTATATCTTCCTATATCTTCTTAACATACGAAAATTGAAAATTGCTTAACTCCTCACTCATGAAAACCATAACATTACTGATTCTTTTCCTGCTCAGCATCGGCAAGGCGATGGCCAACGAGTGGAAAATCTATGCGTCATACCACAATATCAGCAAGGCGATAAAAACAGATGCACGCATCTTCGCGCTGGCAAACGGAGGGCTGTTCAGCTATGACACGGAGGACAGCCGAGTGATGGGCTACGACAAGACGAACGCGCTGAGCGACTTCGGGGTGTACGACATTGCCTATTCGGCTACGGAGAAGACACTGGTGGTGCTGTATGAGAACGGCAATGTGGACTTGCTGGGCATGGACGGGACGAGGTGGAACCTGCCCGACATCAAGAGCAAGACGCTGGGCGACAAGACGCTGAACGAGCTGAAGGTGGTGAATGGGGAAGCGTTCATCAGCCTCAACGCCGGACTGGCGCACATCAATCTGAAGGGCGGCTATTTCGTCAATCTGTACACCTTCGACAGCAAGGTGACTAACGCCACCCTGCAGAATGGGAAGATTTACGCCAAGACGGCGACGGGAGTGATGGAGGGCGACCTCGCCAAAAACCTGCTTGACAAGGGCAACTGGACGGCTGTGGCTGCCAACAAGGTGGCGTTTGGACCGACTGCTGCCGAAAAAGCGGAGGCGGAGGCTGCGATGGGGCAGGTGAAGGGCATTGTGATTGACTCGCCGCTGCGCAACTGGTCGTACAAGCTGAACATGGTGGGAAACAGGCTGCTGGTGGCTGGAGGAAACTTCTACTATCCGAACGTCAACCACACGGGCTGTGTCTTGAGGTATGAGGGCGGCGAGTGGAGCGCTTTTGACGAGAAGGCTGTCACGGCTGCCGTAAAGCCTAATGCCTACATGAACGTGACGGATGTGGTGCAGGACCCTGAGAACCCGCAGCACCATTGGATTGGAACAAGGTCATCGGGCATCTACGAGTTTAAGGATTTCAAATACGCAAGCCATTACGACTGCGACAACTCTCCCATTAGCAGCATCTTGCCTGACGATGCGGCATACTACCGCTACGCTTGGGTGTCGGCGCTGGCTTACGACCCGCAGGGCAACCTGTGGATGATGAACAACCAGTGCGACACGATTGTGCGCATATTGAAGAAGGATGGGAAGTGGAAATCGCTGTACTACAGTGAGATTGCGAAAAAGCCGACATGGGACCACATCGTGTTTGACCAACGCGGATGGGCTTGGGCCAACTGCCGCCGAACCACAAATGAGGGGGGGGCAGCCGGACTTCTGGTCATCAACGCCAACGGAACGATTGACAAGACATCGGACGACAGCCACAAGTTCATCTCAACGTTCAGAAACCAGAATGGAGACAGCTATATGCCCGACCAAGTATATTGCGCTGTTGAAGACCTGAATGGCGACATGTGGATTGGCTGCACGCAGGGGGTGCTCATGACGCCTACGCCTGACGACATCTTCAGCAGCAGCTTTACGTTCAAGCAGATTGTCGTGCCGCGCAATGACGGCTCGGGACTGGGCGACTACTTGCTGAACGAGGTGCCTGTGAAGTGCATTGCCATTGACGGCGGCAACAGGAAGTGGATTGGCACAGCGAACGGAGGCGTTTATCTGATTAGCGCTGACGGGCTGGAGACCATCCATCATTTCACTGCCGAGAACAGCCCGCTCATCAGCAACGAAATCAACGACATCGCCATCAACGGGGAAACGGGCGAGGTGTTCATCGCTACCGCCAAAGGATTGTGCTCGTTCCAAGGCGATGCGACTGACCCTGCTGCCAGCATGAAGTCGGACAACCTGAAGGTGTTCCCCAACCCTGTCCGACCCGAATACCAAGGAGACGTGCATATCACCGGACTGATGTACAACTCGAACGTGAAGATTGTGAGTGCGGCAGGAAAGCTGGTGACTGAAGGGACAAGCGTGGGAGGAGAGTTCTCGTGGGACTGCTGCTACAAGACGGGCAAGCGGGTGGCTTCGGGCATCTACTACGCCCTGTGCACTGATGAGGAAGGGAATGATGGTGCGGTAGCAAAGATTCTGATTATCAAATAGCATTCCCGCCAATCTGAATCTGGAAGAATGAGAAACAATTGCTTTACTTTCCTGCGATACCTGTTTACCCTGTGCATCTTCTGCAACCATCTGTGCGTCACAATGGGGGAGGAGGTCTTTCTGGGGCATGGGCTCGTCTTTGTGTGCGGCTTCTTCGCAATGAGCGGGTTTCTCAACTTCAACAGCTACCGACAGACACCTGACCCTAAGACTTTTGCCTTAAAGAGATTCAAACGCATTTACCCGGCTTACGGCATGACGGTGCTGCTCTGCCTGCTGACTGGGGCAAGCCTCTCGACGCTTTCTGCAGAAACCTTCTTCGCACAGGCTGAAACATGGAAGTACCTGTTCTGCAACTTGCTGTTCCTGAACTATCAGCAGCCTACTCTGCCTGGGGTGTTTGAGGGGAACGCGATGCCGTTCGTGAATGCCTCGCTCTGGACAATGAAGGTGGAGGTGCTGTTCTACATCAGCGTGCCTGTCGTGCATTGGATGATTGGGAAATTCGGCAAGCACAAGGTGCTGCTCACCATCATCTTGCTATCGCTCGCCTACAATTACGGCACAGCCGTGGCTTACCGCCTGACCGGCAACCAGCTGTTCAACACGCTCAACCACCAACTGCCTGGCGAGCTTTCTTATTTCTACATCCCCGTGCTGATGCACTACCACTTCGACTGGGTAAGGAAACACGGCAAACGGCTGATGTGGGCATCGGCAGCGCTCTTTGCGTTGGCATTACTCAACGGGGGGTGCAGTTTCCTTCTGCCTCTTTGCCTGCCGCCGCTCGTCATCACCTTTGCTTATGAGTGCACATGGCTGCTCGCAACTGCTCGCTGGAAAGATTTTTCGTATGAGTTCTACCTGCTGAGATTTCCCATATTGCAAACGATTGTGGCAACAGGATTGGCTGCCTCGCTGGGACAGACGGCCATCGTGGCGCTGATACTGACTTTCGTTCTTGCCATACCGCTCCACTATCTGAGCAAGGCTTTGTCTAACCGCATATAATCTTGCAAATCATGCTTTCTATTCTTATCCCCACCTATAACTACACTTGCTACCAACTGGTTTACGACTTGCACCTGCAAGCGGAAAGGCTCGGCATTCCATACGAAATACTCGTCATGGAGGACGGCAGCCGTTCGCAGGTGGACATCATCGCCAACCACAAAATTGCGGAACTGACGAACTGCCAGCACATACAGCGGAAAGAGAACATCGGGCTGGCGGCAACACGGAATGAACTGGCCAAGATGGCGAGGTATGATTGGATTCTCATCATCGACAGTGACGCAACGGTGGAAGCGCCTGACTTTCTGGAGAAATATTGTTCGTATATGCAGCAGGGGAAAGTTGTGATGGGAGGTCTTTACCACCAAGAGAAGAATGACAATCCCCATGTCACTCTGCGCTTTAAGTATGAGAAGCAGGCAGACCGCTACCGCGACGCTGCAACGAGAAACAGACGTCCTCACAGCCAGCTGTCTTGTTTCAACATCATGCTCCACAAGCCTACTTTCCTGCAAATCCTATTTGACGAGGACTGCACGGAGTATGGATACGAGGATGCCTTGTTCGGGGTGGAACTGAAGAAGCGGGGCATCGACATCCTGCACATTGACAATCCTTTGCGGCATGATGGATTGGACACGAATGAGGCTTTCCTGCATAAAAGCGAAACAGCGCTGAGAACACTGAAGAAGCTGAATGGGAAGATGCAGGGTTTAAGTCATGTGGAGAATACATACAAGAAGATTGAAAAGCTCCACCTGGCTTGGGCTATGCGGCTTTTTCATCTGTTGTTTGCAGGCCTCATTCGCCGAAACCTCCTTTCGAGAACCCCCTCGCTCTTCCTCTTCTCCGTCTATAAGTTAGGGTATTACGCAACGCTCTAAAGGGTATTTGATGCAATCAATATATCCGAAGCACGCATGATGGTAATGATTTTCTCCTCTGGCAGCAGCAGTTCGACAAGCCTGTCAGAGAACAGAGTTTCCGCATAGAGGACATGCAGCCTGTACTGCCCAATCTGTGGAGCATATACTGCGGTCTTGAAGAAGCGGCGTGTGCTCACCTCGTCTTTCGCCATGGTCAGCCCTTGGCTATGCAGATAGAACGAAGGCCCTTCCTCGTTGACATTCTCCATATATAGATAGAAGCGGCTGGCTATCTCTGCCTGATGATTCTTGAACGTCACGCTGTATTCGGGGATTGTTCCATTGACAATCAAATCGGGAATTTGGAGGTCGACCAGAGAAAGGTAGGCGCAGGAAGCTGTATCGCTGCTCAAGGTGACCGCCTCTCCCGCCAGACGAGCAATCAGGTAATTGGGGGTACCTGTGCAGGTTCGCGCCTCGCGCCACTCCTTGCCACCATCTGGAGCATTGTCGCGATACATGGGAACAAGGGTATAAACGCCATCGGGCATCTCATCGGGCACAGCGAGACTGAGCGTGTCCGTATAGGTGGCACCATCTATCTCTTCCAGCAGAAACTCATGGTCATACACATGGAGTGGCATCGGTTCCTCCCCGTCACGCTTCAACATGATGGCTACAGAGTCAGACAGCATATTCCACCCTACATTCGCCAAGTCGTGAACAGCCAGCTTCACCTGCTTGCGCCCATACACAGGTGCAGGGTTTACGCTGTCAGTCACAGCACACATGCGTTGAAAAGCAAAGTTATGGCGCTCTACCCCTTGCGCATCAGCATGATTGTCAGGCATGATGCCCGTTGTGAACATTTGCAAGAGATTAAAGCCGTTCTCCGGGCGGTCCTTATCGTACCACGTTGGCTGGTCGGGCACCATGTCAGGCAGATAAGTCCAGCCATCGCCATCGTTCCCCGGATTGCCCCAACGCGTATGGAACCAGTCCCTCTCATCGTAACCGTCAATCACGAAGGCATGACCTCCATTCTTGTTATAGCCAGAAATGAGCACAGGCCGTCCTGCTGCCAGCTCCTTTTTCAGCATAAGCGTTATCTCGGACAGGGAATAAAAGTCACGGAAGTGCATCTGCATGCCGCAGTCATACCCGAAGTGCTTGACCAGCGCCATAGGCTGACGGATGGACAGCGCACCGCTTGACTGCGCGCCGTAACGTGTATTGACTGCTATGCCGCAGTCGCTGTTCAGCAAGGCTACGGCATCTGCCTGCACTGGCGAGTAAGTTCCTTCTTCGTATCGGCTCAACATATTCTCCCAGTCATACACATGGCTCTCGAAATCAGCAGAAAGCACCTGACGGCAGCCCGTGCTGTCCTCATACTCATACCTGCCCTCGCCGCGCAACGGCCACTGCCAATAACGCATGACCTGACTCATGGCGGTGGCTACGCAGCCCACCACGCACCTCTCTCCCGTACTGTCAGTCGGACACATATTATTATAAGGGGCGTACTGATGCCACGAGTCGTCGAGCAGAGGCTCCACCCTGTCGGGCATCGCCTGCGCTTCCACATAATGACGATTCATGCGGCGGATGATGCGCTGAGCAGACAGGTCCTGCACAGCCCAGCACAACAGCAGCAATATGTAGAGCGTTTTACTGTTCATTCATGCACATATATTCTCTGTACCCGATTGCTGATGCCTGTCAGCACCTCATAAGGAATGGTGCCGATGGCGTCGCTGAGTACTGTCATAGGTAGCTGATTGCCAAATATCTCCACCATATCTCCCTCGCGGCAATCGATGTCCGTCACATCTATCATGCAGACATCCATGCAGATATTGCCCACATAATCAGCCCTCTTACCCTTCACCAGGCAATAGCAGTTGCGGTTGCCTAAACGACGGTTCAGTCCATCGGCATAGCCTATCGGTATAGCGGCAATGCGGCTGTCTCGGTCCAGCACCGTGCGGCGAGAGTAACCGATGGACTCTCCAGCCTTTACGTCTCGTATCTGAAGGATGGTTGTCTTCAGCGTAGCCACATTGTTGAGCACTTGATTGTCACGCGGATTGATGCCATACAAGCCCAGTCCCAGACGGACCATGTCAAGATGATACTGCGGGAAGTGCTCTATGCCTGCCGAGTTGCAGATGTGTCGTATAATCTTGTGAGGATAAGCCGCTTGCAGCTGACGACTTGCCTTGTCATACAGTTCAAACTGCTCCACAGAGAAAGCATCGAACTCGTCTCCGTCGCTGCCCACGAAATGGCTGAACACCGAACAAGGAACAAGCGCCGTCTGACTCAGCAGTCGGTCTATCAGGCGCGGCATATCTGTCTCGGGGTTAAAGCCCAACCTGTGCATTCCTGTGTCCAGCTTGATGTGAATGGGGAAGTTCGTGATGCCCTCCTTTTCTGCTGCACGAATCAACTGTTCCAGCAATTCAAAGCAGAATACCTCAGGTTCGAGTCGCTCGTCAAACAGCAGTTTGAACGATGTTGTCTCTGGGTTCATCACCATGATGTTGGCTGTGATTCCAGCCTCACGCAGGTCGGCGCCCTCGTCCGCCACAGCCACCGCCAGATAGTCCACTCCATTGTCTTGCAGCGTCTTGCTGGTCTCCAGCGAGCCCACGCCATAGCCGCTCGCCTTGACCATGCAGACCATCTTCGTTTCTGGCTTCATGAATTGGCGATAGTAGCGCACATTGTCCACCAAGGCATTGAGATTGACTTCCAAGATGGTCTGATGCACCTTCAGCGTCAGCAAGTCACTCAGCTTGTCGAAGCGGAACTGCCTTGCGCCCTTTATCAAGATGAACTCATTGCTCAGCTGCTCAAACACTTCGCTTCTGATGAGCGCGTCTGTCGACAGGAACATGTGATGCTCCATCGGGAAGAAGTCAGCGCACTCCATGATTTCCTTGCCCACTCCTATCACCTTCTCTATGCCTCGCGAAGCTACCATCTGCGCCACACGCGAATAAAGTGCTCGCGCCGACTCTCCACTTTGCAGAATATCGCTGAGTATCAAAGTTCTGCGCTGCTGGTGCGTTTCAGGCCTGCGGCTCATAAAGTCAAGCGCAATGTCCAGCGACTGCACATCCGAGTTATACGAGTCATTTATCAATGTGCATCCATGCTTGCCATCCTTCACCTCCAGACGCATGGCCACCTGTTCCAGCTTGCTCATGCGGTTGCACAGCTCTTCCAAGCTGATGCGAGTCTTCAGCGCCAGCACCGTAGAAAAGCATGTAATGGAGTTGTCGATGGCGGCATCGTCAACAAAGCGAATCATGTACTGCCCCCTCTTGCCCTCGTGCTCAAAATGCACCACAGCATGCTGCTCCTTCTTCTCCACTTGCGTCACATTCAGGGCAAAGCGGTTCACGCTCTCGGGAAGCATCGATGCGCAACACTGTATCGTCGTGTTCTTCGAGTTAATGACCACAGTCTCGCACCCCTTGAAGAGCTGCATCTTTTCCGAGCACTTGATGTCGTACGTCATGAAATTCTCCTGATGCGCCACACCCAAGTTCGTCATCACGCCAATGGTCGGACGCACCATCTTCGCCAACCGCTCCATCTCGCCAGGCTCTGATATGCCTGTCTCTATGATAGCCAATTCGTTATGGCCATTCATCAGCCATACGCTCAGCGGCACGCCTACTTGGCTGTTATAGCTGCGAGGAGAGCGGCACACGCTATAGTCTGGGGAAAGCAGCTGATACAGCCATTCCTTCACCGTTGTCTTCCCGTTCGAGCCTGTAATTCCTATGACGGGGATGTTCAAGCTGTCCCGATGATGCGCGGCAAGGGCTTGCAGGGCGTGCAGAGGAGAATCGACTGCCAAAAAGTTGGCATCTGCCATTCCTTGCGCATCAATCGCCCCATCTGCCAGCGATTGCCGGGACACGACAAAGTTTCTCACCCCTCGGCGATACAGTCCCTCCACATATCTGTGCCCGTCATTCTTGCTCGTCTTCAACGCAAAGAACAGCGTTTCCTCTGGGAAACAAAGACTTCGGCTGTCAATCAGCAGCCAGTTAATCTTCGCCTCCGCACACCCAATCCTTTGGGCGCCTGTCACTTGCACTATGTCCTCTATCGTATACATATATTCTTATTTCATAGTAATCTTAAGCTAAGCCTGCGTCAAGCCCGCACAATCGGTCTATGCTGCTGCCGCGCCCATTCCTTCCTCGACTTCGCCACCGCATCTCTTGTCCTGCCATCCATATACACATCCTGAAATCGCTGCCAAATGTACTCCACAGCCTTTTCCGACGGGTGAATCATGTCATCAGCATAAAAGCGATAGTCGCGCAACTCGTCCATCATCAGCTCATAAGAAGGGAAATACGCATGCTCTCCAGCCAGTTCGTCCACCGCTTGCAGCAGAATCCCCTTCGACACTTGATTCGCGTGGAAACCATCCCGCTTGTGACGGATGGGACTGACCGTAAACACCACCTTCAGCTTCGGGTTCACCCCCTTCATCCGCTCCAAGAGCAGCCTCCACCGCTCTACAATGCACGCCACACTCATCCGCTCACGCTCAAACAGCCCATCAGGCATCTTATGGCAGTTTGCCACCAGCATGCCATCCTCCTTCAACCGATAGATGACCGCAGTACCGAAAGTGACGATGAGCACGTCTGCCTCTTTCAGAAACGCTGCTACCTCGCGCCGCACCCTTTCAACAGCGGCAAGCAGCACCTCCCTCTCCGAAGAGGAAAAGCAGCTGTGGTGCATCCACGAATGCCACAAGCCATCCCGACCCTGAAATATCACGTCATCCGCGCAGTCCTCTCCCCTCAGGCACATCTCCAGATTCTCCGCAATGCTGGCAGGGTTGTACAACGTACCAAAAGGATTCACCATCGCCTCAAAGCCACCCCTCAGCATCCTTTTCCCCACCTCATCGGCAAAGCACGAACCCACCAGCAGCACCTTCGCCCCAGCCTCCATCTTCCACTCCGAAACAGGAATGTCTATGTGTGTCATCAGTTCCATATTCGCCACAAAGATACTACAAAAAAACGAGAAGACACCATTCTTCCCACCAAATCCGTTGATTATTCCAACGATTTTACTAACTTTGCAGCGCAAAAGCGCGCACAGCACTTTTCGCCGCACGACACACATATCATCTAAATATACATACAATTATGGCAAAGAAAGCTCTTTTGATGATTCTCGACGGATGGGGAATCGGCGACAAAAGCAAGGGTGACGTCATCTACCAGACACCGACACCCTACATGGACTATCTCAATGCAAACTACCCACACTCACAGCTACAGGCATCTGGTGAGAACGTAGGTCTCCCTGACGGACAGATGGGCAACTCCGAAGTAGGACACCTCAACATCGGCGCTGGACGCATCGTCTACCAAGACCTCGTAAAAATCAACCGCGCCTGCGCCGACAACTCCATTCTCGACAACCCCGAAATCAAGGCAGCTTACGGCTATGCCAAGGAGAACGGAAAGAGCGTACACCTCATGGGACTCACCTCCACAGGCGGCGTGCACTCTTCTTTCGACCACATCCTGAAGCTCATCGACATCGCCAAAGTCTATGGCATCGACAACTGCTACGTACACTGCTTCATGGACGGACGCGATACCGACCCTAAGTCAGGAAAGGGCTTCATAGCAGATCTGCAGAAGCACATCGATGAAGCAGGCACAGGTGCTATCGCTTCTATCATCGGACGCTTCTACGCCATGGACCGCGACAAGCGCTGGGACCGCGTGAAAGTAGCCTACGACCAGCTCGTACACGGCAAAGGTCGCGAAGTAGCCGACATGGTCGAGGGCGTGCAGTCCTGCTACGACAGCCACACCGAAGAGCACAAGAACACCGACGAGTTCATGGAGCCGCTCATCAACTGCAACGTGGACGGACGCATCAAGGAAGGCGACGTAGTCATCTTCTTCAACTACCGCAACGACCGCGCCAAGGAGCTCACCATCGTGCTCACACAGCAGGACATGGAAGAGCAGGGCATGAAGACCATCCCCGACTTGCAGTACTACTGCATGACTCCTTACGATGCCTCTTTCACAGGCGTTCACATCCTCTTCCCGAAAGAGAACGTAGAGAACACCCTCGGAGAGTACATCGCAAGCAAGGGACTGAAGCAGCTCCACACTGCCGAAACAGAGAAATACGCACACGTCACATTCTTCTTCAACGGCGGTCGCGAGACACCCTTCCAAGGCGAAGACCGCATCCTAGTCAACTCCCCCAAGGTTGCCACCTACGACCTCAAGCCAGAGATGTCCGCTTTCGAAGTGAAAGACAAGCTCGTTGCAGCCATCAAGGAGAACAAGTACGACTGGATTGTCGTCAACTTTGCCAATGGCGACATGGTGGGTCACACAGGCGTATATTCAGCCATCGAGGCTGCCGTAAAAGCTATCGACCAGTGTGTCAACGAAGTGGTTGAAGCGGCAAAAGCAGCCGACTACGAGACTATCATCATTGCCGACCACGGCAATGCTGACAACGCCCTCAACGCCGACAGCACAGCCAACACAGCCCACTCGCTCAACCCTGTACCATTCATCTACGTCACCGAAAACAAGAACGCCACCGTCACAGACGGCGTACTGGCCGACGTGGCACCTTCCATCCTCCACATCATGGGACTGGAACAGCCTAAGGAGATGACAGGAAAGAACCTGATTGGAGAGTAAAAGAATACACACACCACAACAAAAGCAGTGCACAACAACGCACTGCTTTTTTGTTTTCGGGGGAGTCAAAAAAATGTTTTGAAAAGAAAGATTAGGAGATTGTAAAATTCACACAAAAGGCTGTTCAAAAGCACCCTGAAAAATGCCGCACTTGCTAATTTGACGTGAGTTCGATATAAAGATTCAGCCTCGTAAAGGCACTACAAAAACCATATTTCTGCCATATCGAACTCGCCGTTCCAAACGTTCACGGCACTTGTCAGACACTGACACTTCAGCATGGAGGCACAGGGCATTTTCACCTTGCGCCTCTTGTCTCTTTGAGGAGGGCTGGGCAAGTGGCTGCAAACGCACACCATGCAGACAAGGTTTCAGACACCGTGTACACAATAACACGAACACCCTGTACCTATTATTTCCGACACGGGCAGCATGTATGAGTATCAACGATTTGGAATTCTGGAGGGGAAAGGGCACAAAAAGTGTACCCGAGGGGTGCGCCATACCGTACTCAAGGGATACGATGCGGCGCACCCCTCGGGGACGACACGTTGTCTAAAACGCCAGTTCAATATAAAGAGTCACTTTGTGAGGCACTGCAAAAACATATCTTTGTTATACCGAACTCACGTTAATTTGATGTGGTTTTAATGCAGTTGTTTTCTCTCAGAACAGCTGACAGCATTGCTTCAGTTTCTGTGCAAGGTCGTAGGCAAAACGGCGAATGGCTTGCTCATCACGTTCTGCAGCCGGCTGCTTGCGCCAAGCGGCAATCTGTGCAGTAGGAAAATCGTGCATGGGAAGCATTTGTGCCGACTCGAGCAGGTTGGCACAGAACTCTGCCGCCTCCAGAATGCGATCGGTCGATGCCTTACGATGACGGAAGGCTGTCGTTTCTTCTTTCAGCGCCTCCTCAACCTGACGCACAGCCTGCTGAGCGTGCCCTTCCTTGTTGGGGCGTTCCTTGACCATAGTGCTCACATCGCGATTACGGAAGCAGCCCATGACGGCTGCCACGATTGAGGGGTCTCGCACTGTTCCGTCGGCGTAGAAGATGCCATGGATGTCGCTCCAGTAGCCGCTAATCATGAGTTCAAACAGGTACCAGCCTGCCCCATGCTTCTCGCAGGTCTGTATGGCCAGGTCGTAAGGGTTGGCGCGTCCCATGCACCCTGTTTCGCTGTTCAGCAAGGGCTTGCGGTATTTCTCTGCCACTTTTTGGGCAGCCTCATAACTGCGTTCCATGCCTGCCACCGTAGTGGAGTAGTCGTGGAAAGAGAGCACATCGACAAGGTCTGGCGAAGCTTCTTCCAGATTGAAAGCCAACGTGGTGCCTACAGTGATGGCATTTTTTGAATCGAGCTGCCGCACCAACTGACAGTTGCGCCGCACGAAGTCAAAGATTTCTTTTCGCCTGACTTTCCGCTCTTCCTCATTGGGCGCCAAATTGTGGTAATCATTGCAAGTCGGCTCGTTCATGATGTCCCAGATGAACAGACCGGGTTCATCTTTCAATGCACCAACAATATCCCTTACATAAGCATCTGCCTCCTCACGGTAACCCTCCTTCAGAATATCAGGATTCAGTCCGTTTCCATTCCAAAGGATGGGCATGACCCCGAAACCCATTTCGTGGGCGATACGCACATAGGTTTTCAGTTTCTTCACAAATTCATCGGGAGCTGCCTTGTATCGGTCCATCGGCAGCCAGATGCGGGTACTGTTCAGGTGGATGCGCCGGGCATAGCCTAATTCTTTCCGTATGGTAGCTTCGTCGCTCATCCAGCCGATGTGGCACACGCCACGAACATGGCTGTAATCTTTCAACGCCTCATCGTCTTCCCTTCCACTTATACCTATCAGGAGAAAGCTTAATAAAAGAATAATCTTTTTCATGGGGGTAGGTTTGCAGGTTCTTGCGTTTTTTGTGTTTTATCTCTTTTTGCGAGTTTTCTGTTTTCCGCCGTTTTTCTTGGATGCTTTAGGGGTCTTGCTTTTCTTTGTGGCTGCGCCCTTGTTGCCGTTATTCACAAAGGGTTGGTAGAATGCGAGGGGAGGTGCGCCAACGGGTGCGAGCTGTTCGACCAGCTCGTAGTCGAGCTGCTTGCGGCAGAGGTTTGCCTTTGCCACTCGGATGCGGATGGGGTCGCCCAGTGAGAAGCAGCGGCGTGTCTGACGACCGACGAGGCAGTAGTTTTTGTCGTCGAAGCTGAAGGCCTCCTCGCCCAGATGGTGAACGGCGATGAGTCCCTCGCAGTGGTTGTCGTCAATCTCTGCATAGATGCCAAACTCGGTGACTCCGCTGATGTGGGCGTTGTACTCCTCTCCGATTTTGTCGGAGAGGAACTCGACCTGCTTGTATTTGATGCTGGCGCGCTCGGCGCTGGCTGCGAGCTGTTCCATGCTGGAGCTGTGCTGGCAGAGCGCCTCGTACTTCTTCTGGCTGGCACTGGCTGAGCCCTCGGCATAGCGAGTGAGCAGGCGATGCACCATGAGGTCGGGATAGCGGCGTATGGGTGAGGTGAAGTGGGTGTAATGGTCGAATCCCAGTCCGTAGTGACCGATGTTATAGGTGGAGTAGCGTGCTTTCTGCATGGCGCGGAGGGAAACGTTCTCGATGAGGTTCTGTACTCGGTTGCCGCGCACGTCGACCAGCAGCTTGTTCAGGCTTTTGGCCACATCTTCTTTCTTTCCCTGTGTGACGAGATGGAAACCGAAGCGGGATGCCATGGCTGCAAGGTTGTCGAGCTTGTTGGAGTCGGGCAGATCGTGGATGCGGTAGGGCAGTGTCTTTTGCTTTTCTCCTTTCTTCACTTTGCCTATGCTCTCTGCCACGATGCGGTTGGCAAGGAGCATGAACTCCTCGATGAGCTTGTTGGCGTCTTTGGCATTCTTAAAATAAACGCGCAGGGGCTTGCCGTCGGGGGCAATCTCGAAACGCACCTCCTCGCGGTCGAAGTTGATGGCGCCTTCACGGAAGCGGTTATCGCGCAGCTGGTGTGCCATGCGGTTGAGGGTGATGAGCAGGTCGGCATGCTCCCCCTTGCGGTGGTCGGCAGGCACGGGAGTGACGGGAATGGTGGCGGGGTCGATGGCTGGCAAGCTCTCGCGGAAGGCATTCAGCTCGGTATCGGGCACCACCTCCTGAGCAGGTATGGGCTGAGTGGGCACGGCTTGTCCTGAGCGTATCATCTCACACTCGCGCGCTTCGCCGTTCTGCTCCAGCAGATGCTGCACCTCTTCGTAGGTATAGCGGCGGCAGCTCTTGATGACGGTGTGCCTGATGCGTGAATTCAGGACCTCAGCCTGCTCGTTCATCTGCACAATGACGGAGAAGGTTAGCTTCTCTTCGTTGGGGCGAAGAGAGCAGAGCTGGTTGCACAGGTGTTCGGGCAACATGGGGATGGTACGGTCGACGAGATAGACAGAGGTGGCTCGCTGCTGCGCCTCAACATCAATGACGGAGCCCTCCAACACGTAGTGGCTGACATCAGCGATATGAATGCCCACCTCCCAAATGCCGTCCTTGATTTTCTGGATGGAGATGGCATCGTCGAAGTCCTTAGCATCACGCGGGTCGATGGTGATGGTGAAGGTGTCGCGGAAGTCTTCGCGCTTGCTCACCTCCTCTGCGGTGATGCCTGCCGCTATCTTGCTGGCTGCCGCCTCAACATTCTCAGGATATTGATAGGGCAAGCCGTATTCGGCAAGGATGGCATGCATCTCGGCGGTGTTGTCGCCTTCCTCGCCCAGCACGTCAACCACCTCGCCAATGGGATTGCGAGCGTCGAGCGGCCAATCGTGAACCTTGACGATGACTTTGTCGCCATTTTTTGCGCCCTTGAGCTTCGCTGCAGGAATGACGATGTCGTTCTGCAAGCCTGAAGGCACATCGAGAAAAGCCACGCTGTGCTGCACTTGCAACGTACCGACAAAGGGCTTCTCGCTGCGCTTCACTATCTCAATGACCTCCCCATGCAGCTTGTGGCTGCCGCGCTTCTTGGCATGGATGCCCACACGGACACGGTCGCCTGGCAAGGCATGCAGGGTGTCTTCGTCGTAGATGGCGATGCCCACCCCCTCGTCAGTATCGACAAAGTTGCGACCGCCAGCCGTGCGGCTGAAGACACCTTCCGCTGTATGGGAAGTGGCATTGAACATCATTTCGCCCTCGCTGCTGCGAGTGATGATGCCATCGTCAAGCATATCGTTCAGAATGTCAACACACAGCATGCGAAGGGGGTGAGTCTTCAGCCCCATCCCGCTAAAGAGGCGCTTGAGGGTGAACCTCTCGCTTTTGTGGGCATTGAGGAAGCCCAACAGCATCTCGGTCAACTCGCGCTTGTTGATGCTGGACTTCAACAAGCCGCTTTTACTTTTTTTACCCATAAGATATTTCTATTTAGATTGTTTTCTGCCCGAATTTAGCAGTTTCAATCGGCATTTCATGTTACAAACCCGTTAAATTGTTGAAATTAGGCCAAAAAGTCGTAACTTTGCAGGAAATTTAACGAAAATATGAAGATTCTGATTACAGGAGCAAGCGGCTTCATCGGCAGCTTTCTCTGCGAGGAGGGACTGAAGCGCGGCATGGAAACATGGGCTGGCATGAGGGAGGGTTCCAGCAGAAAATGGCTGCAGCACGAAAAGCTGAAGTTCGCTTTTCTGGACATGGCTCATGCAGAGGTGCTGCGCAAGCAACTCACCGCTTACAAGGAAAAAGCCGAGAAATGGGATGTTGTCATACATGCCGCTGGTGCCACGAAATGCCTGAAGCGAGAGGAGTTCGACTTGCACAACTTCACTTGCACGAAGAACTTGGTCAACATGCTGGACGAACTGGACATGCTGCCCGAGCAGTTCCTCTATGTCAGCAGCCTCAGCGTGCTCGGCCCTATCCGTGAAGAGATGAGCGCTGATGGCACTTATAGCGACATGACGGCAGAAGATAAGCCTCAACCCAACACAGCATACGGAGAGAGCAAGGTGAAAAGCGAAGCATTTCTGGCAGAGAAGCGCATCAAGACGGACGGCAGATTTCACTATACCATCTTCAGACCAACAGGCGTGTATGGACCTCGCGAGAAGGACTACTTCATGATGGCGAAATCCATCAAGCAGCACATCGACTTTTCTGTCGGATACAAGAAACAGGTACTTACCTTTGTCTATGTGCGAGACCTCGTCAACGCCATATTCTCCGCAATAGGGAAAAACGATACGGCAAACGGAAAGACGTATCTCGTCAGCGACGGTTGCAGCTACAGCAGCCGAGCTTTCAGCGACCTGATACAAAAAGAGTTGGGGGTGAAAAACGTGCTCCACGTCAAGGCTCCTCTATGGGTGCTGAAAATCGTATCTTGCTTGGCAGAGGGTTTTTCCAAACTCACACACAAGCCCAGCACGCTGAACGGCGACAAATACAGAATCATGCGACAGCGCAACTGGCAGTGCGACATCACGCCGCTCAAGGAAGACCTCGGGTTCACGCCCGAATGGCAGCTGGAACGTGGCGTGAAGGAATGCATCAAATGGTATAAAGACAACAAATGGATTTAAAACAAAGATGAAACTGAAGGATTATTTCAAGAAACAATACGAGAAAGGGCTATGGAGCATGGAGACCATCACGCTGATTTACATGCTCTTCACCACCATCCTCATCGGTATACATTGGCAGGGGCTGGCTGACCCTCAGGGAATGGTGCTCACCAGAGTGCTCATGCTCGCCCTCATGGGTGTCATGTATGGCGCATACAGGCTCTACCCTTGCCGCGCACTGAGAATTGCCCGAGTCATTCCCCTCCTGCTGGGACTTATCTTTTGGTACCCGGAAACTTATGACTTCTGCAGCCAATACCCCTACCTCGACCATGTGTTTGCCGAGATAGACCAAACACTCTTCGGCTGCCAGCCTGCACTGCTGTTCAACAAGGCACTCAGCAGCACCTTCTGGAGCGAAGCATTCAACATGGGCTATTACGCCTACTACTACATGATGGGCGCCACCATCCTGTTCTACCTTTTCGGCCGCTACAACCAAGCCGACAAGGCGGGGTTTGTGTTTTTGGCTTCGTTCTTCCTGTTCTACATCATCTACGAATTCCTGCCCGTTGCCGGACCTCAGTATTACTTCAAGGCCGTTGGCGTTGAAGCTGCCTGCACAGGAGATTTTCCTGCTGTCGGATACTACTTCCAAAACCACACAGAGATGCTGACACCCGAAATCAAAGGCATCTTCAGCAAACTGGTGATTGGCGCACAGGAAGTGGGAGAACGGCCAACAGCTGCATTTCCAAGCAGTCATGTAGGCATGAGCACGGTAACGATGATGCTGGCATGGAAAACAAGAAACCGATGGCTCTTCTGGGTGATGTTCCCCGTCTATCTGCTGCTGTGCTGCGCAACGGTTTACATTCTGGCGCACTACCTCATTGACTCCATCTGCGGATTCTTCACCGCAATCCTGTTCTTCTGCTTCACCAGCTGGCTGTACGACAAGCTGCACCCAGGCTATAATACAGAAAGAGATTGACAACCACTTAAACAAGCAATAACGTATGACAGTCATCTATCCCTCTCCCATTTTCGGTCCTGTGCACAGCCGCCGTCTCGGCGTATCACTGGGTATCAACTTGTTGCCCGCCGACGGGAAATGCTGCTCGTTTGACTGCATCTATTGTGAATGCGGCTTCAACCACGATTTCGTTCCTAAGCAGAAGATGCCGACTCGGGAAGAAGTCAGAACAGCCCTTGAAACACAACTCATTGAGATGCAGAAAAGCGGACTCACTCCCAATGTGCTGACCTTTGCCGGCAATGGAGAACCAACGCTGCACCCTCAGTTTGCAGAAATCATCGATGATGCTATTTCGTTAAGAGACAAATACATTCCCGAAGCAAAGGTAAGCGTCCTGACCAATGCCACCCAAATTGTCAGGCAACCCGTTTTCGATGCCTTGTGCAAAGTGGACAATAACATCTGCAAGCTCGACACCATCTCGGCAGACTACATCCAGCACATAGACCGTCCTAACGGCAGTTTTGACGTGAATCGCATCATTGAGCGGCTCAAGGAATTTGGCAGCCGATGCGTCATCCAAACCATGTTCATGAAAGGCGAATACGATGGGCAATCGGTGGACAACACAAGTGACGAGTTTGTACAGCCGTGGCTAAAAACCATTGGCGAGATACAGCCAAGAGAGGTGATGATTTATACGATTGACCGCGAAACTCCTGCTCACGAGCTGAAAAAGGCACTCCCCGAAGTGCTCGATGCCATTGGTGCACAGGTGCGAGAGCTCGGCATTCCGTGCCAAGTAGCTTATTAACCTACCCCCTTGGATTCCAGCACCTTTTTCTCGTCAACAAGGGGTGTTTTGTGTTACAAAAATCACACAAGAGGAATGTTACAAACCGCCTCAAAGGAAGCATAAACGAGACTTGCTCGCTTTCGCAGCCCAGGCAGTCCCCCTCGAAGAAACATCCACTTTTGTCATCCCATCAATATGAAAAAACTAGTATTCCTGACAGGTGCAGGCATGTCGGCAGAAAGCGGCATCAGCACCTTCCGCGACAGCGGAGGCCTCTGGGAACAGTACCCGGTGGAAGCAGTGGCAAGCATTCAAGGCTATGAGCGCGATCCTGAACTCGTGCAGAAGTTCTACAACGAGCGTCGCCAGCAACTGGGCAGCGTTACTCCCAACGAAGGGCACAAGCTGGTGGCAAGCCTTGAAGACAAATTCAAAGTATCAGTCATCACGCAAAACGTTGATGACCTGCACGAACGAGCTGGAAGTCAGCACATCATACACCTGCATGGAGAACTGATGAAGGCCACCTCGTCGCGCAACCCCAACGACCCGAACTGCATCGTCACCTTGCCTGCCGACAATCCCGTCATCCACATGGGAGACAAGGCAAAAGATGGCAGCCAGCTGCGCCCTTTCATCGTGTGGTTTGGCGAAAGCGTACCCATGATTGAACCAGCCATCGAAGAGGTGAGTCGGGCGGATATTCTCGTCGTCATCGGAACCTCGCTAAACGTTTACCCTGCAGCAGGATTGCTGAACTTTGCCAACAGCCGCTGCAAAATCTACCTCATTGACCCCAACCCCGTTCCTTATGACCCCAGCCTCGGCATCCATCACATCATGAAAGGAGCCAGCAAAGGCATGGAAGAACTATGCCAATTGCTCGTAAATGAGGGATAAAGCACAGAGTGAAGAGCGAGAAAAACGCCAACCACAAGGGGAACCACAAGGAAGACAAGCACGCACGCAGGCATTTTTTCGCTCTTCACTCTTCATTTTTCACATCTTTTCCCCTTAATATAGCATAAAATCCGTTAAAATCAGCCTTAACCCTTCGTAGATGTAAAAAATGTTCGTAATTTTGTAGGAAATTTGTATATTGGCTCTTTATGAACATATCAAACATCAAGTATATGAAACATACGCATTGGAGAATGCTGATGCTGGTCGTGGCAATGTTCGCTTTGGTATCATGCATGGACGAAGAAGAAGTGGAAACATCGCCCGAATGCGCAATTATATCTTTCTCTGTGGGCAAAATCACCAGTCATGTGATTACCCAGCAATATGATAGCGATGGAAACGTCAAGGACGTGGTTTCAACCAGAACTATCATGGGCAACGAAATACACTTCAACATAGACCAAGTGAACGGACGCATCTATACCGTTGACTCTTTACCTAACTGGGTAGATTTGACGAAGGTAACGCCGTCATTCCTCTGCCAAGGCAGCGTGTATGCCAAACTGATACCCAACGAAGACATGTACTTCTCCCTCACATCGGGACAAGACACTATCAATTTCAGCAAAACGGTTGAACTCATGTGCGTATCGACAGACGGGATGTCAAGCAAACGCTATACAGTAGACATCTACAAGCACCTCGTCAACACAGACACGCTCGAATGGAAAGCAAACGCCTCAAATCTCAACATAACAGGCGAAAGCAAGGTGTATAGCACAGGGAACAACATATTCGTCTTCGCACAGAATGAAGAAGGAGAAGACATCGCAACTGTGGCCAACAGCAGCGACTGCACAAACTGGACAGCACCTGCTACCATACCGGTCAGCTCACGCTCCATCGTCATGTTTAACGGAAAATTCTATGGCTTAAGTCACGACGGCTACATCTACAGCACAGCAGCAGAGGGGCAAGCCAACGACTGGGAGAAGGCGGCAGAAAAGAAAGTGGAACGACTGCTCGCAGCAGACAATCTGTACATTTACGCCTATGATGGACAAGCCATCATCGGTTCTGCCGACCTTGCTACATGGAGCATACAAGGAACAACAGATTTGGACATGCTGCCCGAAACATCGGTCAACAGCATAACCTACCCGGCCAAAGCCAACAAGAATCTGCAAATAGCAGTGATGACGGGACTTTCTGGCAACAACAGCAGCAACGGAGTCACCTGGTACAAGATGACCTCAGCAGCAGACAACAACCAGCAATGGTCATACATCCAGGTAACGCCCGACAACGCTTTCGGACTGCCTCGCTTGGAAAACCTCAGCACCACCTACTACAAGAACTCGCTTTATGCCATCGGCACAGAAACAGGTAAATACAAATACCTCTACCGCTCTGACGATAACGGCATCGCATGGCATCCGCAGACAGCATTACAGCCTGTTCCTGCAGACCTTGATGCTGCCAATGGCGCTGCAAGCATCGCAACAGTAGGCACGCAACTTTGGATTATTCAGGAAAACGGGAAAATATGGCAAGGCTCTATACTCTGATAGCAACCCTTCTCATAGCATTAGGCATCCAAGCGCAAGAACTGGAATACGGCATGGAGCTTGGTGTGATGGGAGGTCCCAGCTTCTATATGGGCGATGCCAATCTCAACGGGTTCTATAAGAACGTCACCATGGCAGGCGGCTTGATGGGCCGATACAACATCAACCCACGCATGTCGCTGAAGTTCGACCTCGCCTATGGGAAAGTGAAAGGCAACGCAGCTGAGGGCAACAACAAATTCCCCGCCACACCTGGCAAGCAATGGGAATTTGACAATTCGCTGATAGAAGCAGGATGCCAGTACGAACTCAGTTTCTGGGGATTTGGCACAGGAACAGGCTACAAGGGCCACAAGCGACTGACGCCATACATACAGTTAGGTATGGGATTCACTCATTGCAACGATGCGCTGACGATGAACATCCCTGTAGGATTCGGCATCAAGTACAAGCTGCGACCCAGGTGGAACGTCGGCATCGACTGGACCATGAGGTTCTCTCTGAGCGACAAGCTCGACGGCATAGAAGACCCCTACCGAGCAAAAAGCGGATTCCTGAAGAACAAGGACAGCTACTCATGGACAATGGTCTATATTTCCTACGACCTATGCCCCAAATACCGCAAATGCAACAACTAATAACGGCAAAGACTGATTGCTCTTAAGACTCAAAAAGAAAATGTATCAAGAACAAATAGATATGACCCGCATCCCACGCCACGTAGCCATCATCATGGACGGCAACGGACGATGGGCACAAGCACAAGGCAAGGAACGTACGTTTGGACATCAGGAAGGCGCAGAGCGAGTACACGACATCATGACTGCGGCGGTCAATCTTGGCATTGAATATCTGACACTCTATACATTCTCCACCGAGAACTGGAACCGGCCAGAAGCAGAAGTCGCTGCACTCATGTCGCTGCTGCTCAAGCATCTGGAAGAAGAGCTCTTCATGAAAAAAAATGCACGTTTCCGGGTTATCGGCGACACTGAGCGACTTCCTAAAATAGTACAAGAAGCATGTAACTATTTGGAAGAACGGACACAGCAAAACACTGGCACCTGCATGGTGCTGGCGCTAAGCTACTCTTCCAGATGGGAGATAGCCAATGCTACGAAACAAATAGCGGCCAAAGTGAAGGATGGCACGCTGCAACCAGAAAGCATAGACGAAGAAACCATTCAGCAACACCTGGCCACCAACTTCATGCCAGATCCAGAACTGATGATTCGCACAGGAGGAGAAGAAAGACTGAGCAACTACCTGCTGTGGCAATGCGCATACGCTGAATTTTACTTTACTGATACATACTGGCCCGATTTCAGAGAAGAAGATCTCTGCAAAGCCATCGTTGACTATCAAAGCCGCCAACGCCGCTTTGGCAAGACTGGCGAACAAGTAACCGACAAGAAATAACGCTACACATTATATATATAGATAAGATTACATGAGGATATCAGGATTCATCATACTTGCAACCGCATTGCTTATGTCTTCCCTTATGCCACTCAAGGCACAAGAGCAGACAAAGCCCTCCGTAGTATACGGCCGGAGCCAGAAGTATGAGATTGGAGGAATTGCAGTAGAAGGAGTCAATGACTATGAGGACTACATCCTTATAGGTATTTCTGGATTAACCATAGGCGAGACTGTCGAGTTGCCAGGCGAAGAAATCACCAATGCCATCAAGAGATACTGGAAGCACGGACTATTCTCTGCCGTAAAAATAGAAGCAGATAGCATCGTCGATGAAAAAGTGTATCTGAAAATCTCTCTGGCCATGCGCCCGAGAGTATCACAGATAAACATTAACGGAGTAAAGAAGTCGGAGCAAGAGGACCTTGAAGAGAAAATCGGATTGGTCAGAGGAAACCAGATTACTCCCAACATGGAGAACAAGGCGGAAATCATCATCAAGAAATACTTCAGCGACAAAGGATTCAAGAACACAGAAGTTGAGATAGTCAAACGAGATGACCCTGAAAAGATGAACCAGCTCATTGTTGATGTCAACATCGACAAGAAGGAAAAGGTCAAGGTCAACAAGATTATCATAACAGGCAACGAAAACATCGCTACAAAGAAGTTCCACGGCGGATTCTTCTCTGGCGGATTGCTGAAGAAGACCAACGAAAAGGGTTTCAAGAGCCTCTTCAAAACAAAGAAATTCGTCAGAGAAAAGTTTGAAGAAGACAAGGAACGCGTCATAGAGAAGTACAATGAGCTTGGCTTCCGTGATGCCTACATATACGCAGACAGCGTCGTCGATGTGGGCGAGAACCTCGTCAATGTGTACCTTCACATCGATGAAGGAGAGAAATACTATGTGCGCAACATCACTTGGGTGGGCAACACCATCTACAAGACTGAGATTCTCGACAAGCTTCTGCAGATGAAGCGTGGAGACGTTTACAACAGAGTGCATCTGACAAAACGTCTGAGCGACCACATGGACCCGAACTCCATCAGTAACCTGTATTACAACGAAGGCTATGTCTTCAACCAAATCCAAGACGTAGAAAAGGATATTGTAGAGGATTCTATTGACTTGGAAATCAGAATACAAGAAGGTATACAGGCCACTATCAATAAGATAAAAATCTATGGCAACACACGTGTATATGAAGAAGTCGTACGTCGAGAACTCTATCTCAAGCCAGGCGACCTTTTCAACATGGATGCCTTCAAGATGACCGTACAGGAAATCGCCCAAATGGGACATTTCGACCCAGAACAGCTGAATCCCATTCCCAAGCCAGACCCTGTCAGCGGAACTGTTGACATCGAGCTAGGTCTTGTGCCTAAGGCAAGCGACCAAATTGAATTCTCGCTCGGCTGGGGACAGACTGGTATCATAGGTAAAGTGGGATTGAAGTTCACCAACTTCTCTGTCCGCAACCTCTTCGGAAAAGATCGCATTCATCGAGGCATCATACCTCAAGGCGATGGACAAGAGCTGGAAATCAGTGCCTCAACCAATGGTAGCTACTACCAGTCTTACAGCATATCCTTCCTCGATCCATGGTTTGGCAGGAAACGCCCCAACCAGCTGTCTGTCAGCGCATTCTTCTCTCGACAGACCGACATCAGCAGCAGCTACTACAACAGCAGCTACTACAACAACTACTACTCAATGCTGTACGGATATGGCAACTACAACAGCAGCTACTATAACAACTACTCAAACTACTACGACCCCGACAAATACATCGAGTTGTTAGGAGTCAGCATCGGATTTGGAAAGCGCCTCACATGGCCAGACAACAACTTCCGCTTCACAGCCTCATTGGGTTATACCCGATACATGATGAAAGACTGGGAGTACTTCCTCATTACCAACGGTAACTGCAACAACATCAACCTGACCCTCAACCTCTCTCGCACATCGATAGACAGCCCGATGTTCCCACGCCGTGGTTCACAAATCAACGCCTCTGTCAGCTTCACGCCGCCTTACTCATTGTTTGACGGAGTGGACTATGAGAACATGGCCACCAGCTACTACGATGCGGACTACCAGAACGACATGAAAAAGAAATACCGTTGGATTGAATACCACAAATGGAAGTTCAACTCCAAATTCTTCGTTCCGCTCGGCAAAAACAAGAAATGCTTCGTGCTGATGACCCGCTTCGACTTCGGAATCTTAGGACACTACAACAAATACAAGAAATCTCCATTCGAGACTTTCTATGTCGGCGGAGACGGCATGTCAGGCTACTCATCTACCTACTATTCCGAGACCATAGGCTTGCGCGGCTACGACAATGGTGCGCTGACACAAGGCTACAACTATGGTTACGCCTACGACCGCATGACGGTTGAGCTCCGCTATCCGCTCATGCTGGAGGGCTCTACCAACATCTATGCGCTGGCATTTGCCGAAGCAGGTAACGCTTGGACCGAAGTAAAGAAGTTCACCCCCTTCGACATGAAGCGCTCTGCAGGCCTCGGTGTTCGCCTCTTCCTCCCAATGGTAGGAATGATGGGTATCGACTGGGCCTACGGATTTGATAACATCAACGGCTCTAAGAGCTACAGCGGAAGCCAATTCCACTTTATCCTCGGACAAGAATTCTAAACAGACTTCCAATGTCCAACAGAGAGACGACATCAGCTATAAAACCAGAACACACTTAAACAAAACACATACATGAAGAAACTACTTTTGACAATGACCCTGCTAGTAGCAGCCATCGCTGCCAACGCCCAGAAGTTCGCTCTCGTCGATATGGAATACATCCTCAAGAATGTACCCGCCTACGAACGCGCCAACGAACAGCTAAACCAAGTGTCAAAAAAATGGGAAGGCGAAGTAGAAGCCCTGCTCAACGAAGCAGAGACGCTATATAAAAAGTACCAATCTGAATCCGTCTTCCTCTCCGATACACAGAAGACCAAAGCTGAAGAAGCCATCATGGCAAAGGAGAAAGAAGCAAGCGACCTGAAAAAGAAGTACTTCGGCAGCGAGGGCGAGCTTTACAAGAAGCGCCAAAGCCTCCTTGCGCCCATACAGGACGAAATCTACAACGCTGTCAAGGACATCTGTGACCAAAAAGGCTACCAGCTCGTCCTCGACCGCGCCTCAGGCGGCAGCATCATCTACGCATCACCCAAGATTGACATCAGCGATGAAGTGCTGACCAAGCTCGGCTATGCATACTAAGACACACAACAGCAAAATCAACATTATTAATAAAAAGCCAAAAACAATGAAGAAAATTATTTTTGCAATCCTCTTGGCTATGCCAATGACAATCTTTGCACAGAAAATCGGACACGTAAACTCTGGAACTCTCGTACAAGGCATGAACGAATACACTGCTTTGCAGACAGAAATCCAAACCCTTCAGAAGCAGTTCCAGGACGAGATGCAGCGCAAGCAGACCGACATCCAGACTAAAGCAGATGCTTACGAGAAAGAAAAAGCAACTCTCTCAGAGACTCTCCGCACATTCCGCGAAAACGAACTCCAGAAAGCATACGACGAATACCAGCAGTTCGCCCAGACCAGCGAGCAGGAGCTTCAGCGCGTTTACCAGACTAAAATGACTGAGATACAGGAGAAAGTGATGAAGGCCGTGCAGGAAGTTGGAGCAGCAGAAGGCTTCACCTATGTACTTGATGCAGCCAGCATCCCTTACATCGGCGCAACAGCTACCGACATCACTGACAAAGTGAAGGCAAAGCTCGGCGTACAGTAATCATACCCACCCCATCTCCAACAGCAAGAGAGATGCAGGACAATGATTAAAAAGACAAACAACACATGAAAAGAATCCATTTACTGATAGCACTGCTCGCTTGCGCTGGCTTCATGTCGGCGCAAGATGCAGTGCCTTCTGTTCCCCAAAGCGAGGCTCAGGCAACAGCCGCAGCCCCATCCCACAAGTTCGGCTACCTCTCCTACAACGAAGTGATGCTGGCCATGCCTGAGTACACACAGGCCATCAAAAGTTTAGAAGAACTCAAAAACACCTACGACCAAGAGATGGTGCGTGCCGAACAGGATTTCACAAAGAAATTCACCGAGTTTCTCGATGGGCAGAAAAGTTTCCCTGAAAACATCATGCTCAAGCGCCAGAAAGAGCTCCAGCTCCTGATGGAACAGAGCATGCAGTTCAAGAAAGAAGCCCAAGAAAAGCTCACCAATGCCGAAGCAGAACTGATGGCACCCATCCACAACAGCGTGAAAGAAGCCATCAAAGCCGTAGGAAAAGAACGCGGCTATGCCTATGTGCTCAACACTGACGCCAACGCATACCCCTACATCAGCGATGGCGGAGAAGCTGAGGACTGCACCGACGCTGTGCTGATTCAGCTCGGCATCAAGTAACGACCGACCGGCTCACACCG
>JAUMXY010000008.1:0-33995 GCA_030528885.1 Bacteroidales bacterium | reverse complement strand
AACTGACAACAGACAACTGACAACATGGGACCCATCGGAGTTTTTGACTCTGGCTACGGAGGACTGACCATACTCGAAGGCATCCGCAACCGTCTGCCACAATACGACTATATCTATCTTGGCGACAATGCACGCGCGCCCTACGGCACACGCTCCTTCGACGTCGTTTACGAGTTCACCCTGCAAGCAGTCAAGAAACTCTTTTCCTTGGGTTGTCCGCTCATCATCCTTGGATGCAACACCGCATCCGCCAAGGCATTGCGCACCATCCAGCAGCAATACCTACCCCTCTTTGCCCCCGACCGCCGCGTGCTCGGTGTCATACGCCCTACCGTCGAAGCTGTAGGTCAAATCTCCCGCACCAAGCACATTGGCGTGCTGGCAACAGAGGGAACCATCAAATCCGAATCATACAAGCTGGAGATAGAGAAACTCTATCCCGAAAGCACCATCGTGGGACAAGCATGCCCCATGTGGGTCTCTCTTGTTGAAAACAACGAGTTCAACAAACCCGGAGCCGACTATTTTGTCCAAGACTCTCTTTCACGCCTCCTCGCCCAAGACCCGCTCATCGACACCATCATCCTCGGCTGCACCCACTTCCCCCTGCTTCTCGACAAAATCAGGCGACACATACCCCAAGGCATACAAGTCATCTCCCAAGGCAACTACATCGCCGCGAGCCTCGAAGACTATCTGACCCGCCACCCCGAGATGAGCCAAAGACTGACCTTAGGCAAATCCTGCCAATACTTCACCAGCGAATCGCCCACCAAATTTCGCGAATGCGCCAGCCTGTTCCTTCAAGAAGAAATCGAAGCCAAGCACATCGCCTTGGCATAACCCTTCATTTATATTTTAAAGATTTGGGGAGATTCGTATGCTTCCTCTCGAAGCGACTTTTTATACCAATTGACGTTTGCCCTACAAATCGCACCCCTCGGGTCCGATGCACCGTACCCCTCGGGTCCACCATGGCGGACCCGAGGGGTACGGTATGTTAAAGCACGGTCTTAAGCAGTTTAGAAAGAAGTAAAGCGACTCCAACTTTCCTCTTTCTAAAGACAGGAGTCTTGCAGTCTTTATTAACAATTGCTTGTCTATCTCCTTGTTTGTATCAAAACAATCACCATCCATTAACATAGTTTAATGTTCAGAAAGAGGGCAAATCAACATCTTTTAATAACTTTGCAACGAATTGCACAATCTCCTTTGGGGAGTTTTGCCTACATCCTGAAAAACATTTTTATGCTAAATTAATTCCGCCAACAGGCATATTGAATATGAATAAAAACAATCTTCAGAAGTGCACTTCTGCATACATAGGTGCATTGATGATTCTGTGCCTTTCAGGCTGCCTCCATTCCAAAGAGCCCAATACTTCACGTTCGATTTCCCCAGCCTCCACAAGCAAAGAAACCGCCATTTCTCCGTTCAGCCAATACATTGGCCACTACCCAGAATGGAGCGGGAACGGCATCACCGACAGCACCTTCACAGGAAACGGCACAACAGACATCCCTGACGAACTTCTGGCCCAAGTACTTCCGCTCAATGAGGACGAGCAGACGAGCAGGGAGTTCATCCACTTCAACCATGGTCACAAAGTAACAGCAAAACAATACATAGCCTTGTTCTTCACCAAAGTCTATGACATCTCATCAGGATTGCTAGAAGACAAGATGCTATATACCTTCACTCCCCAAGGCAAGCTGATTGACAGCCTCACCATCGGACGCACCACCCATTTCTACGAAGCAAGCGACGATGCAGTTGCCATCTGCGAAATAGCACCTGCAGAAACCAGCCGCTCATTCATAGCCCTACAACATAAAGAGCACTCGGTCATCCTCGAACGTGGCGAGATTGTCTGGAACACATTGCCAACACGCATCACAATACAGGAAGACGGACAACTTTCCACTTCCCCACAAGACAGCCTCCAAAGTCTCACATACGAAAACATCTTCAAGCTGACTCCGAACACGCCGGAGGCATTTGTCCAACATCTGTACCAACAAATAGCTGCCGCACGCACTCGCCAGGAGCCCGACATCTCCACCGATTACCTCACCAGCGAACTGTTCCAATTGCGTGCCGCATGCCTACAGAAAGCCGAACAAGAAAACGACATCCCAATCTTCGACTACGACCTGTGGACAGACACCCAAGACTGGTGTAGCGACTTTTCAGTCATCAGCATCAACAAAGATGAAGAAAACAACGAACATACCCAAGTAACTGTTACCATCAGCAACTGCGGAGAAGAGACAGACATTCATCTCATCCTCAAGCAAGTCAAAAAGCACTGGCATGTAGATGACTTCATCACCACTTCCAACGGAGAGGAACTCAGCGCAAAAGAAAGCATGAGAGCCTACTTGAGTAGCCAAACAGACATAAAGGGCTCAACTGTCAACACCCCTTAATTTTAAATTCTATTAAAAAACATCCTTTACTTTGTTTTTTCGAGAAGACCTTCGTAACTTTGTAACAGAAAACTGCAGTAAATCTACAAAAACTACAACCCAATCATGTCATTTTCCTCCGAAGGTCTCATCCTCATTGCCGCCATCTTGCTCTTTGTCAGCATCATCATCAGCAAAGCCGGATTCCGTTTCGGAGTGCCCACCTTGCTCATCTTCCTCGTCGTAGGCATGCTGTTCGGCAGCGACGGACTGGGCCTTGAATTTGACGATGCTGCCGATGCGCAGTTCATCGGCATGATTTCACTCTGCATCATCCTATTCTCAGGCGGCATGGACACCAACTTTCAAGAGATACGCCCCATCCTAGGCCCTGGCATTGTCCTCTCCACCGTCGGAGTATTCCTCACCACCTTGTTCACAGGATTCTTCATCTACGGACTGTCCTATGTAGGCTTCTCTGGCATACAGCTCCCCCTGATGACTTCGCTCCTGCTCGCCGCCACCATGTCAAGTACCGACTCTGCTTCAGTCTTCAACATCCTGCGCACACAGAAAATGAACCTGAAGCACAACCTTCGTCCCACACTGGAGCTGGAAAGCGGCAGCAACGACCCCATGGCATACATGCTCACCATCGCTCTGATACAAATCATTCAGTCAACCAGCGAGATAGGCTTCGGCGCCCTCCTGCTCATGCTGTTAGTGCAGTTTGCCGTAGGCGGAGCAGGCGGATACTTCCTGGGAAAGCTCATGGTGAAAATCATCAACCGCATCAACCTGAACAACTCGTCTCTCTACCCCATCCTGCTGCTCAGCGGCGTATTCCTGATATTCACCATCACCTCCCTGCTCAAGGGCAACGGCTACCTCGCCGTCTACATCGCAGGCATCGTGGTGGGAAATGCACACAAGCTGGCCAACCGACGCGAGATGTCCAGCTTCCTCGACGGCATGACATGGCTCTTCCAAATCAGCATGTTCCTCATGCTGGGACTGCTGGTCAATCCGCACGAGATGCTCGATATCGCCATCCCAGCCATCCTCATCGGCATCTTCATGATGATTTTCTCACGCCCCCTCAGCGTCCTCATCAGCCTCATCCCCTTCCGCAACATGGAAATGCCCTCACGCTGGTTCATCTCATGGGTCGGACTGAGAGGTGCCGTACCCATCATCTTCGCCACCTATCCCGTAGTGGCAGACGTAGAAGGAGCCAAAATCATCTTCAACATCGTTTTCTTCATCACCATCCTCTCGCTCGTCATACAAGGTTCCACCATCTCCACCGTGGCTCGATGGCTGAAACTGGATGCCCCGATGCCTAAAGAAGAAAACTTCTTCGGCATAGAAATCCCCGAAGAAGTAGGTACACAGATGCGCACCCTCACCCTCACAGCCGAAAGCCTGGCAGACGGAGACACCCTGCGCACCATGAACCTGCCCCAAGGAACCCTGGTGATGCTCGTTCGACGCGAAGGAGAATTCATCGTGCCCAATGGTTCACTGCAACTCTTTGAAAACGACGAGCTTCTGGTCATTTCTGGAAAGACTACCGACGGACCCGAAAAAGTAGTATAAAAGACTCTTTCCCTACCCCCTTTCCTCACGACATATAAGTCCCTTTCCTAACCCTCAAAAAGCAGTTTCAAACACGGTCAGGAAATACCCCCTTTCGCTCGATAGCGGCATCTACATCGTGAAGGTAGGAGGCAGTACATTCAAGGTAAGCCTATAGGAAAAATAAGGTGAGGAAAGCTGATACTGCAGAGAACTCAATATCATAAAAAAGCAAGCGAGCGTGCCGATGACACGCTCGCTTGCTGCATGTCGGGATGACGTGACTCGAACACGCGACCCCTACGTCCCGAACGTAGTGCGCTACCAACTGCGCTACATCCCGATAGCTGCCATTTCTCTTCCTGAAAAAGGCATGCAAAATTAATGATTATTTTTCTTTCAGGCAATTTTTTTCAGAAGAATCTGACAGGTGGGAACTTTATGGATGCATGAAGGCTGCGAGTTGCACTTTTCTCTTATTTCGTGCATTTGCAAACTAAATGTTACAACTCTTTTGAAAAAAGTACGAAAAAAGTAGCATTTTGTGGTAAATAAAGCGAAAAAAGCGGAAAAGGATTACGCCTTTCTTTGCGTAAATAATGGAATTTGCTAACTTTGTCGTTGAATTGGGGGACTTTGTGTCGGGGAGTCCACGCACCGCCCTGCCGAGCCGCTGGTTCAGACCATTGGTAAAGAGATTATTATTCACTTTATAAACTAATAAATACTATGGCTTTAGATTTGACTAAGTATGGCATCACTGGTTCTACAGTGATTGCGCACAATCCTTCTTACGAGGAGCTTTTCAAGGCAGAAATCGACCCATCTCTCGAAGGTTACGAGAAGGGACAGGACACTGAGCTCGGCGCAGTGAACGTGATGACGGGTATCTACACTGGTCGTTCACCTAAGGACAAGTTCATCGTAATGGACGAGAACTCAAAGAACACTATCTGGTGGACATCAGACGACTATAAGAATGACAACAAGCCTCTCTCTGAGGATTCTTGGGCTGCACTCAAGGAAATCGCAAAGAAGGAGCTTTCTAACAAGAACCTCTATGTTGTTGACTGCTTCTGCGGTGCAAACAAGGACACTCGTATGTCTGTACGCTTCATCGTTGAGGTAGCTTGGCAGGCACACTTCGTTAAGAACATGTTCATCCAGCCAACAGCTGAAGAACTCGCTGAGTTTGAGCCAAACTTCGTTGTTTACAACGCTTCTAAGGCTAAGGTTGAGAACTGGAAGGAACTCGGCATCAACTCTGAGACTTGTGTGGCATTCAACATCACAAGCCGTGAGCAGGTTATCATCAACACATGGTACGGTGGTGAGATGAAGAAGGGTATGTTCTCTATGATGAACTACTACCTCCCACTTCAGGGCATCGCTTCTATGCACTGCTCTGCAAACTGCGACATGAACGGCGAGAACACAGCTATCTTCTTCGGTCTCTCTGGTACAGGTAAGACAACTCTCTCAACTGATCCAAAGCGCCGCCTCATCGGTGACGACGAACACGGTTGGGACGACAACGGCGTGTTCAACTTCGAAGGTGGTTGCTACGCTAAGGTTATCGGCCTCTCTAAGGAGCATGAACCAGACATCTACGGCGCTATCAAGCGCGACGCTCTCCTTGAGAACGTAACAGTAGACGCTGAGGGCAAGATCGACTTCGACGATAAGTCTGTTACTGAGAACACTCGTGTTTCTTACCCAATCAACCACATCAACAACATCCAGCCAGGTTCATCTGCACCAGCAGCTAAGAACGTAATCTTCCTTTCTGCTGACGCATTCGGCGTACTTCCTCCAGTATCTATCCTGACTCCAGCTCAGACTCAGTACTACTTCCTCTCTGGATTTACAGCTAAGCTTGCTGGTACAGAGCGCGGCATCACTGAGCCAACTCCAACATTCTCTGCTTGCTTCGGCCAGGCATTCCTCGAGCTTCACCCAACTAAGTATGCTGAAGAGCTCGTGAAGAAGATGGAGAAGAGCGGTGCTAAGGCATACCTCGTGAACACAGGCTGGAACGGTACAGGCAAGCGTATCTCTATTCCAGATACTCGCGGTATCATCGACGCTATCCTCGACGGTTCAATCCTCAAGGCTGAAACTAAGAAGATCCCAATGTTCGACTTCGAGGTTCCAACAGCTCTTCCAAACGTGAACCCTGCTATCCTCGACCCACGCGACACTTACGCTACTGCTGCTGAGTGGGAAGAGAAGGCTAAGGACCTTGCTGCTCGTTTCATCAAGAACTTCAGCAAGTACACTACTAACGAAGCTGGTAAGGCTCTCGTTGCTGCAGGTCCACAGCTCTAATCTGACAAGCAAATATCACAATACGAAGGTGCACCTCCTTTTCGAGGTGCACCTTTTTGTTCAATTCGATGGAAAGTCGTATCTTTGCGACAAACAACAAAACATGGCAAAACAAAAGTTCTATGTAGTGTGGGATGGCGCCGAAGACGGAGTATACACCTCGTGGGATGCCTGCCAGCAGGCAGTAAGCGGCTACTCTGGAGCCAAATACAAGTCATTCAAGACGGAGGCTGAAGCAGAAGAAGCCTTCGAAATGGGCTATGAGGCATACAGGCAGAAAGAAGCCGAAAGAGAAGAAAGGAGAGAGGCGGAGGAAGAAAGGGGTGCAGCGCTTAATACCACAGCAGAAAAAACCACAAGACCTCTCCCTGCAGCCGCCATCAACGAGGCCATCGCCGTTGATGCCGCTTGCAGCGGCAACCCAGGCAAGATGGAATACCGGGGCGTGTATCTGCGCACTGGCAAAGAAATCTTCCACTACGGTCCCGTCTATGGCACGAACAACATCGGCGAGTTTCTCGCCATCGTGCATGGGCTAGCTCTGCTGAAACAAAAAGGGCTTGGAACGATGCCTGTCTATAGCGACAGCGTGAATGCACAGCTATGGGTAAGAAAGAAGAAATGCAAGACAACGCTGGAAAGAAACGAGAAGACCGAAGAGCTGCACCAACTGATAGAACGTGCCGAGACTTGGCTCAAGAACAACGCTTTTGCCAACCCTATCATCAAGTGGCCCACCGAGGAATGGGGAGAGATACCAGCGGATTTCGGGAGAAAAAACGGGAGACATTGAGCATGCTCCTCGTTTTTTCATTTCAGAACGACACAAAAACGAGGTAAAAAACGTGAACTCAACAAATTAATTTCATCATTTTTACAGATGCGATTGTAGGATAATAACTCAATTATCGACCGTACCCCTCGGGTACGGCGCATCGGACCCCTCGGGTACGCCATGGCGTACCCGAGGGGTCCGATTTTATAGAAAGGCATATTCCTTCTTTTTTCAATATAAATAACAATGAATTTGAATATATGCTAACTCGTTGAACTCACGTTTATCACTCATCCATATTATTTCACAAATTTCACGTTGCATAAAGACCTTTCCACATCCCAAGCTAAATCTTCTTCCTCACACCAAATAGAATGTGAGCAAGAGTCGGACTCAGCCGTATCACATTGCTAATCAACAAACAAAAACCAATGATAATGAGTGCTATTACAAGGGAATAGACAAACTCGACCACAGGCATTGGATAATCTTTGAAGACAGTGACAGCTTGTGCTAAACCTCTTGGAATGAAAAAATAATGCAGTAAATAGATATCCAAAGTATGTCTTCCTATATATTGCAAAATGCGGCCTAATAACTTCTCCTTGGAAAACGATTTTTGGTAAGTTCTGAAAAAGGAAAATATAATCACAATTCCTGATATTGATATACTAAAACTAACAACCACTCCGTTGTTACCTGGTATAACATCCCGATAAATATTCAACAAGAAATAAATAAAAACACAAATTGCGATAAGTTCTCGCCTATCTAATAAATCCTGCACACAATCGAAATATTTCCTTAACAAAGTTCCCAATAAGAAAAAGCAGAAGTAACACCAAAAAGGAATTGAAAGAATAGATTTAATAGCCTCAGAAATAGGAATAGAGTTAAACAGAGGTGGCCAATTGATGATATAAAACAACCCTGCAACTACAATACAGACATAATCCTCGTATTTTCGGCAAGTAAATCTTATTATAGAATAAAAAACATAGAAGAAAAAAAGCACATAAGTAAACCAGTAGCCCGATTTGTAGATATCACTAACTCCTTGCATAACATCAATACTACAACAATGGGCATATAAGACAAAAAAAAGAGAGGTTGATAGAATTTGGACAACAAATTTTCTGCTCAAAAAACCAACGATGTGTTTTAAATTCCAAACTGTATCAACCTTATAAAGAACAAAACCACTAATCAGAAAAAACAGCGGCATGCGTATTTGTTGCAAATAATGGTGATAATGTGACACATCATAAGCACCCACACAAAAAATAGCCACATGCGACAACACGACTAAAATCATTGTGAACCCACGCAATGCATCAATATATTCAATGCGCTTACCAGAGAATACTTTTGAGCTTTCCATTTTCAATTTAATAACGCCAATAATGAGACAGCGAAATCCATTTGGGATATTACAGGCATTCGTAACAAAAGCCTCAGGACAAAGAAAAAGCGTGGAATGACACCTTATCTTTGTCGCGAGGCCGTGAGAATTGCCTATAATACCGAGATAAGTTCCACCCACGCACAGCGCAGGCGTAACTATTATCTATCGGTATTATTTGTCTTTGAAATTTCTCACGTTTCGCGACAATCCGAAAATAGCTAACGCTAATAATATGTTTATATGTCAAAGGGAACAATATCCCGCAAGACAAAGGCAAATATACGAAGTTTTTTTCTTTTGTTTTGTTTTTCTTTACCTTTTTAATCCCACTTTTCACTTTTTTGTAATGACAGAGAATAAATTATTGGCATTTTTTTATGAATTGGATTGTTTTTGCTACTTTTGCAAAAAAGAACCGATATATCAATTTCATAACATGGGAAAAGTACTTATCATCGGTGCAGGAGGTGTTGCCTCTGTAGCTGCACACAAGGTCGCTCAAAACAGCGACGTATTTACTGACATCATGATAGCCAGCCGCACAGAGTCTAAGTGCAAGGCTTTAGCCAAGGCTATAGAAGACAAAGGACTGGTTCCTGCCGGCAGCATCAAGACCGCACAGGTAGATGCAGACAATGTGCCTGAACTGGTAGCGCTCTTCAACGAATACAAGCCGGACCTCGTGATGAACCTCGCCTTGCCATATCAAGACCTGACCATCATGGAGGCTTGTCTGCAAAGTGGGGTAAGCTACCTTGACACTGCCAACTACGAACCGAAGGACGAAGCGCATTTTGAGTACTCATGGCAATGGGCTTTCAAAGAGCGCTTTGAGCAGGCAGGTCTGACGGCTATCCTCGGCTGCGGCTTCGACCCGGGCGTGACCTCTATCTACACGGCTTACGCTGCTAAGCACCACTTTGACGAGATTCAATATCTCGACATTGTTGACTGCAACGCGGGGGACCACCACAAGGCTTTCGCAACGAACTTCAACCCAGAAATCAACATACGCGAGATTACCCAAAAGGGACTCTATTGGGAAAACGGCCAGTGGGTAGAAACCGAACCACTGGAAATTCACCAGCCGCTCACCTATCCAGAAATCGGTCCTAAAGAATCATACCTGCTGCATCACGAAGAGATTGAGTCGCTGGTCAAGAACTACCCAACCATCAAGCGCGCTCGCTTCTGGATGACTTTCGGCGAACAATATCTCAAGCATCTTGATGTTATACAGAACATCGGCATGTCCCGCATTGATGAAATAGAATATACGGCTGAAGCAGCAGACGGCAGCGGTCCTGTAAAGGTCAAGATTGTTCCGCTCCAGTTCCTCAAGGCTGTCCTGCCTAACCCGCAAGACCTCGGAGAGAACTACGAAGGACAGACTTCTATCGGCTGTCGCATTCGCGGTATCAAAGACGGCAAAGAACGCACATATTACGTTTATAACAACTGCTCACATCAAGCTGCTTATGAAGAAACAGGCATGCAAGGAGTCAGCTACACGACAGGTGTTCCTGCAATGATTGGCGCCATGATGTACCTCAAGGGCATCTGGAAGCGCCCAGGCGTATGGAATGTGGAAGAATTCGACCCAGACCCATTCATGGAACAGCTTAACAAGCAGGGACTGCCTTGGCATGAGATTCACGATGGCGACCTTGAACTGTAAGAAAGTAGTTTAACATCATATATATATATGGCAAAAGAAAAGAAAGAAGAAGCGAACCTATCGCCACAGCAGCAAAAGATGAAAGCGCTGCAAGCGGCGCTGGAAAAGATAGAAAAGAGTTTTGGCAAGGGAGCTATTATGAAGATGGGCGATGAAAACATCGAGCACATTGACGTGATACCTTCAGGCTCCATTGGACTCAACGCTGCTCTCGGTGTCGGCGGCTACCCCAGAGGACGCATCATCGAGATATTTGGTCCTGAATCATCTGGTAAGACCACGCTCGCCATCCATGCCATCGCTGAATGCCAGAAGGCTGGCGGTGTAGCGGCCTTCATCGATGCAGAACATGCATTCGACCGTTTCTACGCCGAAAAACTTGGCGTGGACATCGACAACCTGCTCATCAGTCAGCCGGACAATGGAGAACAAGCGCTCGAGATTGCCGATCAGCTTATCCGTTCTAGCGCAGTAGACATCATCGTCATAGACTCTGTTGCAGCCCTCACCCCGAAAGCCGAAATAGAGGGAGACATGGGCGAAAACAAAGTGGGTCTTCATGCACGTCTGATGAGCCAAGCCCTCCGCAAGCTGACAGGTACTATCAATAAGACTAACACCACTTGTATCTTCATCAATCAGTTGCGCGAGAAGATTGGCGTTATGTTTGGTAATCCCGAGACAACCACTGGTGGAAACGCGCTGAAGTTCTACGCCAGCGTGCGCGTCGATGTACGTAAGAGCACTCCTATCAAACAAGGAGAGGAAGTTTTGGGTAACCTCACCAAAATCAAGATCGTCAAGAACAAAGTCGCACCACCCTTCCGTCGTTGTGAGTTCGACATCATGTATGGCGAAGGCATCAGCAGAAGCGGCGAGATTGTCGACCTCGGAGTAGATACAGGCATCATTAAGAAGAGCGGAAGCTGGTTCAGCTACGAAGGAACTCGCCTCGCACAAGGTCGCGATGCGACAAAGCAGCTCATGCTTGACAATCCAGAGCTGGCTGAAGAAATCGAGCAGAAGATTCTTGCCGCCATTGCTGGCAGCAACTTCGTTCCCTCTTCCTCGGCTGACGATGAAAACAATGAGGCCCAACCATAGGCACCCACACAGCAAGAATACATAAGAATCCCGTTAAATACATACGACAAGCTCCGGGCTGCCATCGGCATTCCGGAGCTTGTTTCTCTAAGAACACAGCTAGATTAAATTTGACTAGAATGAAAACTGCTAACTGGAAACACGAGATACAAGACTATCTCTTCATTACCTTAGGTCTCTGCATCTACTCCCTGGGGTGGACCGCCTTTCTGCTTCCCTACGAAATCTCTTCTGGCGGACTCACTGGTATTTGTGCCCTCATCTACTATGCGACAGGACTGGAGATTCAAGTAACTTACCTCATCTTCAACATCTTTCTCCTCCTTATCGCCATGAAGATTCTTGGCATCAAATTCTGTATCAAGACCATCTATGGTGTACTGACACTGACTTTCATGCTATGGGCCATGCAACGCATCTTCCTTGCAGAAGCAGGGGAAGGAGTAACTCAATTGCCTAAATTCCTTGGCGAGGACCAAAGCTTCATGGCTGTTATCATCGGTGCTTCACTCTGTGGAATGGGACTGGCACAATGCTTTCTGCATCAAGGCAGCACAGGAGGAACCGACATCATCGCTGCTGTGGTCAACAAGTACAAGAACATCAGTCTTGGTCGTATGCTGCTTTACCTCGACATCATCATCGTCAGCGCTTCTTACCCACTTTTCCACGACTGGCGCCGCCTCGTTTTCGGCTTTGTCGAGATGTTCATTTGTTCTTTGGTGCTTGACTATGTGATGAACTACGTGCAGCAATCCGTCCAATTCTTCATCATTTCCAAACATCCGCAAGCCATCTACGAAGCTATTAGCAAAGACATGGACCGTTCGGCGACCCTATTGCCCGGCACAGGCTGCTACAGCGGACAGCCCGTCGACATCCTCATGGTAGTAGCCAAGAAAAACCAATCCGTAGCCTTGTTCCGTCTAGTCAAAGAGATAGACCCCACAGCCTTCATCTCGCAGACAAAGGCAGAAAGTGTGTATGGTGAAGGTTTTGATAGGCTAAAAGTCTAACGGTTCGTACCCGTTGAGTCATATAGACGTTCCCAAGTTTCTAAATCGCTCAAAATATCCTGCACATTCTGATACCGCTCTTCCTTCTTCTGCTGCATGCATCTCATTGCTATCAGTTTCAGATGGTTGCTTGAGCGGTTCGGGTCGTGCCGGCGAACATCTATCATCAGTTTTATAATTTGTCCCAACTGCCAAATGTCTGTACGGCAATCGTAAGGCTGCCCTTCTTGTAACTCTGGCGGAAGGTCTTGTCCTTCCAGTTTGCCTAGCGGAATCTTATCGTAGGTTGCTATAGCTAAGCCATTGTTCAGCAGAACAATGTCATGGTCTGCATTCTCTTTGACGAAGATGCACGATGGCGAGATGTCCAGATGGCACATCCCTTGTTCATGCAAGAAACCTACCGCCGACACCAGCTGCTTCAGCATCTTCAGCGTTGTCTTTCTCTTGAAATAATATTCAGGTTCCCTCTTGACAAACAGGTCAAGAGGCATACCAGGAATAAACTCACTAATCAACGAATCTTCCTCTTCAATATAATCAATCAGCTTCACCAGATTAGGATTCTCATCCATCTTCAGTTCCTTAAACAGTTCGTACTCCCTTCGCTGCAACCCAGCAAACTGAGGATGCTTGTCAAGAAATAGTTTCGTCATCCTTCTCAGCACTAGCGACTTCTCGTTTTCCGAATCATCCTCAAGCGACAAACGGAAGCACTCATATATATTGTTTAAGTCCAACATCTTCCCACGAGCCTTATAATGGTCTTCCCCGATAAAGATATCGGCATGCTTCAGTTTACCCATATAAAATGAGTGGTCACCAGTAAAAAGCTGAAAGAAAGAAGCCAGCGTATCAGACATAGCAGTAAATGCACCTGTCTTGTTATGCAGAATTTTTGATTTAACCATGTTACAACTTTTGGAGCAACGCGCTTAACGCCCCTTGACTATTCTTTTTATATCATTTAATTTATTCAATGCCTCAAGCGGAGTCAAGGCATTAATGTCCAAATTGATAATCTCGTCACGTATCTGACAAAGAACAGGGTCGTCAAGCTGGAAGAAGCTCAGCTGTGCCCCTTCGCCTCCTGCAATCTGGATGTTCTCTGTCTTCGGTCGGCTAACACCTTCACCAGTGTTGTTTGCCTCCAGTTCCTTCAGCACCTGTTCTGCCCTCTTCACCACAGAAGGAACCATGCCGGCAATCTTCGCCACATGAATACCAAACGAGTGCTCACTGCCGCCAGCCATCAGTTTGCGCATGAAGATGACACGACCATTCACCTCTTTCACGCTCACATTAAAGTTCTTCACTCTCTGCAGCGACTTCTCCATCTCGTTCAGTTCATGGTAATGTGTAGCAAAGAGCGTTCTCGCATGAGCCTTTGGATTCTCATGGATATATTCCACAATCGACCATGCTATCGAAATGCCGTCATACGTCGATGTTCCCCTGCCCAGCTCATCAAACAGCACCAGCGACCTTGCGCTCAGGTTGTTCAAGATGCTCGCCGCCTCATTCATCTCCACCATGAACGTTGACTCACCAACCGAGATATTGTCCGACGCACCTACTCGCGTGAAAATCTTATCCGTCAATCCAATCCTCGCACTGTCGGCAGGCACGAAGCTTCCCATCTGCGCCATCAGCGTAATCAACGCCGTCTGCCTCAGCAGCGCAGACTTACCCGCCATGTTCGGTCCTGTCAGAATGATAATCTGCTGCCTTTCAGAGTCCAGATACAGGTCATTAGCCACATATTCCTCCCCCACTGGCATCTGCCTCTCTATCACGGGATGACGCCCCTGCTTAATGTCTATCACCATGCTTTCATCCACCACAGGGCGGTTGTAGCGATAGTCTCTCGCCACCATGGCAAACGACAGCAGACAGTCAATCTTTCCTATCAGCGCCGCATTCTGCTGCATTTGCGGAATGAAATCCGCTGCTGCCACCACCAGCAAGTTAAACAGATTCATCTCCAAAGCAAGAATCTTCTCCTCCGCTCCAAGAATCTTCTCTTCATACTCCTTCAGCTCCTGCGTAATGTAGCGCTCCGCCTGTGTCAGCGTCTGCTTGCGAATCCATTCAGGTGGCACCATATCCTTGTAGGTGTTGCGCACCTCCATGTAATAGCCAAACACATTATTAAAGCCAATCTTCAGGCTCTGTATGCCTGTCGCTTCCGCCTCGCGCTGCTGAATCTTCAGCAAATAGTCTTTGCCCGAATAGGCAATCTGCCTCAACTCATCCAATTCTGCACACACACCATCAGCAATCACATTCCCTTTGTTCACCAGCAACGGCGGTGAAGGGTTCATCTCCTTCTCTATCCTTTCACGCAGCGCCACACAGGCATCCAGGCGTTCGCCCACGCTTCGCAGACTCTGACAGTCTGTTTGCAAGCACATCTCCTTAATAGGTTCAATCGCTTTCAGCGAGAGCATCAGCTGCACCATCTCACGGGGATTGACACGCCCCACAGCCACCTTGCTGGCAATACGCTCAAGGTCGCCTATCTGCTGCAAGCACTCAGCAATCGCATCACGAAGTTCCGGCTCACGGAAGAAGTGCTCCACCACATCCTGCCGTTCCACAATCGGCTTCACATCCTTCAGCGGAAACACCACCCATCGGCGCAACATTCTCGCGCCCATCGGGCTTACCGTCTTGTCTATCACCGACAGCAAGCTGTTGCCACCCTCATTCATCGAGCCCAGCAACTCCAAGCTCTTCACCGTAAACTTATCCATCCTCACATAGCGGTTCTCCTCTATCTGGGATATATTGCGAATATGCGAGATGTGCGTGTGCTGCGTCTGCTCCAAATAGAAAAGCACAGCTCCTGCCGCCACCACACCATTCTTCAGGTGCTCCACGCCGTACCCCTTCAGGTTCTTCGTGCCAAAATGCGTCAGCAGCTTCTTGCGCGCCGAGTCATCCGTATAAATCCAGTCATCCAGCTCAAACGTAAAGAACCGTCCTCCGAAGTTACCCTCAAACATTAGCCTCTTCCCACGTTCAAACAGCACCTCCTTCGGCGCAAAGTTCGTCAGCAGCTTGTCCACATAGTCCGTTGTTCCTTCTGCACACAGAAACTCGCCCGTCGAGATGTCGAGCAATGCCACTCCACAAGCAGTCTTGCCGAAATGCACCGATGCCAAAAAGTTATTTTCCTTCGTACTCAGCACATTGTCCGACAGCGCCACGCCAGGCGTCACCAACTCCGTGATACCACGCTTCACCAGCTTCTTCGTCAGCTTAGGGTCTTCCAACTGGTCGCAGATGGCCACGCGCTTGCCAGCTCTGACCAACTTGGGCAGATAGGTGTCCAGCGCATGATAAGGGAATCCCGCCATCGCCGTACCGCTTGCCGACGTGCCCGCCACACTGCTTCGTTTCGTCAACGTAATGCCCAGAATCTCTGCCGCCACGGAAGCGTCCTCGTTATATGTCTCATAGAAGTCACCGCATCTGAACAGCAGCAACGCATCAGGATGCTTTGCCTTCAAATCGTAAAACTGCCGCATCATCGGGGTGAGTTCATCTTTCTTCGCCATAACTTCAAACTATTTGGATACAAAGATACTAAAAAACTGAAAAAACATTGTTATAAAACATGAAAATGAACAATATATGTAAAATTCTTGCTATTTTTGCAGCCGAATGAAAACAAGTAACAGTCGTAAAACAAGAAAGTTGATGCTGCTTGCTGCTGCCATGCTGCTGATGGCGCAGTTTTGCAGGGCGCAGCAAGTCAAGGCTGATGCCCAAACCGACCGTGACATGACTGGCAATCCCATCGTTTCCCACTCCAAGTTCTATACAGGCATGGTAGAGTATGAAGGCGAGATGATACCCAGTTTCCTCTACAGCGACTTCTACGTATTCAAGCCACTTGTCTTCAAGTCACCATCCCAGGCCAAAAAGTACTACAAAATTGCTAACAACATCAAGAAAGTATACCCCCTCGCCTGCGAAATCCAGGAGACTGTCAACCGCACCATCGCGCACATGGACTCTCTGCCGACCAAAAAAGAAAAGGATGCCTATCTGAAACAGCAGGAGAAAGACCTGAAAGCCGAATATTACCCCAAGCTCAAGAAGCTCTCCTTTGCGCAGGGCAAGCTGCTCATCAAGCTCATCGACCGACAGTGCGACATGACCGGATATGAGCTCATCAAGAAATATATGGGCGGTTTCAAGGCTGGCTTCTACAATGCCTTCGCCAGTCTCTTCGGCGCCAGCCTTAAGAAAGAATACGACCCGGATGTCGACGACAGGCTCACAGAAAGAGCCATCCTGCTCATCGAGAGCGGACAGATGTAACATAGAGTACAGACAAACAACATCTCCAATGCGTAAACTGAAAATCACAGAAATGGGGCGCATGAACGCCGCAGAATTCAAAGCATCCGAAAAGATGCCGCTTGTTGTCGTGCTCGACGACGTGCGAAGCATGTACAACGTAGGCAGCGTGTTCCGCACAGCAGACGCTTTCCGTGTCGAGGCCATCTACCTCTGCGGCATCACAGCTTGCCCGCCCCACCCCGAGATACACAAGACAGCGCTTGGAGCCGAAGACACCGTGGCCTGGCGTCATTTTGCCACAGCCCTCGAGGCCGTTCAGCAGCTGAAAGAGCAGGGATACACCGTGTTCTCCACAGAGCAATGCGAAGGCTCTACCATGCTTCAGGCGTTAGAACTCGGCATTGCCGGCAGCCCATCAGCCTCTCCACGCTATGCCATCGTGCTCGGCAATGAAGTGAAGGGAGTGCATCAGGAAGTCGTTGACGCATCCGACGGCTGCATCGAAATACCGCAATTCGGAACCAAGCATTCTCTCAATGTCAGTACCACCGCCGGCATCGTCATCTGGGAGTTTGCCAAACAACTCCTCATCTGATTTCCGCCTGCTGTCCTTCCGCCTACATTTTCCAAGAAGGAAGGTGTTTTTCAACACGTATTTTTCCATTTCCTTAAGCGTACCCCTCGGGTCCGATGCGTCGGACCCGAGGGGTACGCTTTTTGTATCCTGCTTTTCTGCTTCTGCTATCATGCCCAAACGAAAGAATAAAATCAATGGCATTCGCAGTGATGAAGCGACGCAAACATACCGATTTTATACCTTTTCATGATACAATTCGGAAATAGAAGTTCATAAAATCCCTTTTAAGGCGCATTACAATGCTTCAATGTTACATCTGTGATAGTTTATGGAACGTCTGTTCTCTTTTTTTTACATGAAAATTTGTAAATTTGCAACACCATCTATAAAAACTATCTAATATTTTAACTACTAAAACTAACATTGCAACACAAAACCTACAAATGAGAAGAAACGTTTTCACAGCAATGCTGCTGTTGACTGCCCTAGGCGCAACGGCGCAGAATCCTATCATTCGCGACCAGTTCACGGCTGACCCGACGGCTCGCGTATTCAACAACAAGGTGTATCTCTATCCTTCACACGACATCAAGCCCCCTGTGGGCCAGCGACAGGATTGGTTCTGCATGGAAGACTATCACGTCTTTTCTTCAGAGAACCTGACCGATTGGAAAGACCACGGCGTGATTGTCACCCAAAATAAAGTGCCCTGGGTAAGACCTGATTCTTATTCCATGTGGGCGCCAGACTGTGTTTACAGAAACGGAAAGTACTATTTCTACTTCCCATCCGCTCCTGCTGAAGGTGGCGGTTTCGCTGTCGGAGTAGCCATTGCTGACAACCCCGAGGGACCATTCATCCCTGAACCAGAACCCATCAAGGGCATCAACGGCATCGACCCATGCGTTCTCCTTGCATCCGACGGCAATGCTTACATCTTCTGGGGCAACGGACGTTGCGCCAAGCTCAAGGACAACATGAAGGAACTCGCTGACGACAATCCAAAAGAGACTGTCAAGTGGGGCAACCGAGAGATGGAGATGATTGGCGTCAGCTGTCTCAAGGACCTGCCCAACCGTCAGGCTGAAGGCCCATTTGCTTTCGAGTACAACGGAAACTTCTACCTCACATATCCTTATGTAAGAGAGAACACTGAAGTCCTCGCTTACGCGATGAGCAAGAACCCAATGGGTCCTTACGAGTATAAGGGCATCATCATGGCAGAACACGCCAACGGCTGCTGGACCAACCACCACAGCATCGTCAACTACAAAGACCAGTGGTACCTGTTCTACCACCACAACGCCTTCTCGCCAAATGACGACAAGCGCCGTTCTGCCCAGATTGAGAAACTGTACTTCAACCCTGACGGCACGATTCAGGAAGTGAAGCCAACTCTGCGTGGCGTAGGCATCAGCAAGGCAACAAGCAAGCTGGAGATAGACCGCTACAGCAAGGCAAGCAAGGGTGTAGAGATAGCATACCTCGACACACTCAACACTTTCGAAGGCTGGGAGGCAGCACTTCCATCTAAGGGAAGTTGGATTGCCTACAACGATGTAGATTTCTCAGGACTGAACAACAGCTACATGATTGCCAACGTGATGGCACACGAGAACACAGAGTTCACCATCCGCGAAGGCAGTCCTAAGGGTAAAGTAATTGCAAAAGGTAAGATTGTGTGCAAGACAGAGGGCGCACGTCCTCGCGACTACAGCGGTCGCTGGATGAACGTGACAGCTCCCGTGCAGTATGCTCCTAAGGGTGTAGCCGATCTGTACTTCTGTTGCGACGGTGCAGCTGTGCACGTAGACTGGGTACAGTTCAAGAACAGAGAGAAGTACTACTCACCAGCAAGCGCATCTGCCGCATCACCAGATGCTGACGGCTTCATCCGCCGCTGGATGGTGCTGGAACCTATCAACAAGCCAAACCCAACAAACACAGTATTTACAGACAGCTATCTGCGCGACGCATTTGGCAAGGAATACTTCAAGGGACAGTTCGACACACTGCCTAAGGACGGACAAAAGGTAAAGGTGGAGAAGCAGACGCTGACTTGGCATGCACTGGACAGCGAGAAGTACAACCTCAAGCTGTTCCGCTTTGCAGAGGAAAAGAGCGAGCAGGTGTATGGCGTGCTCTTCTGGGCTGTGACCATCATCGATTGCCAGGAAGACATCAAGGACGTGCGCCTGGCTGTAGGTTCTAACTCTGCATCCATGTGGTGGCTCAATGGCGAAGAAGCCCTGCTGCTGTCAGGCGACCGCCGTATGGTGAAAGACGATGGCATGTCACCACGTCTGACACTGAAGAAAGGTCGCAACATCTTGCGCGGCGCTGTCATCAACGGCCCAGGCATGAGCGACTTCTGCGTTCGCTTCATCGACGAGAAGGGACAGCCAGTAAAGAACATTAGCATTAACCACCAATAAACAAAAACAAGGAAAGAAATGAAAAATCTTCGCAATATATTAAGTGCCTCAGCCATGCTGCTGGCACTGTCAACCCAAGCACAAGTAGGACAACCATATATCCACGACCCTTCAACGCTCGCTGAGTGTGACGGCAAATACTATACTTTCGGAACTGGCAGCGGCGGTCTCATCACAGAGGACGGATGGTCATGGAAGAGCGGCGCTGTTCGCCCAGGCGGCGGTGCTGCGCCAGATGTACTGAAGATTGGCGACCGCTACCTCGTCATCTACGGTGCTACAGGCGGCGGACTGGGCGGCGGACACAATGGCCGCATCTTGACTATGTGGAACGAGACACTCGACCCTAATTCGCCAAAGTTCAAGTATACAGATGCTATCGAAGTGGCTGCGTCAGACGGTTTGGAAGACAATGACGCCATCGACCCAGGATTGCTGCTCGACCCAACAACAGGACGCCTGTGGGCTAGCTACGGCACCTACTTCGGCAACATCCGACTCATCGAGCTTGATCCTAAGACAGGAAAGCGTGTGGAAGGCAATGAGCCGCTCGACATCGCCATCGACTGCGAGGCAACAGACCTCATCTACCGCGACGGATGGTACTACCTGCTCGGCACTCACGGCACTTGCTGCGACGGTGTGAACTCTACATATAATATCGTAGTAGGACGCTCACGCAAGGTGACTGGCCCTTACATCGACAACGTAGGACGTGACATGTTCCATGGCGGCGGCAAGATGGTGATTGCTGCAGGCGACCGTGTATGTGGTCCTGGCCACTTCGGCAGAACCGTCATTGACGAAGGAGTAGAAATCATGTCATGCCACTACGAAGCTGACTTTGAACAGGGTGGCAGAAGTGTGCTCGGCATCCGTCCACTGCTCTGGAAGAACGGCTGGCCTGTTGCAGGCGACCGCTTCAAGGAAGGAACCTACGAAATCGAATCTGAACGTCGTGGCTACGCACTCGAACTGGCTGTTGACTTCGTGCGCATGAAGCAGGAGCGTCAGGCTTGGTTCAGACTGGAGCCTAACACTCCGATAAAGCCCGTTCCAAACCAGACGCTGGAAGAGGTGATTGACACATGGCCAAAGGGTGACATCCCTGCACGCATCGGCGACTACATGTTCCGCCCTCACCAGAGATGGACCATCACCGCTGTTCCTGAAGCAGGAGGCTACCTGAGCAACCCTTATTTCAAGATTGTCATCGAAGGCACTAACCGTGCACTGGCTGCAACAGACAAGACTGAGGTGACTACGGTGCCTGAATTCACAGGTGCAGACGAGCAGCTCTGGCGCATCGAGCAGCTTACTGACGGTACATTCCGCATCATGCCAAAGGTGATTCCTGGACGCAAGGGCATCAACACCAAGTTCGTGCTCTACTCTGCAGGCGACAGCACACCAACACTGGCTGAATACGACTTCAATTCTGACAACTCAAAGTGGAACTTCAGAAACCACTAATATCAACGACAACCTTAAGAGTTACCTAAAAACTTTGAGGGGATGATGCTTGATGGCGTCATCCCCTCAATCTTTATATAAAGTTCCTTATACAAGAATTGTGTTTTTTGCGTTGACTCAGTTGACCACAACCATTCAAGCATTTGCTGATGGCAAGAATGTCTGCGAGCACTGTTTTTTGAAGTATGCTTAAGGCTGCTGTCTAACCCCTCTTCTTGTGCCCCCAAACAGGTGAGAGTCTCACCTGTACCATAGGTAAGAGTCTGACCTATGGCATAGGTCAGACTCTCACCACTTTTGAGGTGTAAAGCGCAGCATTTTGCAGAAAAATTTTGTATGGTGTCAGGAAAAGAGCAAGGGCTGGTCCCGTGGTGGGGAGCCAGCCCTTGAAGCGTTTGTTCAAAGATGTGATGAACGTCTCTAATTCACGTTCACCTAAAGTCTATCATTTCACCGTCAGCAGCAGCTTCTTCAGGTCTTTATCCTGCGAGCTGTTTCCATACAGGATCTCAAAGTCTCCTTCTTTCTGGTGCACTGTGTTTGTTTCCGGATCGAAGAACTCAAATGATTTTGGCGTGAGGGTCAATTCAGCTGTAACAGTCTGTCCAGCCTTCACCTCTACACGCTGAAAGGCACGAAGCGACTTGAGCGGTCCTTCTTTATCGGACAGGTCGCGGATATATACTTGCACCACCTCTGCTCCATCACGCTGACCAACGTTCGACACAGGTACGCTGACTGTATAGTTCTCTCCACTTTTTGACACTTTCCCGTCACCCAACTCAAACTGCGTGTAGCTCAAGCCATAGCCAAAAGCGAAGAGCGGGTCGTTGAAGTAACGATAGGTGCGCCCCTTCATGGAGTAGTCCTCAAAATCAGGCAATTGGTCTGAAGACTTGTAGAAAGTGACAGGAAGCTTGCCCGCTGGATTATAATCGCCAAAAAGAACATCAGCGATAGCTTGACCTCCCTCTTGTCCTGCATACCACACCTGAAGAATGGCATCGCAGCTTTCTGTCTCAGGCAGCAAGGCAATGGCAGAGCCTGAGCAGTTGACAAAGATGACCGTCTTGCCCGCAGCCTTCAGTGCCTTGAGGAAGTCGCGCTGCACTTTCGGCAGCTCAATGTGAGTACGGTCTCCGCCTTTGAAGCCGTCTATCTCTACAGGCATCTCCTCTCCCTCCAAAGCAGCAGCAATGCCACCAACAAAGACTACCTTGTCGATGCCTTTCAGCTGATTGATAACTGCTGCATAGTCAATCGGAAGTTCCTTTGCCACATTGATTTTCATGTTTGCGCCCCAAGTCTTCACAAACTTGAAACGCACTTCTATCTTGTAAGACTTTCCAGCCTCGGCATTGATGACGGTGCGTGTAGGAGTGGTACGCCAAGTATGGTACTTCACCTTGCTCTCCCCATCAATGAGAAGTTCGAAATCACCACAGCTCTCCATATTCACCACGTATTCGCCCGCTTCTTTCGGTGTAAATACCGTTTCATACTTTGCAGAGAAGTCCTCCAGATTAACTCCTGGGGCAAAGTTGTGCATGCCAGCAGTAGTCACAGCCAAAGGAGTTGTGTAGAACTCAGTGGTCACTGGCTTTCCTTCCATCTCCGTGTTGTTCCAAAAAGTGCCGCGAAGTCCCTTCTTGCCATCTATGGCGCAGTTGCTTGCCATGAGACAATCCATCACCTTGTCATAGGTACGGTCGCAACCAGGCAGGTACACGAGCGACTTCTGCTTCGTCTTGATGCCATCAAGAATCGTGATTGTGCGGTTAGGAGTGCCATTGTAGTTACCCCACATCAGCGGCTCATCGTCAGCATTCGGACCAATCACCGCTATTTTCTCTTTGTTCTTACGCAGAGGCAGCACATTGCCCTTGTTTTGGAGCAGCACGATAGACTGACGAGCCATGTCAAGGGAAATCTGCCGATGCTCCTTGCAGTCCATTTTTGAATAAGGAATCTTGGACCACTCAACAATAGAAGGGTCGTCCATCTCACCCAAATCGAAACGGCCTTCCAACAAACGTATTACATGCTTGTCCACCTCTTCCTCGCTGATAAGCCCGCGCTGCACAGCCTCAGGAATGCTCTTGTAGGCATAGCCATAGCCACATTCCACGTCTGTACCGGCAAGAGTAGCTTTTGCAGACGCATGCGTTGCGTCTGAAGAAGACTTATGAGTCTCATAGAAGTCGCTGATGGCACCACAGTCGCTGACTACCAGATACTGAAAACCCCACTCATCTCTTAATATCTGCTGCAAAAGACGTGTGCTGCCACAGCAAGGGTCGTCATCCAGCCGTTGGTAAGCGCACATGACCTCTCTCACCTTGGCATCTTGCACCAACGTCTTGAAAGCAGGCATATAAGTTTCCCACATATCACGAGGCGAGATGTCAATGAGGTTCACGGTATGGCGTGTATATTCAGGACCGCTATGCACAGCATAATGCTTGGCACAAGCCCACAGCTTGCGATACTTAGCGCTTTCTGGACCTTGCAAGCCACGCACCACCTGCGTGCCCATCACGCTGGTCAGATAAGGGTCTTCACCATACGTTTCTTGTCCGCGTCCCCAGCGAGGGTCACGAAAGATGTTCACATTGGGAGTCCACACAGAGAGACTGTGGAACTTCTTATCTTCCTCGCCTTTCTGCACACGATGATTGTACTGAGCACGGAACTCTGTACTGGTAGCATCAAACACTTTGTAAAGCAACTCAGGATTGAATGATGCCGCCATTCCTACAGGCTCGGGAAACACTGTCACATTCCCCATATTGGCAGCGCCATGCAGCGCCTCGCTCCACCAAAAGAACTTCTTGATGCCTAGACGCGGAATGGCAGGACTCTCGTCGAGCATGAGCTGCGCTTTCTCCTCCAACGTCAGTCGGGAACAAAGGTCCTTCGCACGTTCTTTTGCGCTTAAATCCGGATTCTGATACGGCAACGTCTGTGCCACCACACCGACATTGGCACAGAATGCCAATGCCATCATGCATAGATACTTTCTCATAAAAAAAGGTTTTGGTTAATTTTGCCACAAAGGTCGCAAAAAAAACCAAAACCTGCAATCACTCTTGTATCAAGTTTTTTCCCTATGGTTACATTCTGCCTGTTTAACTACATTCTCTCAGGCATCTCGATGCCCAAGAGTCCCATGCCGAGGCTTACGACTTTTGCCACTGCTTTGGCAAGAGAGAGACGGAAGAGCTTCAGGTCTTCATCGGACTCGCCAAGGATGGTGAAGTCGTGATAGAACTGGTTAAACTCTTTGGTCAGCTCATAGCAATAGTTGCAGATGCCTGACGGGCTGTAGTCAGTGCCAGCCTGACGAACTGCTGCACCAAACTGGTTGAGTTTCTGTATCAGTTCAGTCTCTTTTGTAGAGATGGAGATGCTGGATGGGAGCTGAGCAGGAATGTCTATGCCTTGCTCTTTTGCCTTGCGAAGGATGCTGGCAATACGAGCGTAGGTGTACTGGATGAAAGGACCTGTGTTGCCATTGAAGTCGATGCTTTCTTCTGGATTGAAGAGCATATTCTTGCGCGCATCCACTTTGAGGATGAAGTATTTAAGTGCACCGAGTCCGACTTTCCTTGCTACTTCTCTTGCCTCATCGTCTGGCATGGCAGTCTGCTTCACACGCTCCTTGCTTGCCTCATAGGCATCGGCTATCATGGCGTCCATGAGGTCATCGGCATCCACCACAGTTCCCTCACGACTCTTCATCTTTCCGTTGGGGAGCTCAACCATTCCGTAGGAGAAGTGGACAAGATCTTTGCCCCAGCTGAAGCCGAGCTTGTCGAGCAGAATGGAGAGTACCTGAAAGTGGTAGTTCTGTTCGTTGCCCACCACATAAATCATCTTGTCGATAGGATAATCTTGGAAGCGCAGTTTTGCTGTGCCTATGTCCTGAGTCATATACACAGAGGTGCCGTCGCTGCGGAGGAGCAGTTTCTCGTCCAGTCCTTCAGCATTAAGGTTTGCCCACACGGAGCCGTCCTCACGGCGATAGAAGAAGCCTTTCTCCAAGCCCTCCATCACTTTCTCCTTGCCTTCAAGATAAGTGTCTGATTCGTAATATATCTTGTCGAAGCTGACGCCCATCATCTTGTAGGTCTCGTCAAATCCAGCATAAACCCAGTCGTTCATCTTCTTCCAGAGCGCACGCACCTCGGGGTCGTTCTGTTCCCACTTGACAAGCATCTCGTGAGCTTCCTTGATAAGGGGAGCCTCTTGCTTCGCTTTCTCTTTGGCAGCCTCTGCCTCCATGCCCTCTGCCACATACTGCGCAGCCAAGGCATCGCACTCAGCCTTGTAGTGCTTGTCGAAGGCTACATAGTAGTCGCCTATCAGGTGGTCGCCTTTCTTGCCAGAAGACTCAGGTGTTTCGCCTTCGCCCCACTTCATCCATGCCAGCATGCTCTTGCAGATGTGGATGCCGCGGTCGTTGACGATATTGGTCTTGACAACTTTGTTTCCGTTAGCCTCCACTATACGCGCCAGAGCTGCACCAAGCAGGTTGTTGCGCACATGACCGAGATGAAGCGGCTTGTTGGTGTTGGGAGAAGAATATTCTATCATGACCAACGGACTACTCTCCGTAACTGGCTGGAAGCCAAATCGCTCGTCGGCATTCACCTTGTTCAGCAATGCAATCCAAGGAGCATCGCTGATGACAAGGTTCAAGAAACCTTTCACCACATTGAACTTAGCCACCACATCGCCTACATGGTCAGCAAGATACTGCCCCACCTCGTTTCCAACCTGCTCGGGCGACTTCCGAGCTGCCTTCACAAAGGGGAACACAACCACTGTGAGGTGTCCTTCAAACTCTGCCTTAGTCTTTTGCAACTGCACCTGCTGAGGAGTGGCATCCATGTCGTAGAGCGACTTCACTGCCGCTTGCACGCCTGCTATGATTTTTTCTTCTATAGTCATAATAATCACAAATTTGACTGCAAAGTTACAAAATTTTGACAAAGTGAGGATAAAGAAAGCTTTATATCTTTCCTAAATGACGCGATTTCGACAAATTCATGTTAATTCCATCTTTGAACACACAATTCAAGGACTGCCCCGTACCAAAGAATCGCTCCTTTCCCTTTTCCAATCATCACAGGAAATGCTCCCGAAAAATGCTGCGCTTTACACCTCAAAAGTGGTGAGAGTCTCACCTGTCCAGAGGTAAGACTCTGACCTATCCGGAGGTGAGACTCTCACCACTTTTGAGGCACAAAAAGAGGGGTTGGAAAGCTACGCTAAACTTACTATATCAAACAATGTTTGTTACCTGCGACCGCTACGCGCTTGTCCTTGGTTAGACCTGGCTGCGCCTGACGGAGCTGCTGCACTTCGTGTTGCAGTTGAACGTGAAGAACTGCGCATGTTGCTATTGCTGCGAGTCAGGGTGTAGCTGCGATTGGCACTGGTTCGACTTGCATTGGCACGATTCCCTGCGCTCGGGTTGGCATCACGATTCACATTCTGCCGCCCCCCTCTGTCTGCATTGCCGGGCGCATTCTTGCTATTTACGCGAATGGCATTCGCATTCACCTCCCGATGAGGGGTCACCACATTAGGCTTAGCATGGTGGGCAGCATTATTATTGCGCACATTGAAGTCTCTGCCATTAGGACGCACGGTTGCATCGTGACGTACAGTTACAGCTGGGCGTCCTCCCTTCGGAGCCATGCCGCGGAAGAAATGTCCGCCTGCATACCCATTTCCGTAAGGACGTGGAGGGCTGTAGAAGAAATGGCTGCGCCCATGCCTGTCGTAGTCATAAATGCTAAAGTGCCAACCTCTGTTTGCAAAGACGATGGGGCGATGGAAGTAACTGATTCCGAGCAGCCTATTCCACACAGCAGGACCGAGCAGCGTGCGAAGAGCCATGTCGCGAGCTGCACATACAGCGATGTAGTCGTCGTAGTAATAGCCCAAAGCAACATCGTCAAGATAGGTGTTCACACCCCAGATATAATCATAGTTGATTCGGTATATCTCATCAATCAAGAAGGGGTCACGAATACCCAATGTGTATGCCATTCGATCGGTCAAGAAACGTGCATTACTGCGCATCGCCACAATGCTCATGCTCTGAGCATTCATAGCCACTGCCCCACCCAGGAGAGCGACTGCTACCAATAGACTTCTTAGAACCTTCATAACTTTATCTTTTTAGATTTATACCTGATGTTTTTTATTTCTCTGCGACAAAGTTAAGACAAAAGAAATCCTCTTGCAAGGCTGTTTTTCCTATTCGCAAGAGGATTTTCCCTATTTGTTAAAAAGCTTTTCTCAAGAGGAAACCAAAACGTTTTTCCGCGACTCTGTCAGCTATCAGCAAAGGGAAGCTCCAGCTGGACGGTCCCTGTCAGATTGAACGTCATCCGATGATAGGGCGTTGTTCCGTGATTCTCAATGCCTTTACGATGCTCCTTCGTAGGGTATCCGGCATTATGGTCCCATCCATAGTAAGGGAACTCCTTATGCAGTTCCTTCATGTAATCGTCACGATAAGTCTTTGCCAAGACAGATGCTGCAGCAATGGAGAGATATTTCCCATCCCCCTTCACCACTGTAGCATAAGGGATGCTTGCGTCTCTTCCTCCCCTCTTTTCATAATAGGGCAGAAAACTGTTCCCGTCAACAATCAAGTGCTGCGGCCTCACCTTCAGCCCGTCTATGGCCCGATGCATCGCTGTGATGCTGGCACGAAGAATGTTCATCTCATCAATTTCCTGCGCTGTCACAATGCCCAGCGCCCAAGCCACAGCATCGCGTTCAATCTCGTCTCGCAACGCATACCTCTGCTTGGCAGTCAGCTGCTTCGAGTCGTTCAGCAGGTCATTATGATAATCAGGGGGGAATATCACAGCAGCGGCATACACGCTGCCAGCCAGACATCCTCGGCCAGCCTCATCGCATCCTGCCTCTATCAGTCCTTGTTTATAGTATGGCAATAACATATACACATTATAATATATATGGCAAAGGTACATCCTTTCTGCCAGAAAGCCAAAGAAAAAGCAGGAAAATCCTTTCGGGCTCTCCTGCTTTTCTTTGTTTATAGGGGATAGGCTTATTTAGGCTGACGGCCGATGTAAGCCAGAATGCCACCGTCTACATAAAGCACGTGACCGTTCACTGCATCAGAAGCCTTTGACGCAAGGAACACCGCTGGACCAGCGAGTTCGCTTGGGTCGAGCCAACGTCCAGCAGGAGTCTTGGCACAGATGAACGAGTCAAATGGATGACGTGAACCATCTGGTTGAATCTCGCGAAGCGGAGCTGTCTGAGGAGTAGCGATGTAGCCAGGACCAATGCCGTTGCACTGGATGTTGTACTCTCCGTACTCAGAGCAGATGTTGCGAGTCAGCATCTTCAAGCCGCCCTTAGCCGCAGCGTATGCAGACACAGTCTCACGACCCAGCTCACTCATCATTGAACAAATGTTGATGATTTTTCCCTCCTTGCGCTCCATCATCTCTGGCAAAACAGCACTTGCGCAGATGTATGGCGCTACGAGGTCAATATCTATAACCTGCTGAAACTCGGCGCGTTTCATCTCATGCATAGGGATGCGCTTGATGATGCCGGCATTGTTCACAAGAATGTCTATCTGACCCACTTCCTGATGAATCGTCTCTACCAGCTTGCCCACAGCCACCTCGTCAGTTACGTCACAAACATAACCCTTCACGTTAGTGATGCCAGCCTCTCTGTAGTTAGCCAAGCCACGCTCCAACGCCTCCTGATTGATGTCGTTGAAAACAATATTCTTTGCGCCAGCCTGCACAAAAGCCTTTGCAATGTTGAAACCGATACCGTAAGAAGCGCCAGTAATCCATGCGTTCTTACCTTCCAAAGAAAAATTAGACAAATCTGCCATAGTTCTTATTAGTTGATTAGTTACTAGTTGATTGTTCTCTTGTTTTGATTGCAAAGATACATTCTTTCGTGGAGAAAACAAAATCAATTCATACTTTATTGCCTGCCGCACGCGCTAAAAGTGATAGACCGCTCCAATGGAAGCATTGAGGAGGAAGTCAACAGGCTCGTCATAATCGATGCCGTCAAAACGGTCATTCATGGCACTCACATTGCCCTCCACATTGACAGAGACGCAAGACGAAATCCTGTAGTCAAGCATCAAGCCGAGGCGTAAAGCCAGAAAGGTGCCACCCTCCATGTCGTGCGCTATGATTTTCAGCGCCTGACAAATATCCTCTTCAGTTGTTCCCTGCAAGGGATAAAGCTTCTTGTCGCCCGTTGACAGCACGCCCAATCCTACCGTGCCGATGACGTGCAGAGGCTTGTCTCTCTTCGTGCTCATGCCCGTAAAGTCAAACAGCGCATCAGCATAAACATTGAAAGCATCGAAATGATAGAAGCCATCACCGCCAAACAAGTCGGTGAAGACAGGCGCATTCACATACTCCCTGTCACCCCGGTTCTTCACATGAGTATAGCCCACACCAATGCGGCATCCCATCTTAGGCGAGAAGAAAGTTCCGCCATACACATCAAACCCCAAGCCTAAGGATTTACCCAAGAACTTAAAAGTGGGATGGTCGGTGATGTTGTCAGCAACTGCCATGGTCGGTCCTATTCGACCGCCTACAAACCAGTCTGTCTTGTCTTGCGCTACAGCCGAGACAGCAAAGAGCGACAGCAGCAAAATCATGATGTTCTTCATAGTCGTTAGTATTTTGATTTTATAAGTATTTAAGGTTTACCATTCATCTCCATTATCCTAATCCTTGCTTCATCCAGCAAGGCAAACAATTCCTCTTGCGTCTCCGCACGGAGAATCTTGACTCGTGTCTGCCTGAAGTCAGGAATACCCTTGAATAGCGGGCTGTTAGCCAAATGGCGTCGCACATGTATGATGCCTCCAAGTTCCGTGCGCTTGCGTTCCTTCAGCGCATTGTCTTCTCGAAGGGAATACGCCACACTCTTCCGCACCTGTTCCTTCAGCACATCCATCTTCCAGTCGAGCGTCATCGTGTCGTCGTGTTTGTTCGTGTCAAGGAAATGGCGCACATCCTTAAACAGCCACGGCTGCCCAAACGTAGCTCTGCCAATCATGACGGCATCCACTCCATATCTGTCAAAGGCCGCGGCGGCCTGTTCTGCTGTACAGATGTCCCCATTGCCAATAATCGGAATTCTCATCCTGGGGTTAGCCTTCACTTCGCCAATCAGCGTCCAGTCAGCCTCTCCTTGATACATCTGGCTGCGCGTGCGCCCATGTATGGTCAGCGCCTCTATGCCGCAGTCTTGCAGCCTCTCTGCCATCTCGACAATGAAGGCCTTTCTTTCCTGACCGTCAGTCCCCTCACCATCTGCAGCAAAGGGATTGCTGAAGAGCGACGGCACATCCCACCCCAGACGGGTCTTCACCGTGACAGGAATCCTTACCGCCTTCACCACTTCTCGAGTGATGTCAAGCATCAGCTGGGGCGTGCGCAGCATGCCCGCACCTGCTCCCTTTCCTGCCACCTTCTTGACGGGGCATCCGAAATTGATGTCCAGCAAATCAGGGTGAGCCTCACTCTCCACCATCTTGGCAGCCTCCACCATGCTGTCCACATCGCGCCCATAAATCTGTATGGCGACAGGACGCTCACGGTCATCCACACGAATCTTCTCCAGCGAGCGATTCACATTGCGGATGAGCGCATCGGCACTGACAAACTCCGAATAGACCATGCTCGCGCCAAACTCCTTGCACAGCAGGCGGAAAGCTTGGTCGGTCACATCCTCCATCGGAGCCAGCACGACAGGCCTATTGCCAAGATTGATGTCCCCTATCTTCACTTTTTCGCATATAATGTTGCGATTTGCAATCCAAGACTGCAAATCGCCAACAATAACAGTTTTTATTTATGCTTCAGAAAACTGGTCCTTTCCAACACTGCAGAGCGGACATTCAAAGTCTTCTGGCAGGTCTTCAAATGCTGTGCCTGGCTCAATACCTGCCTCTGGCACCCCTACAGCCGGGTCATACTCCCAACCGCAGACATCACATACATATTTCTTCATAGTCGGTGAGGTTATAAGTTTGTGAGTTCTGAAGTTCGAGAACTTCAGAACTCAATAATCTTTATTTAAAGAATCTGTTCCAAAGACCTTGGAAGCCTGCGCCGTGGCGAGCCTCGTCCTTTGCCATCTCGTGCACTGTGTCATGAATAGCATCAAGGTCAAGCTTCTTCGCAACTTTTGCGATATCGAGCTTAGCAGCGCAAGCGCCTTCTTCTGCTTCCATGCGTGCCTTCACATTGGTCTTAGTATCCCAAACCATCTCGCCAAGCAGCTCTGCAAACTTAGCAGCATGCTCTGCTTCCTCCCACGCATAGCGCTTGAAAGCCTCAGCCACCTCAGGATAACCTTCGCGGTCAGCCTGACGGCTCATAGCAAGATACATACCCACTTCGGTGCATTCACCCATGAAGTGGTCCTTCAAGCCCTGAAGAACAAAAGCTCCTTCTTCACCTTCCGGAATAGCCTTAGCCACACCAAGCTCATGCTCGCAAGCAAAGTTCAGGCCTTCCGTCTCTTCCTTCAGTTTGAACTTTGAACCAGGAACCTTGCACTGTGGACATTTCTCTGGAGGATTCTCTCCCTCATAAACATAGCCGCATACTGGGCATACCCATTTCTTTGCCATAAATCTTAGAGTTTTAATGTTCAACAATCATTTGTCGCTACAAATATAGAGAAAAAGACAAACATCAGAAAAATATTTTTCGTGAAAAATAATTAACACACAAAAAAATAGTTCATCAGACGCTGGGAACATCAGCCTTTTCGGGGAACAGCAGGCTTAGCGGTTAGGGTACACCACCTCATTGCTTCTGTCGCCCAAGCCGCCATACCAGTTGGCGCAGCGCACAGAGTAGCAAGAGCCCTCCGCCGTTCCGCGCGGCACGTTGTAGTAAGGCTTTGTTGTAAACGCCACCACATCACGGTTCTTGCAGATGGCATACAGACACGCCTCAGGCACATCCTCCCAATAGATGCTGCCACGGTCCTTGATGTGCACAACAGGCGGTTCGACCAACACCGTCTTCTGTTCCGGATGCCAGCCAGGGAACACATGGTCTATGTCATACTTCTCTGCATCCTGCACAGAGAGGTCTGTACTGTATCTGACTGTCGTCTGCACATTATTCTTATCCTTATACTGCTTGCGGCGGCTGCCAGTAGGCACCAGCTGGAAATCAGGGTTGATGCTTTCATACTCCGCAAAGAGGCGGGGCAACGTTCCATGCATCTCCGTCCATCCCAGCGAGTCGGGCAACAGCTCCATCATCGTGCCGATGAAGACGGCACGCGGCGCATTCTTCCACGGACGTCCCAACATGTACCTGCCCTCCTGCTCCGAAGCGCCAAAAATGCGGCAGCCGTTAAACACGTAACCGTACTGGCGGAAAGCCTCTGTGGCCGGCGCACAAATCACATCGCGCGCACCAGTCTTGCCACGCGGACGCAGCTCAATGTCACATCTGTTAAAGTATATCGTTCCGCCTCCGCAGATGAAGTCAACCGTTCCCTTTATCGTACAGTCCTCCAGATAGGTCGTCCCCCCGTCATTCGTATAATAGGTGTCCTGCGTGCTCATCAGCGACAAGTTCTTGAAGATGTTCCCCTTGCAGTTCTTCTCGTTCAGCGCCACCGCCCGATTGGCAAAAGCGTCAGGGTCATTGCGGTAGTTCGACCACAGCTCAATGTCCTGAATGTAGGTGCTGTCAGCGCCATTCAGAAACAGCGTCGACGTGCAGCTGATGCCCTCATGCATAGGCATCGACTCAATCTGCGTGTGCTTCCATCCCTCACCGCAGATGCTCGTGTTCGGCGCCGTCAGCACAGTCATCGGACTCGGTATCACCATCTCCTTGCCATTCTCCACAATCTTGATGGGGTTGCCCTCACCCTTGATGCGGTACATGCTCGACTTGATGAAGATGCGGAAACGCTTCGTCTTGTCCTTCCTGTTGTTGGCCGCACGTATGGCAGCCACAAAGTTCCCGTTGTCGGGCACCACAAAGTCATACTTATAGCGAACGCGCCCCAGGCTGTCGGGAGTCTGGGCACCGCAAAAAGAGAAAAAGAAAAAGATACCGGTCAGTATATAGGCAAATCTCAACATCAGATGAGGTGTTTTAAGTTTTTGGGGGGTTAGGGTTATGAGTTTGTGCGGGGGAAAAATTGCCAGTTCTTGAGCCAAAATTCCAATTCAATTGCAAAGATACCACATTACGCCGACACGACCAAAAATAAGAGGGAAAAGTACGAGTGAACGAAAAGACCGAGGCACTCCCATACCAAGAACATCAATTCTCCATCCGCTAAATTCGCCCCATCGCTCCGCAGGAACGTGTCTTTCAACATGCCGCTTCGCGATGATTGAAACGAATTTAGCGGATACGAGCCTTGCACGGCTCTGGAGAAAGAGGTGCACCTATTTGATTGCTATCCTTTTTCCATTGACAATATAAACACCCTTAGGCAACGCATACCTCAACTCAGCAACAGAGATTTGGAGTTTCACCGTCACACCTTGCAAGGTATAGACATCAACCAATCCGTCTGCCGATAGCGCACCTATGCCGTCAGCCTCAAAATGCCCCGTCACCACAACGTCCATTGCAGGCATCGTTTCGGGCACCTCGCTCCATCCGCTGAAGATATAGCCCTCCTTGACGGGAGCTTCGGGCACGCTGATAGATGCGCCACGGGCTATCGAGTCGGTTTTGAACACCTCGCCATCGACAAGGTACGTTATGGCATAACAGGCTGGCAACACGGTCACTACACACGATGCGCTCGCCCCTGCAAGGTCTGCGAGGTAGCCATGGTGCGCACCGAGCGCCGAGCAGCCACC
>JAUMXY010000067.1:7266-7673 GCA_030528885.1 Bacteroidales bacterium | reverse complement strand
AGAAGCCCAAGAAAGGAAGCGCATCGAGAAGGTGAAATAGGAGGCAGAGAAGGAAGCTGAGAAAGAGGCCAGAAAGGAACGTTCCACAAAGGTAAAAGAGACAACTGAGGAAAAGGAGAAGAGAGAACAGGCCAAAGCAAAAAAGAAAGCAAGCGAGGTAAAAGTAAGCGCAAGAAGACAGAGAGACATGAAAAGCGACAAAGCAGAGGAAACTGAAGAATAACAATCGCCAAATAAAAAAAGCCCACCAATGGTTGGGCTTTTTTATTTGGTGCGCCTGACAGGAATCGAACCTGCACATCGGAAGATACTAGATCCTAAGTCTAGCGCGTCTACCAATTCCGCCACAGGCGCATAGCGAGTGCAAAGGTACAAAATAATTGATAATTGACAATTGATAATGGATA
>JAUMXY010000067.1:0-7256 GCA_030528885.1 Bacteroidales bacterium | reverse complement strand
ATAATTTTTGCTATTCAGGACGATGATTGGCCAGATTCCTCAGCAGTTCGCGTGCTTTTTCGATGTAGGTATCTTTCTCGGCTGCAATATCAGCACCTGACATCTCGACTGCGATATCAGGGATGATTCCGAATTCCGTATGCTGCATCTCGCTGTCATAATAGACGACAGCACTATAGCGCACTTGCCATCCATTGGGCAGTTCACTATTGAAAGGCATGCCCGAGCCGCCGCCTGTTGTGTCGCCCATCACTATGACTTGCGGGCACTGCTTCATGCATTTGACAAAATCATTGGCAGCAGAGAACACGGCACGATTAGTCAGGACCACCACGGGCTTCTGCCATCGAACGCCGTCAGAAGCAGGTTCCAAATGCTCCGCCTTGGGAGAAGAAAAGTCTGCACGCCCCTTGCCCGTCTTGTGGGAAACATAACCTACGTGAATCTTTTCGTTGGTGAAATGAGAGGCCAATGTATGCGCTTTTGTCAGCTGTCCGCCTCCATTGCCACGCACATCTATAATCAATCCTTGACACATGGCCAGATTGTGAAGCATCATGCTGACATTGCCATCGCCCACCCCGTCCTCAAAAGTTTCACATCGCACATAACCCACATTATCATCGAGTATGACATATTTCAGTCCTGAAGCTATCTGATAGTTGTGCCCCAGATACAATTTGGCAATGCTGTCATTGTAATTCCGAGGGTAATCCTCGTAAAAACTCCAGTTACGTCCATAGTCGAAAGATGCACTGAGGTTGACATGCCCATCTTTCAACTCCGCAAGCATATTGCAGAGAACCTCAAACAACTGATTGTCATTCATTTTCCCATTCACTTTCGCTGCATAGCGTAAATGCACCTCATCCCAATTGACTCCCAGTTCCTGCTGCTTGTAACTGAAGAAGCAGTAGTGCTCGTCCATCAATTTCCAAAGAGCCTCAAAATTGCCTCGATTGGAATTGTCATACTCATCCTCTTCCACACAAGACGCAAGAAAGAACGAACCAACAAGAGCAAAGAGAGAGAGGAATAATATGTAGAATGGATTTTTCATCGACGATAGAGGTATTTAGTGAATCCAACCATGAAGTCATGAGTATAGCTATGATATTTCAGTTGATTGAACGTTGACTGGCAAAATTGCCCCACATAGCCCACACGAAGGACATGCCGCTTCACAGGAATGTCAAGTGTGACCCTATGCCGCATGGAAGGCATGTTCCCCACATGCGCAAAGACCACATTGCGATCATAATTCCCTAGTCCAAAAGCCTCATAGTAACTTTGCCCATAGCGCGGCGAGAAAGCCACACCCATCAAAGGCACAGAAAGCTGGTAGCGCCAAAGGAGATGATGCTTGCCTATACGCATATCGTATGCCACCATGCCACTCGCATCCACACAGACTTCAGCCTTGGCTTGGGCAGGGTTGTTGCCCCCTCTGTCGATGTAGATACCTCCCAAATAGGCTGTTGCAGCCAAACCCGCAGCAAAGTTCCATCGCGCCGCAGAACGTTCCAAAGGATTAACAACATTTCCTTCTGCAAAATTATAGAACCAGCCGTGAGAATAACGTACACCGCCCACATACTCATCCATACTTCCTGTCCGATTCTTATTGAGCGCCGCATTGACATCTATCATTGACTGGTGGCTCACATTGCCACTCCACAGCTTGGTCATGCGCATCGTCTCACGCTGCACACGCAAGTCTGTTCCTGTATAGTTGTACGGAGAGAGATAGGTGTCAAGAACGTTCGCAGCCCCTATACCTGCCATAGAGGAATGGAGAACCTCCTTGTTCTCCTCCACAGGAAAGGACTGTGCATAAGCACAAAAGCTCAGCAACAGCATCCCAGCCATTGCCAAGCTTTTACACATTATTATATTATATAGATGTTTCATTTCATCAACAATGTGTTGAGAAGTTAACGAGTTTGCGAACACTCAAGAACTCAAAAAAGCTTCAGCTGTCCCGTTATCTCATCACGGATGTCGCCGTCACTCTTTCCCTCGTCTGGGTCCTTCACCTCCTCCAATTCTTCGTCCACCGCCTCTTCTTCCTCCTCAGGATTAGGGAAACGCGTAGGCTCCAGTTCCCTCACTTGGTCAAGAGAGAAGGTCGTGAGACGCTTTCCTTTTGCCTTGAATCCCTTCACGCCAATATATTCCTCGGCTTCCAATTCGAGTGGTCCACGGAACGTATCCGGTTCAGAGAAAGTCAATTCAAGACGCGGATAAGGCGTATCCGTCAGCAGAATCAGCTTGCTGTCAGGATTCTCTCCCAAGAAACTCTGCTTCTTCTTCGATTCCTCAAACATGAATCGCTTGATGTAAGGCTGGTTCTGGTTGTCCGCATCCCACAAGACAGCCGTCCACACCTTCTTCGCCTTATACTTCTCAATGCGCAAGATATTCTGCTCATAATGGTTGTTAGCATCAAAGCTGGTCAGGTAATACTCGCCCGTCTGCAACACCACCAGTATCTGGTCGTTATTCTGGAATTCGCCCAAGAACTCTCCGTGCTCATCGTAGTTGATACGCTGTATGTCGGCATCCCACCACACCTTTCGTCCACCCAGCGTGCTGCCTCCATGCGCCTTCAGCTGGATTCTGAAAATCTCATGCTTCGTCACCTGGTTGCCTCGCGCTGTTCGTCCCTTGATGTCTATCTCGCTGAAGTCCTTCTCAAACACCAGCTTCTTGATTTTCTCATGCGGCTTCAGCGTTATCTTGATGATTTCAGCCTCGCCATTGCTATTGGCAGAGAACCAAGTAACTTTCGACTTCGGCGTACCCATCGTGAGGTCATACTCGCGGTCACGAGTCACACTCGGCACATTGAAACGCTTGATATAGGTGACACCCGTCTTGCCATCCTTGTAAGTTGCATTATAGATGGTGCGCGTGTCGTTCTTCTTGAACACCGCGACATGTATTATCTCCACCTTCCTCTTCTCAGCCTTGCTTCGCTCCGTCTCTCCAATAAAGACCTTCTCGGCCACCTTGATGACCTTGTAGGTTCCGTCCTTGTAGAAAATGATGATGTCGTCAATGTCAGAGCAGTTGCAGACAAACTCATCCTTCTTCAAAGCAGTGCCAATGAATCCCTCCGCACGGTTGATGTACAGTTTCTGGTTCGCCTCAGCCACCGTTGCAGCCTGAATCGTATCGAAGTTGCGAATCTCGGTCAGACGAGGATGCTCGCTGCCATACTTATTCTTGAGGAAGCGGAACCATTCAGCCGTCACCTCCACCAGGTTGGCAAGGTCACGTTCTATCTGCTCCAGCTCAGCCTTCAGACGAGCGATGAATTCATCAGCCTTATCCTTGTTGAACTTCAAGATGCGCGCCATCTTGATTTCCATCAGCTTAAGGATATCGTCTTTAGTCACCTCGCGCACCAGCTGCGGGAAGAAAGGAGTCAGCCGCTCTTCCACATAGGCGCAAGCAGCATCCATTGTCTTGGCATTTTCAAATTCCTTCCCCTTATAGATACGCTCCTCAATGAAGATTTTCTCGAGCGAGGCGAAATGCAGGTGCTCCAGCAGCTCGCCGCGACGAATCTCCAGCTCTCGCTTAATCAGATGCTTTGTATTGTCAACACTCTTGCGAAGCACATCGCTGACAGTCAGGAATCGAGGGATGCGGTCGTCAATGACACAGCAGTTGGGCGAGATGCTGATTTCACAATCCGTAAAAGCATAGAGCGCATCAATCGTCTTGTCGCTCGACACGCCAGGCATCAGATGGACAATGATTTCCACCCCAGCCGCAGTCAAGTCCTCCACCTTCCTCGCCTTAATCTTTCCCTTCTCTATCGCCTTGAGGATCGAGTCGATGAACTGGCTCGGCTTCGAGGGCGAGCCAGTCGTCTTGCCGTATGGTATTTCCGTTATGGCCAGCGTCTTGCTGTCACGCTTCTCAATCTTAGCGCGCACACGCACCGACCCGCCCCGCTGTCCGTCATTGTACTTCGACACGTCAATCGAGCCTCCCGTCTGGAAATCGGGATACAGCTGGAAAGGTTCGCCATACAGATAATGCACCGCCGCATCGCACAGCTCATTAAAGTTATGCGGCAAAATCTTGGAGCTCAGTCCCACAGCAATGCCTTCCACTCCCTGAGCGAGGAGGAGCGGGAACTTGACCGGCAGCGAGATAGGCTCCTTGTTGCGTCCGTCATAAGACAATTTCCATTCCGTAGTCTTGGGGTTGAACAAGACATCCAGAGCAAACTTAGAAAGACGCGCCTCAATATAACGACCGGCAGCGGCATCGTCACCCGTCAGAATGTTTCCCCAGTTGCCCTGACAGTCGATGAGCAGGTTCTTCTGCCCCATCTGCACCAGCGCGTCCTTGATGGAAGCATCGCCATGCGGGTGGAACTGCATCGTGTATCCCACGACATTCGCCACCTTGTTGTAGCGTCCATCATCCATACGTTTCATCGAGTGGAGAATACGCCTCTGCACAGGCTTCAAGCCGTCCATGATGTGAGGAACTGCACGTTCCAGAATCACGTATGAGGCATAATCCAAGAACCACCTCTGATACATTCCGCTCAGATGATGAGTTATGCTGTCTTTCATGCTCGCAGGGTCATAATCACTCTTAGGCGGAAAACCCGAAGAGGGCATTCCGTCTTCCAAGAGTTCATTGTCCAATCCCTCGTCCATGACGTCATTGTCGTTATATTCGCTCATGAGCAATTGATGCTTTAGGTTAGTGAGTTCTTAAGTTTTCAAGCAGGGGGAGTTCACTTCGTCAGCTCCAAGGTATCCAATGCAATCATCAGCTCCTCGTCAGTCGGGATGCAGCAGATGGTCACCTTTGAGTCCTCAGCAGACAGAACAGCCTCCGTTGCTCGGCACGCCCTGTTCTTTGCCTCGTCCATCTTCACACCCATAAACTCCAAGTCCTTCGTTGCGCCCTCGCGCACTTCCCACTGGTTCTCTCCAGCGCCGCCAGTAAAGAGGATGATGTCCACCCCACCCATGGCAGCAGCATACTCGCCAATGTATTTCCTGATGCGATAGCAATACATTTCCTTTGCCAGACGCGCCCTGTCATTGCCGGCAGCAATGCCTGCAAGGATGTCGCGGAAGTCCGAAGAGCCGCCGCTGATGCCCGCCAGACCCGACTTCTTGTTGAGCAAGTCGCTGATGCCATGCGTGTCCAGCCCCTCCTTATCCATGATGAAAGTCACCGCACCGGCATCGATGTCACCCGAACGAGTACCCATGATGAGCCCCTCCAGCGGAGTCAGACCCATCGACGTGTCCACACACCTGCCATCCTTCACAGCTGCAATAGAAGCGCCGTTGCCGATGTGGCAAGTAATGATTTTCTTCCCAGCAGGCTCCACGCCCAGGAACTCACACACGCGCTGCGACACATAGCGATGGCTCGTGCCATGGAATCCATAGCGGCGCACACCATACTTCTCATACAGCTCGTATGGAAGCGCATACATATATGCATAGTCAGGCATTGTCTGATGGAACGCCGTGTCAAACACGCCCACCTGCGGAATGTTAGGCAGCAACGCCGTCACAGCATTCACACCCTTGATGTTAGCCGGATTGTGCAGCGGAGCCAAGTCGTTGCAGGCAGTAAACGCCTCCATCACCTCAGGAGTCAGCAACACAGACTTGTTGAATTTCTCGCCTCCATGCACCATGCGGTGTCCTACCGCATCCAATTCCTCCAGATGACTCAGCACAGCATACTCACCAGTTGTCAGCACCTCAAATATCCACTGCACACCCTCCGTATGCTCCTTCACAGGCTTTTCCATCTTGTGCTTCTCGCCATTCAGCTTCACCGTGATGAAAGAATCCGGCAGACCAATTTTCTCGATGCCGCCGCTGGTAATCACGCTCTGGTCATCCATATTGTAGAGCGCATATTTGATAGAGCTGCTTCCGCAGTTCAGAACAAGAATCTTCTTCATATCTTTTCTTATTATTTTTTATCCACCTTTTGTGCCTGGCAAGCAGTAATAGCCACCATCTTGTAAATATCATCCACGCTGCAACCACGACTCAAGTCGTTCACAGGACTCGCGATGCCCTGCAAGATAGGACCGATAGCTTCAGCATTGCCCAGACGCTCCACCAGCTTGTAGCTGATATTGCCCACCTCCAGACATGGCACCACCAGCACGTTCGCCTTGCCGGCAATGTCACTGCCCGGCGCCTTCTTCTGTCCCACAGATGGCACCAGCGCCGCATCCGCCTGAAGCTCTCCATCTATATTCAGGCTGGGGTCCAGCTCCTTCGCCAAGCGAGTCGCCTCCACCACCTTGTCCACCACCTCATGCTTAGCGCTTCCCTTCGTAGAGAAAGACAGCATCGCCACACGCGGATCGTCAAACCCAGCCACACTCTTAGCCGTCTGCGCCGTACAAACCGCAATCTGCGCCAGCTGATTCGCATCAGGCATAGGAGTCACAGCCACATCGCCAATCACCAGCACACCCTCCTCGCCATACTGCTGCGCCTTCGTAATGAGCAGCATCGCTCCGCTCACACACGAAATGCCCGGCGCACACTTGATAATCTGCAAGGCAGGACGCAGCGTGTCACCCGTCGTTGACAGCGCACCCGAAATCTGTCCGTCCGCATCACCATTCTTGATGATGAGACAGCCAAAGTACAGCGGGTCGAGCACCTGCTGGCGTGCCTTCTCAATCGTCATGCCCTTCTTCTGGCGGAGCTGAAACAGCAGCTGCGCATACTCCTCCGTCTTCTCCGAAGTGGCAGGGTCAATAATCGTAGCCTTGCCAATGTTCTTCAGTCCCAGCTTGTCAGCCAAAGCAAAAATTTCATCAGGATTGCCAATAAGAATAATATCAGCTATGTCGTCAGCAAGTGACTTGTCGGCGGCAGTAAGTGTACGCTCCTCCAGCGATTCGGGGAGCACGATGCGCTGCTTATTCGATTTTGCACGCGCAATAATACTTTCAATCAAAGCCATTGAATTATAAGTTTATTTTGATAGTTAAAATCTCAGCCTTTGCAAGCTCAGCCTTGCTTTATGGTCCACAGCCAAGTTTCCAGCCGTACAACCGCACAAAGATACGATTTTTCCGCCATCCCCCCAAGCGACAAAAAGAAAAACCGCCATTTCCTAGCCACAAACAGCAAAAACACAGCAAATGCAACGAAGGCAAAGGCAAATGCCAGCGCCACAGCCACCTCGACCACCCTAAGCGACAAATACAAAAATTAAAAAATGAAAAAATG
>JAUMXY010000039.1:5904-26583 GCA_030528885.1 Bacteroidales bacterium | reverse complement strand
CGTTGTCTGTCTGGGTCGTGAACGTTTCTACTTTTCAATCGGTATCTTTCTGAATGCTACCCAATGGAAGGATGGCATGGTAATCAACCATCCCAAAGCAGCCATTTTCAACGAACAGATTCAAAAGAAGGTAACGGAGTTTGAACGTATCATCATTGCTATGGAAGTAAATGGTGATGACATGACCACCCAACAATTCAAAACTTATCTGTCATCAGATGGCAGCAACCGACGCAACTTCATGGCATGGATGCGCGAACGTATCCAATCCCGCAAAATGAGAGAAGGAACGCGCAAGGGACATTTGACCACTTATAAAGCCCTTCAGCGCTTCGGCAAATTCAAGACATTCGATGATATAACCCTTACTCTCATCTATGAATTTGATATGTTCATTCGCGAAGAAGAAACTTACACATCTACAGGCAAGCTCATTGAACGTAGCCAAGCTGCCATCCACAATTATCACAAACGATTCAAGAGTTACGTCAGCGAAGCCTTCCGTTTGGGACTCATCAAAGATAATCCATACAACCGCTTCCAAGACAAACGTGGAGAGAAGGGCAAGCGACTTTTCCAAATACCATTACATAATGGTTTAAACATTCCGATAATGTCTTATATCGATATCTGGAGAAATATTCTTTTTTCAACTCCTCATAATTTATAATATCAAATATAACCATTCCTGTTTAATTTAGATTTAATATATTTTTCAGAATATTCCACGCTCCATCTACATCCAAACACGATTTTGCATATTCCATGTTCAGTAGTTCATCTGTAAGCAGATAGTCATACTTATGCCGTAACTTGATTTCAAAATCCAATAATGAGGCCAAATCTACAACTTTGGGCTTTTCTTGCTTTAAAACACAGACGACATCTGACGGCTTGACTCCAGCTATGTATATTTCATTACATTCTTCTATTTCAATATTATCTAAATAACGCATCAAGATTAATTCTATCGTATGATTAATTCTAAAACCTGCCCATGTAAACAAAGTGCTTCTTTTATCATATTCAATAAAAGAAGTACTATTCAAAGCACATTGACTAAAAAAGTTACGCCCCACCTTTAATTGTGTCTTAGCATTCAAGTCCAAGTAAGGATATTCATCTAAAGAGCAATAGACCTCTTTCATTTTTTCTACAATAAACGAAGATACATCCATGCCAACTCCATCAAAGAATAAAATTCCATCTTTGTCTGTTTGGTAAACGTATGCGGTCTTATTTCTTTTGCTAACCTTTTCTACTTCCCAATGTTTCGCAGCTAGCTTTATGACATCTCCTTTTCGAGGTTCTCCTTGTATTATACCAATACGACCACCGTTTATATCAAGTATTGTATAATCGTCTGTTTTCATAAATGTGGCATAGAAATCAACTTCTCGAATTATCTTTTCCCCAACCCATCCGATAATGATTTCTCCTGTATGTAATTGTGAAATAACTTTTTTCTCTCCCAAACAATGCAGTAACTTAAGAAAAACAGAAGGTGTAATATTCTTAAAAACACCATTTATGCATAAATAATGCCATGCTTCTTTTGCTAGAATACCTCCATAAGATGCAATCAATGACAATAATTGTTGAATGAGTGTAGAAAAATGGTAATTTCCCACTGATAAAGTTTCAAACTTATGCTCTTTCAGTAATTCAACGACTGCAATGTTTTGAAACAGGTTTTTTCTCAGTTCATCTAATAATCCACTCTCCCCATCTATAGATAGGATTCTCAATATTGATGGTTCGTTGCGTCGACCGGAGCGACCAAGTCGTTGTCGCAACCCTGATACGGAATTTGCAACACCTATTTGTGCAATTGATTTTACCTTCCCTATATCAACACCCAATTCCAATGTTGAGGTACAGATAGCAGTAACAGGATAGCGACCTTCTTGTAACTCTCGTTCTACGCTTCCTCTAATTTCACTTGAAAGATTACCATGGTGAATTCTAAACTCATTTGGAATATTATTTTCTTCACATAATATTTTTAGTTTCGTTGTATATTCTTCTGCCTCAAATCTTGAATTTACGAATACAAGATTATTTGTCCCACGCAACTTGTTGAGTATTCCATTGCAAATATTATCTCCTACATTTACATTTTCACTTGAAATATACTCTTTTATAAGAATCTTGACCTCATGAGAAGATTTTTCTTGCAAAATAACACTACAAGGAAATTCGCTCTTGTTGCGAAGGAATGCTTTCACACTATCGAAGTCTGAAAATGTTGCACTCATTGCAATACGTGGGATTCGACGATTCACCATTATTTCAACTCTCGAAAGCAATGACTGTAATTGAATTCCTCGTTCAGTTCCTATAAATGCGTGTAACTCATCAATCACGATATATTGAAGCGATTCTAAGATATATTCCGCTATCTCTCTACGATTCATCAAGAATGACTCCAACGATTCTGGAGTTATTATTAGAATCCCGCTTGGTGTTTTTAGAAAACGGTTCTTTAACGATATGCTTACATCTTGATGCCAAGGAGTTACTTTTATATGAGTTCCCTCAGTAATATCCAACAACCTTCTGTATTGGTCATTAATCAAAGCCTTAAGAGGACTGATATATAACACCTTACATCCTGAGCTATTATCGTTATCTATAGAGGTCAAAATTGGGAATAATGCAGCCTCTGTTTTACCGCCAGCCGTAGCTGCACTGATAATGACATCGCTATCAGCTTTCAATATGATAGGAATAGACTTCTCTTGAATCTCATTTAGAGAAGTCCATCCCTGCTTCCATATCCATCGTTGGACTGAAGAAGCCAACATATCGAACGCTGATTTCTTTTGTTGCATAGCTATAATTTGAATGATGCAAATTCGTCTTCAGTATTATTTTCTGATTGCGAAATGTTTCTTTTCCCAAATCCTGACTGCTCTGAATCTGCTATTATGTCTATATTTTCAATGACATCCGTCCATTTAACGGAAGGGTATTGTTCAAGGATTGACAACAGATCTAAGAAAGCTTTTATTGTTGTTCTTGGTGTACGGAAATAACTTTCACCAATTCTATTCGCACAATGATTCATAAATGCGATCAGTGCATTGTCAGGGAGTAGATAATCTTCACTTTTTCCACAAGCAAAAACATGTCGCAAATTTTGAAGCAATATCAAGAACTCTTCTTGGGTAAGGTTTGACAAACGAAGTACAGTACTATTGTAATCAATGAGTCCTAAAACACTAGAAAAACTGTTTTCCGACAATCGGCTTCTTAATGCTTCGTAACTATATAGTCCTCTATATGAATCTGTCAAGAAATCAGGAGTACCTCCCATAACAAAACCTATCCCGGAAAGATTCCCCTGAAGCGTGTCATTTAGTATATTCAGTATTACTTCATAATTTGATTTACGGGAAACACTGGTTGGAATCTTATAGAGGTTTACCATTTCATCCAAGTTTATCAGAAGACCTTTATATCCAGCCTTGCGGACAAGAATGGAATATAGTTTCAGCGAATTATAGAATGCCGCATCATTTATATATTCCCTAATGCTTAAATCGCGCATAGTCTCAATCTTCGAAGTATATTCTCCACGCAACCATTTTAATGCATTTTCTTTAAGTACATCGTTTCCCGTATCATAACCTTCCCAATACTTGCTGACTGCTGTTGCAAAATTATAGCCGTCTGTATAATCATTTAATTCTTTCAGTTTCTCAAAAATAACAACAGATACATCACAACCTTTTTCCTGCGCTTCTTGTCTTGCAATGGATATAAATTTTTCCAAAATATTTGATAAGGCACCTCCATCCTGTTTTGTCCTTGTTGACAAACTTTGGGTTAGTTCCGAGAATAACAACCTAGCCTGTCCATTTGAACTATATAGCCTCTTTGTGGGAGACAAATCGGCATTCATTACCACCAACCCCTTTTCTAATGCGATAGAACGAACTAAAGACAAAAAGAATGTTTTACCAGAACCGTATTCACCAATTACCATGCGAAATGCTGTTCCGCCATCCACCATTGTTTCTATGTTCTTAACAAATGATTTCAGTTCTTCATTTCTTCCAACCTGAACATGCTGTAGTCCCAACCGAGGAACTACACCACCACGGAGTGAATGTATGATGATATCTCTTTCTTTAGGTCTTATGCTTTTTATCATAATAATTCGTCTTTATAATCCATTATTACACTTATTGTATCCCCTTCATCTTCCAAAACCACATCATCCACAACTGAATATGAATAATCATTGATTTCTTCAAGAATAGAGCCTAACATTAGTCCTTTACTCTTACATATCGTTTCCAATTCATCTTTATCCCATTGTTCTTTGGTGAAAAGCAATGAAAGCATTTCTTTTATTGTAATATTGTTATCATTAGAAATATTTATTTCTTCATTGGGTTCTTCATCAAATATATCAGATAATATTAATTGCGATTCTTGGGTTTGTTGTTTGTATTCCTTCACCTTCTCTTTATCGATGGAAATATTAACATTTTGAAGTGGGGATATTTTACAACATGCCGCAATCCTATCATCGTCTGACAATTTCAGACATAAGGTCCCTTTTGTTCCCAGTTTCGCCAATTTTATCTTTTCAACATCCAATCTTATTGTTTCCCCCTTTGCTGTAACAACAAGAATACTATCAGTGTCTAAAACAAACAAGTTTGAGATAACCTTATCTTCTTCACTTAACTCTATTAGTTTTGAACCTGGCTTAAAATTACCATCTAAGCATGTAAATGTTCTGTTAATAAATCCTCTCTCTGTGACCAATAGATATGAAGCTCCCGACAAATTCTTAAAATCACGTTTTAATCGCCCTGTTGAATTGTAATTATAACCGCAGCCATTTATTTCTGTCGTATCCATCCCAATCAATGAGTTTGCATGTCTTGCAGGAGGAACACAATATGTACCTATTCCTTTAGACTTTAACGTGTATGAACGTATATCTTCAAGTTCAAAGGACTTGCCGTATCCATTACTCGAACAACTGAAAATATAATCTTTATTTTTCGCCAAAGAAACGGACATTACGATATCTTTTTTGTCGGAATCTAACAAAATGGTGCGAATTCCATTTTTCATTTGTTTATATTCTGAAAGTTTTTGTTTAGAAATACGTCCATCTTTTGTCAAAATTAAGACATAGTATTTCTCTGCCTTATCACTATTTAGTAGATTTCGAGTTGGCAAAATATCGCTAAAAGTATCTTTGGTAATACCATATTTATCATATAGAGATAGACCTTTCTCTTGTATAGTTGTAGTCGGTATATCTGATACCTCAATCTTATAGCACAAACCTTTCTTAGTAAATAAAAGGAGTGAATCCCACAAAGTTGTTTCTTTCAATATTTTTATCTCATCTTTATAATGTTTTTTATAAATACCCACATTGCCTATTTCTTGTAATGGGAATTCTTCTCTAGGAGTTTTCTTTATATAACCATTTTTTGTAATAGCAATTATGACACTTTTCGCTTCATTTTCTCTAGTCGGTTTTGGGGAGAGAGTAACTATTGCTCTAGCATTATGAATACGTTGGTCTAAGACCTTTTTTAGTCCTTTCAATTTTGTGTTATAATCAAATACAGTTTTTTGATATGAAATGATTTCAGAAGGGAATGTGTAATCAGTAATTTCAGCAGAAGCGAATGCTACTAATTCTCCATTTATGACTAAACATCTTTTATCTGAAGTAGCAAGAGGGCTGTTAAACTCAAGTAATGATTTGCATCCGACAAAAGCCCAATCACCAATTTTAGTAATGCTATTAGGAATCGCAATACTTTTTAGTTTGGTACAGTTTGAGAACGCACTTTGTCCTATTTCTGAAACTCCATTAGGTATGATAACTTCTGATAGATTCTTACAAAATTGGAATGCACAATCATCAACAATTTGTACGCCTTCTGATATAATAACTTTTTTTAATTTTGAACATCTAAAAACTCCTTTACCTATTTTGACAATATTATTGGGCATTTCGTATTCTGAAATATTTCCTGAAGCAAATAGTTTTAGAACACCATTGACAATTATACACCTTTTATCATCGGAAGCAAAACTATGATTATATTCTTGAATACTAGAGCAATTATAAAATGAACTAGTATAAAAAGACTTAACACTTTCAGGAATAGTTACTGTCAAAAGAGTCGTACATTGACTGAATGTATAAGCAGGAATCTTGGTTATAGGTTTACTGAATTTTATAATACCTTCTTTGCGATAAGAATGAGTGACAATTTTAACACCAAACGCATCTTTGTCAATATTAATTTTCTTACCATCTGTAGTGGTATATAAAATAGTACAATCACTTAAACCTGTGGTCGTATTATGCTTCATGGACTGTTAATATAGATAGAGTGATTAAATTTTATTCTTTTTAAATCTTAATTGTGTGTGTTATTTCACTACTTGAATATACATCACATCATCTTTACTTGAATTGATAAGTTCTTTCACGTCCACTTCGAGTACGTGAGCAATTTCAAGAAGTGTTTCAAGTCCTGGTTGGGCGGAATTAGTACACCATTTAGAAACTGTGGCAGGGTCTTTACCTATCGTTTCAGCCAACCATTTACCTGTACGTTTCTTCTCGGCAAGTACTACTTTAATACGATTAATGTCTTTTGCCATTGTCTTAGATTTAATTCATTTATGCAAAAGTACAAATAATACATACAAAAACGAAAAGTTTACCTAAATAAGTTTACTAAATAGTGACGATTCTTTGTGTTTTAGGTAAATTTATACGGAATTTTTCAAAATACTTCTCATACTTGCCCCTCAACGACTTTTCCCGAATAACAACAAACTGCATATTAGTCCACAGACGGTGGAAGTACGGAGACCGTATTTGGCTTTAATTTCTTCCATGGTTAAGTTGGCAGTGACGATAAGGAAGGTAGGGCAAAGAACAATCATTATGCAAACTTCGTCAACAGTTCACGGTCAAGAATTGTATCGTCAATCTCCATCCGGCTAAAGTACAACTGACTGGCATTGCGATGGTAGGGAAGCTGTCCCCGTTGACATCGCTTTCTCACGGCATCTGTAGATATGCCAAGATAGTCTGCTACCTGTTTTATATTCATCACGTAATCTGCCCTCCGTTGCAAAAGGATGGCAGCATCATCTACTATACGAGAGAAATTTTCTCCATTCGCTTCTTTTTGTTTCTTCGTCAATGTCTTCATACGTTTAATTTTTGAAATTTTGTGTTGCGAAGTTACAGACGAAGACACTAATGGACGAAAGTACAAAAGAAAATCAGTCAGAATTTAAGTTTTATTGTGTTTGGACGAAAAATCATACTCTTATTTCATACTCGTAAAGCGAGAAAACGGTGATAAAAGGCGGGATTCTCAGATATTATATGTAACTTTGCCAAGTGGTTAGAAACAATATCGAAACCACATGCGAGTTAATTAATGTGTTACACTTTTTGTGTTACATCCTAATAATGAACCCTTTTATGGCAGGGCATAGGGTCTTGGAAAAGAAACAGATAACGCAAGGAAATAACCGAAAGGTACAAAATCCAGGCGGATCACAAGGAAATCGCAAGACGTTAGTTATAACAGCTTGCAAATTTCTTTTGTCATTTTATACACAAATATATGCATATGGAAAATGTTAGAAAACAAAGCAGGTTCGTTCTTGCAGCCGCAAGCCTATTCTGCGCATCAGTGATAAGCGTGGGCTTATTGGGAGCGTGCGAAAAAAGTGTCCCAACGGCATCAGACAGCAATGCCGATATGGTGATTGAAAACATCATGACCCGTACAAGCATCCGGGCATTTACTGACCAACCTGTAGACACGGCTACCGTCGAGAAAATCCTTCGTGCCGGCATGGCTGCTCCTACGGCGGTGAACAAACAGCCTTGGGCTTTTGTTGTAGTGAATGACCGTCAGCAGATGGAGCGCCTTCGACAGGTACACCCTTATGCGCAAATGCTGAAGACCGCGCAGCTTGCCATCATCGTGTGTGGTGACATGGAGCGTGCTCTTTCTGGCTTTGCTCAAGCTTATTGGATTCAAGACGCATCGGCTGCTACTGAGAATATTCTGCTTGCTGCTCATGGTTTGGGACTTGGCGCTGTGTGGTGCGGTGTTTACCCTAATCCAGACGTGCTGCCCAAGGTGAAAGAAGTTCTTGGATTGCCGTCAAACGTCATCCCTCTCAACATCATCCCCTTAGGCTATCCAGCGGAAAGCCCTGCTCCTAAAGATAAGTGGAAGCCGGAGAACATCCACTATAACCAATGGTAAACACCTGTCTCTTGCCGATGCTGGAGTAGGTTGTTGGCTACTTGCATCATTGGATAGGGTGAGTTTGGAAATTCACATGGTCCGATAAATGCTTGGGGTGATGTGCCTCATCTTTTCATGGAGACAGGCAGATGTTCGTCCATGCTATGTGTGAAAGAAATCGGAGGATCGGTTCATAGTCTTATGTGCCGACCCTCCGATTTCTTATGGGGGGCGTCTTTAAGCATTGCTGATAGGAGGTGTGCCCGTTTCTTCAAGCACGTATCGTTTGTAATACGAGAGAATCAGTGTTGTCAATGGGAGGGCGATGATGAGGCCGACGAACCCGAGCAGGCTGCCCCAAATGGAGAGGGACAGAAGGATGACTGCGGCATTGAGCCCTGTCACTTGCCCCATGATGCGTGGGGTGAGAAACCAATCTTGTATGGCTTGTACAACGCAGAAGACGATGATGGCGGCAAGAATGATTCCCCAAAAACTTTCTCCAGTATCGTGCGCTTTGAGCAGTGCCAGGATGATGGTCGGGATGAAGCCGACGGCTTGCAGATAGGGCACGAGGTTGAGAAATCCGATGAATAGACCCAAAGGAATGGCCAGCGGAAAGTCTATGATGAGGAAGCCTATGACGAACAGGATGCCTACGCACATGGCTATGGTGGTTTGGCCTCTGAAATACCCGTTCATGCCTTTTTTCAGGTCACTCATGATGTCTTGTATGAGTGCCCGCCTGTTTTGGGGAACTAGCTTGAAGAATCCTTCTGCCATCTGTTCATAGTCTGCAAGAATGAAAAAGAGGTAGATGATGGCGATGAGCGAGCAGATGAAACCGATGAGCGTGTTGACGCTGCTGCTGACGAAGGAAAAGAATTGGGGAACTTTTTCTCCGATGAACTGTGATACGTCCTGTACTGTGAGTGCCTGGATAATCTCGTTGATGTCGATGTGGTGCTTGATGAAGTTTTCTATTTCGGAGGACACGGATGTGACGGTGGTGTCTGTAGTTACATAGCTGATGATGATGTTTTTCAGATGCCCCATTTCGTGGATGATGGGCGGGATGACGAGGTAGCACCCGCCTGTCAGTATGCCAATAATGAGCAGCAAGGTGATGATGATGCTGAGAGCGCGGAATTTTACCCTGCATCGGTATTGTATGAAGCAGACAACCGGGTAGAGCAGGTAGGCAATCAGCCATGCTACGAGAAAGGGAATGAGGGCGCTGCTGAGGCGGCGTATCAGGAAGTAGGCGGCGCCTATGATGACTACGCTGATGAGAATGCGTACAAAACGGTCGAATGTGATGGCTCTGCTTTTCATAACCTTGTTGTTTGTTGAGTAATTTGGGGCGAAGATACATAAAAAGTAATGTTTTGTGTATCTGTAATGTGAAAAAAAGTTGTTTTTAAAAGAAAAATTCACATAGTAAGTGTTTTTATTTCTATTTTTGCAGTAAAAGTTTTAGAGAAGTGGGGAAATTATACATCGTTCCAACCCCTGTCGGCAACTTGGAAGACATGACTTTCAGGGCTGTAAAGGTGCTGAAAGAGGCGGATTTCATCTTGGCTGAAGACACTCGTACATCGAGCGTCTTGCTGCAGCATTATGATATACATGGCGAACTGCTGTCTCATCATAAATTCAATGAGCACGAAACGGTACAGAGTGTGGTTATGCGCTTGCAGGGTGGTGCTACTGCGGCTTTGATTAGCGATGCAGGTACGCCAGCCATTAGCGACCCTGGCTTTCTGCTGGTTCGCGAGTGTGTGAAGCATGGGGTGGAGGTGCAGACTCTGCCTGGGGCAACAGCGTTTGTACCGGCGTTGGTCAGCAGTGGGCTTCCTTGTGACAGATTCTGCTTCGAGGGCTTTTTGCCGCAGAAAAAGGGTCGACAATCTCGTTTGGAACTGCTGAAGAATGAGAGCCGCAGCATTGTTTTCTATGAGTCTCCCCGTCGCTTGGTGAAGACACTTAAGCAACTGGCCGACGCTTTTGGCGGCAGTCGGCAGGTCAGTGTGGCGAGAGAGATATCTAAGTTGCATGAAGAGCATGTGCGGGGGAGCTTGGATGAGGTGATTGACCATTTCGAGAAGGTGGAGCCTCTTGGCGAAATCGTGATAGTTCTTGCTGGTGCAGCAGATACAGAAGAGTCTGTTGTCCCACAGGCGCAGCCCGACGACCCTATGCAGATGTTGATGGGCACAGGAAAGAAGAAAAACAAGTATAAATAATTTTGTGAATCACTAAAAAACAAAGAGAAATATGAAGAAACTATTTTTTATGGCAGCTCTTGCATCTATGCTGGCAGCTTGTGATGGCGGTATGAATGGCGGGGCTTCTTCTAGCGACCGCGAACGTGACTCCCTGCGCAGTGTCATAGACCGAAAAGATGAGGAACTCAACGACCTGATGGGTACCTTTAACGAGATTCAGCAAGGCTTTGACCTTATCAATGAGGCCGAAGGGCGTGTGAACATGATGCGCAGCAATGCTGAGAACAATAGCTTCGCACAGAACATACGCGAAAACATGACGTTCATACAGGAAACGCTCCTCGAGAACAAGCGGAAGATACAGGAACTTCAGAACAAGCTCAAGGCCAGCACAATCAGTTCTTCCAAACTGAAGGAAGCCATCAGCAAGCTCACGACTCAGCTGAACGAGAAGAATGCTGAGCTTGAGACTTTGCGTGCTCAGTTAGCAGAAAAGAATCTCGTCATTGGCGAGCTTGACAGTACATTGAACATGCTGAAGGACGAAAACGCTAAAATCAAGCTGGAGCAGGAGGAAACAGCAGCTATCGCCAAAAATCAGGATGCGCAGCTCAATACTGCATGGTACGTGTTCGGTACGAGCAAGGAACTGAAAGAGCAAGGTATTCTGAAAAAGGGGGAAGTGCTGAATGGCGACTATAATAAGGATTATCTGACAAAGATTGATATCCGCAAGGTTAGTGTTATCCCTCTTCAGTCCAAATCGGCAGAACTGTTGACCAATCACCCGGCAGGCTCTTACACGCTGCTCAAAGACAGCAAGGGCGAATATACCCTCCGTATCACAGATGCAGCCAAGTTCTGGAGTGTCAGCAAGTATTTGGTGGTTAAGGTGAAGTGAAAATCCTTCGATTCATGAAAATAACAGCATTCAAGACTTCTCTCTTTCTGCTGGCATTGCAGATAGCGTTGCCTCTTGCTGCGCAGTCGGGTTCTGATTGGCAGCCAACGGGCGAGTGGCCTTTCCTTAATAAGAACTTCAGGGCATCGACTGTCTATACAGGCATTTTCAAACGTTCCAAGACCATTGTGCCTTGCAACATCCATGTGGGCAAGCAGGCTTTGTGGTACAGCCAGAACGACACGCTGATGGAGGCGGAGCCAGGCAGTGTGCTGCGTGTAGAGTTCCCTAATGGAGATGTTTACATGCCTGTGGGAAGCGAGAATATGTTTGGGCGCATTGTCCGCGAAGATTCTATCGATGGCAGGATTGCGCGCATTATTCATGTCCGTACGCTCGACCAGAAGGCGCTTGACCAGAAATATCTTGACCACATCAACAAAAGCCAAAATGTTTTGCAGGGAGCAAACCTTTCTTCCATTGCCGACACTGAGGGTGCGCGGCGTATAGAACAGGAACCCTTGCCACTCACAGATGTGTTCTTTTTCCAAGTGCGTGGCGAAATATTCCAGGCTTCTCGGATGAACATTCTGGAGCGTATAGATAAAAAACGCAGGAAGGAATACCGTACTTTTACGCGCACTGCTGAAATCATCTCTTCCAACGAAAGTTCTATGCACAAGATTTGGGAGGAGTTTTTCCTGAAGTAAAGAAAGCAGTTGTTGAACGCTCGACCTTTCGGCTAATTGACATAGAGAAGCCCCGCATCAATACGGCGATGCGGGGCTTCTCTATGTGTCTTTGTGCTATCAACGATGCCTCCTGTTTGAGATGCGCGTGTAAGGGTGGAGATATTGTCGATGAAAAGCGTACCCCTCGGGTCCGATATGCCGTACCCCTCGGGTCCACTGCGGCGGACCCGAGGGGTACGGTTATGTGAAAGCTGAATATCGTCAATGCCAAGAGTGTGAAAAATGGCGTTGTGTATGTGCCTGTACGGCAAACCTTGAAAGGGCTCTTGCTGTTCCGAAAAATCTTTATTTAGCGCTGGAATCGCGATATTTCTCTTCTAATCCGCCGTTGATGATGTCATAGACTTCTTGCATGACGACTTTGGTTTGCTTGCCTTGGCGCTCTTCGGCTGTGATGGGCTTGTGGATGGTGAGGGTGACGGTGCCGCGGCTAACGGATTTCGCCTTGCGGCTGAACACGTCGAATGAGCCGTTGATGGTGAGTGGGACGATGGGCAAGCCGATTTCATTGGCAAGCATGAATGAGCCGCGCTTGAATGGAGACATCTTGCCGGTGTAGGTGCGTGTGCCCTCTGGGAAGATAATCATGGACATGCCGCCTTGCAGAGTTTCGCGGGCCTGCTGTACGGCTTTGGCGATGCCAGAGATTCCGTCGGGCAGGTAGATGTGCTTGGACTTGACGCAGGCATAGCCAACAAAAGGTATCTTCTTGAGGTATTCTTTCATCATCCACTTGAAGTTGTGCCCTAAGTATCCATAGGCCAGGAATATGTCGTAGTATCCCTGATGATTGGCGAGGAATACGTAGCTGTCTTCCTTCTTGATGTTTTCTCTTCCTTCGACCTTGACTTTAATCAGGAAAAGCCAAAATGCGCACTTGGACCAGAACTTGGGCAAGTGATAGGCGATGAAGTCTGTGTCGCCAAGGAAGCCGGCTATGATGACGCTGGTTGCTACAAAGATGGTGATGGCTACAAAGATGGGGAGTGCGATGCAGAAAGAGTATATTTTATATAGGATGTTGAGGAATTTCATTGTCTTGTTGGTTTTTGTTTGCTGTTTGCTTTTCTGAGTGTAATGACATTAATCTCAGGCCATGCGCCGAAGCGGAAGGGGAACATGACGGCGCCGATGCCGTCGCTGATGTTCAGTATCTGGTTGCCTTGGGTGTAGGCTCCTGACCATTCGTCGTAAACGTGACTGACGGGCGACCAGCCAAACATCTTGAATTGCCCTGCGTGCGTGTGGCCCGAAAGTGTCAGCTGGATGTTTGTTTGAGGCACTATCTTGCGCTGCCAAGCTGTGGGGTCATGGCTCAGCAGGATGGTGAAGCAGCTGCGCTTAAGCCCTTTCATGGTTTTAGGCAGGTTGCCAAGCGATGGGAATGGTGGTCTTCCATCGTTTTCCACGCCGGCAATGACGAGAGAGTCGCTGCCGCGACGGAGGATGCGATGCTCGTTAAGCAGGAGAGTCCAGCCATAGCTTCGTACGCGTCGCTGCAGTTCTTTGACGTCGGCATGGCGGTCTTTTTCGTCAGGGTATCTCAGATACATGCTATAGTCATGATTTCCCATGACGGCATACACTCCGTCTGGTGCCTGAAGCTTGCTAAGGTCGCGGCGGAAGCCGTCAAGTTCAGAGCTTTGGTGGTTGACAAGGTCGCCTGTGAAAAAGATGGCATCGCAGTGCTGCTCGTTGATGAGGTTGACGATGGTCTGCACGTCTTCCTCGTTGCCATCGCGAAAAGTGCCTACGTGCATGTCAGAAAACTGCACGATGCGATAGCCGTCAAAACGTGATGGGAGGTCGTGGAAATAAAATGTCTGTCGATGGACGACATAGTGGTGTCTGCCTATGAAATAGCCGAAGGCGAGCAAGCCGAGGGAAAAGATGGCGAGCGCCATGCCGAGGATGCGCAGAAGGCGGACAAAGATGCATTCGGAATCATCGCGCTTCTTGGCGCCTCGAGTTACAATCCAGTTGATGCCATGCCCGATGCCGTCAAATATCATGAAGATGGCTTTGGGGGCGCAGACGGCAAGAAAAGCGAACATGAAGGTGCTGACCCATGGCTGATGTTCGGGCTTCATGTCGTTGCTGCTCATGATGAAAGCCGCGCTGCCGGCAATAGCGAGTGAGGGCAGGAAGCAGAGCGCACGAAGCCACCAGTTCTTTGTCCAGCGCCGCATGTACATCAGGTATATGTACAGGTCGGGCAGGACGAGCAGGGCGATGATGAGTGTGAGTATTTTTAGCAACATTGAATGTATTTTTTTATTTCTTCATAACTCATGTTCCGTCTGCGCGCGTAGTCTTGTGCTTGATCTTTACCGATTTCTCCTATGGAGAAGTAGCGGGCTTGTGGCAAGCTGATCATGAAACCGCTGACGGAGGCATGTGGCGCCATCATGGCTGAACTGGTTAATGTGACGCCGATGCTGCGAAGGTCGAGTATGTCATCGATGCTGCGATTGAGAGAGATGTCCGGGAGGCAGGGATAACCTATGGCGGGGCGAATGCCTTGGAATTTCTCTTGATGCAGTTCTTCGATGGTCAGTTCTTCATGAGGGGCGTATCCCCATATCTTTTTTCTCACCTCCAGATGCAGTCGCTCAGCTGCTGCTTCGGCGAGTCTGTCAGCAAGTGTTTGCAGGAGGATACTGTTGTAGTCGTCATGGATGAAGCGTTTTGCCGCGTGGGTAGCTACTGATGTGGCGAATATCCCGATTTTATCTTGCTGTGCAGAAGATTGCGGTCGGATGAAGTCGCTGAGACACAGGCAATGTCCTTTGCTGTCAGGCGTTTGCTGTCGCAGCATCGGGATGCGGATGTATGCTCCTGTTGCATGGCGTTGACCGCATTGGCAAGCAGTTTCCTTGTGTACGACGATGTCGTCTCCTTCACTGTATGCAGGCAGGATTTCAACGACGGTTCTGGCGAGAAGGTATGGCTCCATCTGAGTCAGCATGGCTTGCGCGTCTTCTCGTAGCCGAAGCCCTTCTTCTGACTGGCCAGAAATTGCCCACGCATGGAAGAAGTATTTCCAGTTAATGTAGGCTGTCAGATCGTTGATGCGATAATCTATGTGCATTTTTCGTTAGACGAGAAACTTCAGTTCTTTGCCTCTGACGCCATCTACGACAATGCCGTCGCTATATACTGTTTTGCCGTTTACAATCGTGCGGCGAACCTTCCATTTGAACGTTCTGTCATCCATAGGCGTCCATCCGCATTTAGTGTAGTATCGCCCTTCTTTCACTTGCCAATTCCCATTGGGGTCAACCAAAGTCAAGTCTGCAAAGTAGCCAGGGCGGATAAATCCCCTTTTCTCGATTCTGAAGAGCTTGGCTGGGTTGTGTGACATCAGGTCTGGTATGCGTTCGATGGGCATGATGCCTTGGTCGCTCAGCTCCAGCATGGATACCAGTGAAAATTGTATCATGGGCATGCCTGACATGGCTTTCAATGCGCCTCCTTGCTTTTCGTAGGGCAGGTGTGGCGCGTGGTCTGTTCCGACAATGTCTATCAGCCCGTTGGTGAGCGCTGCGCGCAAGGCTTCTCTGTCTTCCTTCGTCTTGATGGAAGGATTGCACTTGATATGGGTGCCTAATGTGTCATAGTCTTCCGTGCTGAACATCAGGTGGGCGATGACGGCTTCTGCCGTGATGCTCTTTTCTTCGATAGGTTTAGAGTCGAATAGCTCCAGCTCTCGTGCAGTTGACACATGGGCTATGTGAAGGCGGGCGCCTGTCTCTTTGGCCATTTGGACGGCCAAGGAGGACGAAGCGTAGCAGGCTTCCGTATTCCGGATGCGAGAATGATAACGCACGGGGAAGTCGTTCTGTCCTTTATATCTTTTCTTAAACTCTTTGATGTTCTGGTTGATGATATCTGTATCTTCGCAATGCGCCATCAGCAAGAGTGGGGAAGTCGCAAAAATCGTGCGGAGTGATTCTTCGCGATCCACGAGCATGTTGCCTGTACTGCTTCCCATGAACACTTTCACTCCGGGTATTCGCTGTCGGTCGAGTTTAACCAGGGCGTCTGTGTTTTCGTTTGAGGCGCCAAAGAAGAAGGAGTAGTTGATGCGACTGTTTTTCTCGGCAATGCGGAATTTCTCCTCCAGCAGCTCAATGGTTGTAGTGGGAGGATTGGTGTTGGGCATGTCCATGAAAGACGTTACCCCTCCAGCGGCAGCAGTTCGGCTTTCGCTGGCAATGTCGGCTTTGTGAGTCAGTCCGGGTTCTCTGAAATGTACGTGGTCGTCAATCACCCCAGGGAAGAGGTATAGCCCTGTTGCGTCAATTTCTGTATCGTAAATCTGTGTTGAGTCGTCGCCTTCAAGCACTTGCTGAATCGTCTCGTCTTCGATGACAACGGAGCCTATAAATCGACGTCCTTCGTTTACTATGGTTGCGTTGCGAATAATTGTTTTCATGTGCTCACTTGTTGTAGGTGCGCTCTGCGCCAGGCGCTAGCCATGCGTTACTGTGCAGGCTGGGGGTATTTCTTGAACCAACCGTCCAGCCTTAGTCTTATTACACCGAAAAATGCCTCTCCGAATATTCCGCTGTTCATCTTGGAAACGCCTTCTACGCGGTTGACGAAGATGACTGGCACTTCCTTTATCTTGAATCCGCACTTGTAGGTGGTGAACTTCATCTCTATCTGAAAGGCATAGCCCTTGAACCTGATGGAGTCGAGATCTATGGTTTCAAGGACGCGTCGCTTGTAGCATTTGAAGCCTGCTGTTGTATCATGTACCTTGAAGCCTGTAACAAAACGTACGTATTTGGAGGCGAAATAAGACATAAGAACCCTGCCGATAGGCCAGTTTACAACATTGACTCCCGAGATGTAACGGCTTCCTATGGCTAGGTCATACCCCTCGTCTGCACAAGCTGAATACAAGCGAGGCAAATCGCTGGGGGCATGTGAAAAGTCTGCGTCCATTTCAAAGATGTAATCGTATCCTTTTTCCAACCCCCATTTGAATCCAGCAATGTATGCTGTGCCAAGACCCAGCTTTCCTTGGCGTTCCATAATGAACAGGCGGTCGCGGAAGTCTGATTCGATTAGGCTTTTCACGATGTTGGCTGTTCCGTCGGGGGAACCGTCGTCAATAACAAGAATATGAAAGCATTTTTCAAGGGCAAAGACCGCCCTGATGATTTTTTCAATGTTTTCTTTCTCGTTATAAGTGGGAATTATAACGATGCTATCGCTTTTATTCATCTGTAATAATAGTTACTTTCTATTTTGCAAAGTTAGCACAAACCCCTAAAAATTCAAAATAAAAAATGTTTTTTTTTATTAAAGCCCAATAAAATGAAGGGTCAGGGTTGCTTCGGCTTGAAATGCAGTAGGGGCTGTATGGGCAGATGAAGAGGGCTGAATGGTTCTCTTTTGTTAATAAACATGAAGCCAACTTGAGTTAAACAATGTTAAAAGCGACTTGTGGAACATATTTGTCGCTCTTCGTATTCTTCTCCTTTTGCCGCTTTTGTGTAACTTTGTAGCCGAATTAGTCAGCTTTTAATATTATTAAGAGAATAAAGTTAAATAATCTTACTTTTCAGGGAAGGCTAATTGCTTATGTTGGACCTGAGAGACTAAGAACCAAACTATAAAACTAAAATGGCAAATCAAAATGTAAAGCCTGCTGACGGCAAGTTAGGTATCATGGTCGTAGGACTTGGTGCTGTGACTTCTACGTTCATGACAGGTGTGCTGATGGCTCGCAAGGGACTTGCAAAGCCTGTAGGGTCAATGACTCAGTATGATAAGATTCGTGTTGGCAAAGGCGCTGACAAGAAGTATCTTTCTTATGGTGAGATTGTTCCAATGGCAAAGTTGGACGACATCGTTTTCGGTGCATGGGACGTTTATCCTGCTAATGCTTTCCAGAGCGCGATGTACTCTGAAGTGCTGAAGGAGAAAGACATTATGCCTGTAAAGGATGAGCTGGAGAAAATAGTTCCTCTGAAGGCTGCTTTTGACAAGAACTTTGCAAAGCGTCTTGATGGCGACAACGTGAAGCAGTGCGCAACTCGCTGGGAGATGGTAGAGGAACTGCGTGAAGACATCCGCAAGTTCAAGGCAGAGAACAACTGTTCACGCATTGTTGTTGCTTGGGCTGCATCTACAGAGATTTATGTAGAGCCAAACATGGAAGTGCACGACACGCTCGAGCATCTTGAGGCTGCCATGAAGGCAAATGACACGGTGAACATTGCTCCATCTATGTGCTACGCATACGCAGCACTGGCTGAAGGCGCTCCATTCATCATGGGTGCTCCAAACACGACAATAGACATTCCTGCTATGTGGGAAATGGCTGAGAAGTATGGCATGCCAATCGCAGGCAAGGACTTCAAGACTGGTCAGACACTCGTTAAGTCAGGCTTCGCTCCAATCATTGGCACACGTTGCTTGGGTCTGAACGGCTGGTTCTCAACAAACATCCTTGGCAACCGCGACGGTCTTGTGCTTGACGAGCCTGCAAACTTCCGTACAAAAGAAGTCAGCAAGCTCTCTACACTCGAGTCAATCCTTGTTGCAGACAAGCAGCCAGACCTCTACACTGACTACTACCACAAGGTGCGTATCAACTATTACCCACCACGCAATGACGACAAGGAAGGCTGGGACAACATCGACATCTTCGGATGGATGGGCTACCCAATGCAAATTAAGATTAACTTCCTTTGCCGCGACTCTATTCTTGCTGCTCCGCTGCTGCTCGACCTCTGTCTGCTTTCAGACCTTGCTGCACGTGCAGGCCGCTGTGGCACACAGCGTTTCCTCAGCTTCTACCTCAAGGCTCCTATGCACGACTACACACAGGGCGAGGAACCGGTGAACCACCTCTTCCAGCAGTACACTATGCTGAAGAACGCTATCCGCGAAATGGGTGGCTACGAGGCTGACGAAGAAATCGACTAACCAGCCCACGCGCAGGGCGATTTTCTCTACAGACAACAAGGAAACATATACAAAGAAGAGAGAGGGACACGATTGTGTCCCTCTCTCTTCTTTGTGTCAGCCACGTGTCCTATATTCTTGGTGTCTGGCATATCTTTATGATGCGAGATACGACGTAGATGATAAGCCCGTAGCAAGGAGCGATGATCATACATTTGATTCCGCCACAAAGTACAGATGTTGAGATATAGCCAGCCTGCTGTATATCGTCACAAGCTGGATATACACCAATCCCAGTGAACAGGATTCCTAAGGCTAATGCGATGTTGCCAATGTCGCACACCCAAGCTGGTGCTTTCCATGCGGCAAGGAACAGGAGGGCGAGCAATAGGGTGAGGATAGACATGAATGCCATGCTGCCCTCAAGAAACAAATCTGAAAGTTGTGTAATCATAACTTACTTTTTAAATTGTTAAACATTCTTGTTTTTGCAGCTGCTGGTGCAAAGATACGGAAATATCGACAGCCAACCTATTTATTTGCTTGTCAAAACCCTTCATTGGCAGGTCGAATCCCCCTATATGGGTTTTTCCCTTGTCAATAATGGCTTTCGCTTGTGGAAAAATGTATACCTTTGTAGCCATTATGAAACGTATCGTACCTTTTACTATCTATTGGGCTGTATCTTTGATACTGTTGGCCGTCATCCTTTGTAGTACAGGCTATCGCATGGCTGAAGCATTGCTGATGAGCACTTCGCTCATGCCTATTGCCATACTTTTCCGTCAGATGACAGCCCATATTTCCTTTGCTGCCAACCGCGGCCAAGCAGTCAGGTCGCTCATCTGCATTATGCTTTTCACACTTACGATAGCCATCCTTGCTGTCCACCTTTCCCATGTGACCATACTCTACTTCTACCACCAAATACCAATAAGGGGGTTGGGAGTGCCCCCGATGCTCCTTAACCCCGTTTTCCTTCTTGCCATGTTTGTCCTTCTGACGATTGGCGACTACAGCCTTGACAGATTCCTTGAAAAGCGTATGCCCGAATCGGAAGAGACAATAACCTTCTCCAGCGATTGCCAAAGCATGCCTCTCGAAGGACAAGAGAACCCATTGTCGGAAAACCATAAACCTATCACCTTCATCAGCAATCGCCAAAGTGTGACGCTGACAAAGCAAGAAATTCTCTACGTCGAGAGTTGCGATACCGAGGTGTGGATTCATGCTACGGGCAATCGCCGTTTCCGCAACAAGACCGCCATTTCATCATGGGCACGCTTGCTCGGTCCCGAATACCTCCGCATCCATCGTTCCTATCTCGTGCGTCTTTCTGCCTGTACGGGAATAGACCGAGACAATGTGATTATCGACAACATCAACCTTCCCATTTCCAGAAAATATAAGGAGGTGACGCTGCAACTCCTGAAAAAGGATGAACAATAGTGTCGAATATTTGCGTTGTATGGACATTTAGAAAATGGAGGCATGCAGATGTGCTACGTGGTTGACGAAGAGATTGATTAAAGATTTATAAATAACAACCGTACCCCTCGGGTCCGATGTGCCGTACCCGAGGGGTGCGCTCTGTCGGA
>JAUMXY010000039.1:0-5894 GCA_030528885.1 Bacteroidales bacterium | reverse complement strand
AGGGGTACGATTGTATGGCTATTTTAATCGTCTGTGTTTTTCATCTCTTCCAAGCTCTTTTTCTCTGCCTTTTCTAAAGCCTTTCTCTCCTTCTCCGCTTTTCTTTGTGCTTTTTTCAAGGCTCTTCTTTCTTTTCGGGAAAGTTCCTGCGGAAGTTCCTCTGCATTTACAGCTGTCAGTGCATTGTCTTCTTGGACGGTGGTTGCTGCTTCTGTAGCAGTTTCTTCTGTGGCAGCCTCTTCCTCTGTAGGAGCTTCTTCGTTTGCTGCAATAGAAATGCCGTTTGTGTTGCTTTCTGTTGTTATGTCTTGCGAGACATCGCTACTGCTTGCCTCAGGGGTAGAGATTGAAGAGCTTGATTGGATAACAGAAGATGGCTCTTCGAATGAATCAGATTCATTATCTTGGCTTGCCCAAAGGCATGCAATACCGATGATGATGATTGCGAGGCAACCCATACATGATTTTTTCTTTTTATGTTCAGAGTATTCTTTATCATCCAGTATTTTTTCTATGCGTCCATTTGAATCGCGAATAACATGTTGTGCCATGATGGTTTGTTTTTTTGTGAGAAAAAGAAAAGGCGCTCACCATTCATTGCTTATTCTCAATTCAGGTTACCGCCAAGTGACCATGTACCAAACAAGCAAGAACAGTTCACGCCTATCAAGACGTGAACCTTCTTAACTGCTTGCTCTCGGTACGATTTTTGGCGGTATTCGAATTGAGAGAACAAGAGCAGAAAGCTCAAGTTATATCGCTATGTATGAACGGGAACGACACACTTTTCGTTGGTTAATAAAATGGTGTGTTGATTGTTCCTGTGGAGTTACTGCACCCGTGCACTAACATCCTAATTCATTTCTTTGTTTTTTCTGTTCTGGTTTTCGTTGTTTTTAAGATTGTTACTATTTTGATGGCGAGTCTGAAGTGGCAGACCCGATTTGTTAGCAGGTTTATTGTTAATGCAAAGATAAGTAAAAATCGTTAAACCAAGTTTATATTTCTCCTTTTTTATGTAGAATATATAGCACGAGGGGAAGCACCATCCATAAGATGCCCCATACAGCAAGAACAAGCGCCTTCCATCCGATTTTGTCATATTGAGAGTTCTTGAAATATTTGATGACAAAAGCGCCTCGTCCGCCAGTTCGGTTGTAGATATGGTCAATGATGATGTAGGGCCCGACACAGACGGCTAGAGTGATGGCTAGCCCAATATACTTGTTAAGGTTGAAGTGATCGGTGAGTTGGCAGATGGGAATTGCAAGCCAAATGCATGGTGCCATAAGGAAATTGAAGCCTTTCCTCATCTTACCGTTAAATACGAAATACAGATAGTCAAAGAAGTGCATTTTAGTGTGTGTTATTGTTGTTGGTGTTTGGTTGTGAGGTGGCTCCAGATAAGCCTATCTATGGCTGTGCTTGAATGCCTTTGTTCTCCATGGCTTCCAAAACGCTCAGTGCTCCTTCCATCGTGCTGATGTTCTTGATGAGCAGAGACTTCCGTTCTCCATCCCGCAACGTGCAGGCTCTTCCGTGGCTGCTCACATAGATGAGGACTTTCTCGAATGCACGGCTTTGGAAGTAATCGTCTTCGAGGGCGAAGTAGAGAATCATGCGCCCCATTTTGAGAACCACCTTCTCGATGCCGAGCCGTTGTGCCGCCCATTTGATAGGCATCACGTTCAGCAGCGCTTCTCCTACAGCCGGTATTTGTCCGAAGCGGTCGATGAGGCGTTTCTTGTAGTCCTCCAGCTGTTGCGGGCGCGTCAGTCCATCCAGTTCTCGGTACAGGCTCATGCGTTCGCCGCTGCTGGGCACATATTCTTCAGGGAAGAACGCTTGTATGTCGCTTTCCACATTCGTCTCTGTAACAAACCGCTCTCCACTAATCCTGCCGCTTTCATCCTTGTCCTCCTCGGCAAACAGCTCGCTGAACTCGTGTTCTTTCAGCTCTGCCAATGCCTCGTTCAGAATCTTCTGGTAAGTTTCATAGCCCAAGTCGGTGATGAAGCCGCTCTGCTCGGCTCCCAGCATGTTGCCGGCACCACGGATGTCGAGGTCTTGCATGGCAATGTGGATGCCGCTGCCCAGGTCGCTGAAGTTCTCTACGGCTTGCAGACGGCGGCGGGTCACATCGTTCAGTGCAGCCAGCGGTGGCGCGATGAGATAGCAGAAAGCCTTGCGGTTGCCACGCCCCACGCGTCCGCGCATCTGGTGGATGTCGGACAGCCCGTAGTTTTGTGCGCTGTTGATGATGATGGTGTTGGCGTTCGGCACATCAATACCGTTCTCCACGATGGTTGTGGAAAGCATCACGTCGTAGTCGTAGTTCATGAAGTCGAGAATCACCTTCTCCAGCTCCTGCGGGTTCATCTGCCCATGTCCAACGCACACACGCGCATCGGGCACATGCTTGTGTATCATCATCTCCAATTCGCGCAGGTTGCTGATTTTGTTGTTCACGATAAACACCTGTCCGTTTCGGCTCATCTCGAAATTGATGGCTTCGGCAAAGATTTCTGGCGAGAACGTGTGAATCTCCGTTTGGATAGGGTAGCGGTTGGGTGGGGGAGTCTGAATGATGGACAGGTCTCTTGCTCCCAGCAGCGAGAACTGCAAGGTGCGTGGAATGGGCGTAGCGGTCATGGTCAGTGTGTCGACATTCACCTTGACTGCACGCAGCTTTTCCTTGATGGCCACACCAAACTTCTGTTCCTCGTCGATGATGAGCAGTCCCAAATCCTTGAACTGCACCTGCTTGCCAATCAGCTTGTGCGTGCCGATAATGATGTCCACTTTCCCCTCTTTCAAGTCGGCCAGCACTTGCTTCAAGTCCTTTGGCGTGCGAGCGCGGCTCAGGTATTCCACCCTGACGGGAAATTCCTTGAGGCGAGAAGAGAACGTCTGGTAATGCTGATATGCCAGCACGGTGGTAGGCACCAGCACGGCCACTTGCTTGCCGTCGGTCGCCGCCTTGAATGCTGCCCTGATTGCCACTTCGGTCTTGCCAAAGCCCACATCGCCGCACACCAGTCGGTCCATTGGGCGCGGCTTCTCCATGTCGGCTTTCACATCCTGCGTTGCCTTCAGCTGGTCGGGCGTGTCCTCATAGGCAAAGCTCGCCTCCAGCTCGTGCTGCATGTATCCGTCCTTGCTGTAGGCAAACCCTTGTTCTTTCAAGCGAGCGGCATAGAGCTGAATCAGGTCGCGTGCGATGTCCTTCACCTTGGTCTTCACGCGCTCCTTCATGCGCTCCCATGCTCCTCCACCGATTCTGTTCAGGCGGGGCGGCTCTCCTTCTTTCCCTTTGTATTTCGATACTTTGTGCAGGGCGTGGATGGAGACGTAAACGGTATCTTCGTTCTTATAGACAATCTTAATCATCTCCTGCATCACATCGCCTTGCGGCACGCGCACCAAGCCGCCGAAGCGGCCTATGCCGTGGTCGATGTGCACAACGTAATCGCCTATTTCAAACTGCTGCAGCTCCTTCAGCGTCAATGCCACCTTGCCTCTTCTTGCCTTGTCGCTCTTTAGGCTGTATTTATGGAATCGGTCGAAAATCTGGTGGTCGGTGAAGAAGCACACTTTCAGCGTGTGGTCGATGAATCCCTCGTGGATGGCTCGGTTGCAATAGACAACTTCCTCAGTCCTTCGGACATCTCCCCCTCTACGGAGAGAACCATCTGGCTTGTTTTCATATTTCGCATGGTCACTCCGCCCAGAGGGGTTGGTTGGGAGTGGGTCTTGTTCCTCAAAGATGTTTTGCAAACGTTTGATTTGCTTCTCGCTGTCGGCAAAGATGCAAATCTTGTAGCCATTTTCCCACAGACGGTGAAACTCTGCGTTCACCAAGTCGAAGTTCTTGTGGAAGAGCGGCTGTACGGCTGTGTTGAAGTGTATAGATTTCTCGTCGTCCGTGCTGTTCTTTTTCAGTTCCAAATGCCGGAACTGCAGTATCTGCCTTTTGAAAGTCTCTGCATCAGCCAGGTTGGGCAGGCTGTTGGCAGCTTGCTTCTCTTCGTCAGCCCTGGCAGGTTCTTCGTCCTTCAGCAGCGTCTTGGCTTGGCTTGAAAAGCCCTCTTCACAGATTTGGGCTATCTTGTCGCATACAAACACGAGGCTTGGGCTGACTACCAGCGTGTTCTCGGGCATAAATTCAAGCACGGAGATGTATTCGGCATTTTCCTTCTTGATGTCGGGCACAATCGTCATTTGCTCCACTGTCCCTTTCGACAGCTGGCTTTGGATGTCAAACTGCCTGATGCTGTCCACCTCATCGCCCCAGAAGTCTATGCGATAGGGCGAGTCGGCAGAAAAGGAATAGATGTCCACGATGCCGCCTCTTACGGCAAACTGCCCGGGCTCGTACACATAGTCCGTTCTCTGGAATCCCAATTCAAAGATATGCTTCTCCAGCTCTGTGATGTCAAACGTGCTGCCCACCTTCACGTCAATCGTGTTCTCCTCCAGTTCTTGCTTCGACACCACCAGCTCAGCCAGCGCTTCGGGGTAAGTGACAATGATAGCAGCCCCCTTCTGTCCTTCGGGCATATCCCCCTCTATGGGGAGAATGCTGTCCTGTTCGTTTGTCAGCAGACTCCCGTTCCGCATGGTTCTCCCCATAGAGAGGGAGATGCCTGTTAGAACAGAGAGGGTCTTTATCCTTAGAATCTCATTTGCAGCGTCTTTCTGATTGTACTTGATGGCCCTTCTGTACGACGAGGGGAAGAAGAGCACGCGCTCATCGCCCATCATCTGCGTCAGGTCGTGATACATATACCCCGCATCATCCGCGTCATTCATCACCACCAGCAGGTGGGGGCAGTTGCCTCGTCCGTTGGCGACAGAAGCCAACAGCAATGCAGCTGACGAACCGCTGAGTCCGTCAGCTTTCACCAGCTTTACCTTGCTGTTTCTGATGCGCTTGGCAAACTCCTTGGCTTCTGCTGATGAAGCCAAGACCGAAAGTGCTTTGCTTGTTTCCATAAATCTTCCTTGTTCGGCAAGGCACAGATAAATCAGGCTTTGCCCTCTCTTTTCGAAGATTTCCCAAAGATAAACCGAACAGTCTTATGCGACACCCATTTTCATCTTAGGTTCGTACATTCTTGCAAACAGCTGCAAGAAGAACAGCGTGTCCTTCGATGGGCTCACAAGCTTTTGTTTCAGCTCTATAATCTTTGATGTTTGTTTGTCTTCAGGGGTAGAGTCATTCATAGGCAATCGTGCTTTTACATTCAACGTTTTCTCTTTCTATATTATTAATAACGACCGAAAAAAAAGTTTATTATAAAAGACTGGCAATTTATTTGTTTTTCTTCGTCCTTTCCCTTACCTTTGCCGAAAGAGTAAAGATTCCATTACTAACACCTATTATTTGATATGAAGAAATCCGCATTTCAGCTATCTGATGTTCCAGGCAATTTCCCCCTGTGTCTGAATGAAAGCTGCCCGCAGGCAAAGAAGTGTCTGCACTACATGGTGAGAAAAATGGTGCCATCCAATCAGCTGGTGCTGCATGTGTTTAATCCTGAGGCTGTGACAGGGGGGAAGGGCTGCGAGTTCTTTCGTGCCCATAAACCAGAGCGCTACGCTTTCGGCTTTGAGGGTATGCAAGAGAAGATGCTGCCCAATCAGTATGCAATGTTCAAGGAGATGCTGATAGCCCGCTTCAGCCGCAATCGCTTCTTTGTGCGTCGGCGCGGGGAATTTCCTATTCCGCCGAAGGAGCAGGCATATATCCGCGAGGTGCTGAAGAAAGTAGGTGCCGACTCCACGATGGACTTCGACCGCTATGAAGACCGCATCAACTGGACGGATTGAGAATAACTGCCAAAACACACCCTCCTCTTCCTCTCCAGTACCTCCGAAGAGGTACTGGAGTA
>JAUMXY010000038.1 GCA_030528885.1 Bacteroidales bacterium | reverse complement strand
GTTTATAATAAGCCTGCTTGCTTACGCCAAACAGTGCGCAAAGTCGTTGGACCCCATAACGATTGGGATCCTTTGCGTGCAGGTTACTCACTGCTTGGCGCCAGCTTTTTTTCTTATGCGGATGCCGAACTTTGCTTCGGCTACATTGATGAGTTCATCATAGGCTTCGGCTTTTATCTCGGCATCGACGAGTTGGGCACGAAGTCTTTTCAACTCGGCTTGCAAGGAAAGGATATCATCAGGAAGCGCCTGCTGCTGATTTGTCTCGCAAACTTTTGTCTGTGCTGATTTCTTCATCGTGCTGTGAACTTGTTGGGTTGTGGGTGCAAATTTAACACACCAACGGCGAATTGTCTCCTCTGGAACGGGAATAATTTTAGAAATTCTACCATAACCCATGCCTTCGGAGCGGAGTTCTACAACTTTACTCAAATACTTTTCCCTTTGAAGAATGTAACTACCCATTGTTTAAGATTTAATGAGTCAACTTTTTTCAGGGAAAGACAATTGGCGGGTTGCATTTGGGGGCAATAAAAAAGAGCAGGCATCAGACGTGCCTGCTCTTTCTTTCAATGCTTTTCTTGTATGCTTTTACTTCAGTTGCTCCAACAGCCTAACCAACTCTTCAAGATGGCGCGCATCCACCTCTATGTCCAGCAGATTGCCTTCGCGGTCGAAGAGCTTGTACGTAGGGAAACTGTGGACGTCAAGGTGCCTCTCGATGGCTGCCTGCTGCTCTGCGGGCAGGTTGTAGTGCGCTACGTTATCGCCGCTCACGTTATACTCCTTGATGACGTTCTCCCACGATTCTTGCGGACTGTTGTTGGCAAGATAAAGGAACTCGATGTCGTAGTTCTTCAATCGGGCATACTCCTCGGTGGAGTGGGAGAGGGCTTCCTTGCAGGGGCTGCACCATGTGCCCCAGATGTCGAGCAGGACGAACTTGCCCTTGTAGGGTTCAAGGATTTTCTTCAGCAATGCTTCGCCCTCACTCAGGTCTGCAAGGTCTTCTGATGACTTGAGCACCAGTTTGTCAAACTCGCGGTTCTCGATGGCGAGGTAACGGGCATTTAGTGCTTCCACCCTTTCCAGACACATGGGATTGCTTATCATGGTCTTCAGCGTGTCAAGGATTTGGGGGAGCAGCGAGGTGCGCCTGTTGTCTATCATATCATAAGCCTGGCTGGAAAGGTAGATGTCCTTGATGAGTGGGTCTGCGTTGAGCGAATCAAGCACTTGTCTGCCGACTTTCAGTTGCTGCACGAGGAACTGCCCGTTTATCACTTTGTTTGCTCTAGGACCATTCAGTATCTTGTTTACAGCCTCTATCAGTTCTGCGTTCTCATCATTTTGTTCCTGGGCTATACGTTGCTTCTCCTCGGTTGTGGAGGCGGCTTCAATCGCGGCTGTTGTTTCCAAAGCCCAATTCTGCCAGCGAGTGAGAAGCGCCAGTTCCTCGTCATTCGAAGCGTAGAGCTCCATATTCTGGTCTTGGATGGTTATGCGTATTGCATATCTTTGGTTGTTTGTCGCGTCATCCAGATAATCCTCAAGGAAATCATGCAACTCTCGATGCAGCGTATAGGGCTTTTCCAACTTCGTCCAAAACGTGTCGTAAGCAAACTTTTTGGCATTTTCGGAGAGCTCATAATTCTTGCCTCTGAAACGAGATTGCCCAAAATCACGTGCCTGCTGCCAGAGGGTGTTGCCTTTTCTGTATTGCTGGAAACGGGTGGATAGCGTTGGGTGTGCTTTGCAGAGCTCGTCAATGTAGGCATATTGTGCCTTGATGAGGCTGTCGGCTGAGGCGATGTACTGGTCGAAGTCTGCCCCCTTTTCCATTCTTAGAGATTTCCAGTCAAGCGGATACTTGAATAGCTCGTTCTGGAGTCGTGCGTCTTCGCCCATGAAGTAACGGCGACCCTCCTTGAAGTCGTAGAGCATGAAGTAGGTTTTGCCTGGCTCAAGCATTGTGCGGACATAGCAGCGGCTCCAGTCGCAGAAGAATTCGGAGCTGTTTTGGACGGGAATCTTTGCTATGAAACGCCCCAAAGAGTCTAAGTCGGCATGGACTGATTGCTCTTCGCCTGTGATAAAGCTGTTGTGAGCGAACTCGAAGGTTTTCTGCTGCTTGAACTGTTCTGGCATGTCCTTAATCCATCCCGCTACCGTAATGGTGTCAGTCTTGTATCCGCTGTCTACAAAGTCTGTGCGTGTGTCTTTCGTGGGATAATCAGGCATGAAGCGGTTGGTAATCATCGAATAAACGACCTTCTTCTGACCTATCTGCATGGTTCGCTTGCCCTTCTTGTTTTTCCCAACCTTAACTTTCAGCTCGTCGTTGCCGTTACGCATGACAATCTCAGCCTCGCTTGTCTTGGGGTTCACATCACACTGCTCGTAGTCCCAGAACTTGCATTGGTAGATGGCGAAATCCTCGAAGAGCGCCAGTTCCCAATCACCAGTCTGATCGTCGCGCCAGTAGGAAGGGAACAGCTGCTTCCAGCGTTCTTCCACAGGTTTGATGCCCTTAATCTGGAAAGCGCGTTCGATTTCGCCTTCGATGAAGTCGAACGACTTGGTGTCTTGTGGCAGCGGCTGAAAGTGAAACACTACATCGAGCTTGCCGTTCTTGTTTGTTTGTGTGAACTGGTTGAGCTCTATGCCATCAACAGAGATAAGGTCATAGCGGTTGTCGCCTGCTTTCAGGTGGGTGTCGCTCACAAACTGAAAACGAAAGTCAGGGTAGTCTGAACGCAAACTGATGGTCATATATACCAATGTCTCCGTCTCCTTCAACTCTACCTTCGTTATGTCAAGAGCCGTGTTGAAGAATCCATCTCCATAGCTGGTTCCATACTCAGTAGTGGGCTGTTCCCACACCATTGTTTTCTCTTTTGCCCATCCTGTCAGCGTAATGAAAGCGAACAGGAGAGTGATGATTGTTTTCTTGTTCATATTTGAGTGTTTTGTTATGTCTCTCTATTTAAATATACACAGCTTTATTCAGAAACATTGCAGTTGCAAGCGTTAAAAGTTCTTAAATGGGTATAAAAAGCGCGATGCTGCTCCTGTATCCGCTATAGAGGCATCGCCAAACGCCGTTTCCCAGATGCAAGTTTCAGCCCGCGCCTAACGCGAGCATCAACCTTTGTCATCTTGGGAAGTATTTTGGCGAAATTTCTATAGCAAGAATCAAAAAGTCAACGCTTCTTTATGTTGTTATGTTTATCTGTTTGTTCCTATTAGTTGTTTAACAGTTTCTTCACCGCCTCTTCCATCTTCTCGAACTTGAAGCCGCTCACCACGTCGTCCATGAGGGCTTGAATCTTGTCGTTGCAGAGGTTGCCGATGGAGCCTTCGTGGGTGTGGTGGATGTCCTTGTTGGGGGTGAAGTTGCCTGCCTCGATGTCGAGTCCCACTTTCTTGTAGGCGTCGCGGAAGGGCATGCCCTCGCGAGCAAGGCGGTTGACCTCTTCAACGGAGAACATGGGGTCGTAGATGGCGTTGTCGAGGATGTGCTCGTTCACCTCCATCTTATTAATAATGTATGCCGCCATCTGCAGGCAGTCCTTCAGCTCGTCGAAGGCTGGGAGGAAGACTTCCTTGATGATTTGCAGGTCGCGGAAGTAGCCCACGGGCAGGTTGTTCATAATCATCGTGACGGTGACAGGCAGCGACTGCAGCTTGTTGCACTTGGCACGGGTCAGCTCAAACACGTCAGGGTTCTTCTTGTGTGGCATGATGCTGGAGCCTGTGGTGCAGTCGGCTGGCAGCTTGACGAAGCCGAAGTTCTGCGAGTTGAACATGCAGGCATCGAACGCCAACTTGGCGAGGGTGCCGGCGATGCTTGCCATGGAGAATGCCACGTTGCGCTCTGTCTTGCCGCGCCCCATCTGGGCATATACCACATTGTAGTCCATCGAGTCGAAGCCGAGGAGGTCGGTGGTCATCTGTCGGTTCAGCGGGAAAGAGCTGCCATATCCTGCTGCCGAGCCGAGGGGATTGCGGTTGGATATTTTCCATGCTGCTTGCAGATACTGCATGTCATCGACCAGCCCTTCAGCGTAGGCTCCAAACCACAAGCCGAAACTGCTGGGCATGGCCACTTGCAGATGGGTGTAGCCTGGCATGAGCACGTTCTTGTAGCGTTCGGACTGCGTGATGAGTTCGTCGAAGAGGTTCTTCACCAGTTCTGCTATCTCCTTGATTTGGTCGCGGATGAACAGCTTGAGGTCCACCAGCACCTGGTCGTTGCGGCTTCTGCCTGAATGAATCTTCTTGCCGATGTCGCCGAGCTTGCTGGTCAGCAGCATTTCCACTTGCGAGTGTACGTCCTCTACACCTTCTTCAATCACAAACTCGCCTTTCTCTGCCTGCTGATAGATGGCTCTCAGCTCCTTCAGGAGCACCTGCAGTTCATCTGCTGTCAGCAGGTCGATTGACTGCAACATCGTGATGTGCGCCATCGAGCCGAGCACATCGTATTTAGCCAGATAGAGGTCCATCTCACGGTCTCTGCCTACGGTGAACTTTTCTATCTCTTGCGTCATTGAGACGTTCTTTGTCCAAAGTTTATCCATCGTGTTCAGTTAGTAATTAAACGGGGTTGGATGGAGTTGAAGAAGTTGAAGCCGAATGTTGGTTGGTGCCGGAGCGCTAACTCCCTTAACTCCTTTTTTACTCCCCTTTAACTCCTACATCTTATTCATACGGTATCATTGCCAGCATGTCGGCAAACTTGTCTACTCCCTGCTTGAGTGGCTTGTCCAGCACTTGCTTCATGAAGAAGTTGATGTCTGCATCAATCGTCACCTTGATTTTGCTGGATATTTCGCTTGTCGGAAGCACTTGAATCCACAGCTTGAAGCTGACGGGCGAGTTGGTTGACTCAAACTTCACGCACTTCTCAGGCTCGCGCTCTGCAATCTTCACAGCGATGGTGCCGATAGGGCCAACAGGACCGCTCACAGTGTCTGTCGTGAACTCCATCTGTTCAATGGCCCTGCGCACCTCGTCTATCTTGTCGGCAGGAATCTGTGCCTGCACATTGGGGTCGTTAATGCGTTCCCTGATGACGGCGAGGTTTGTCAAGTCCGAAATCTTGGCATATACCGCGCTCTGTGTGTAGGGAACTTGCTTGATCTGACTTTCGTATTTTGCCATAAAAACTAAACGTTAAAAAGACGCTCTCTGTCCTGCGGACATCTCCCTTGTGATGGGAGAGGGGCTTTGTCTTATCTGTTCCACTCGCTTGGGTTGGCTCTCCACTCGTTCAGCATAGGAATCTGGCTCTCTGTGATGTAGCCTGTTTCCAGCGCAACCTCCAGCACCGCCTCGTAGTTGGTCAGGGTGATGAGCTTCACGTTTGCTTCTTCAAATGCCTTCTGTGCCACGTCGAAGCCATAAGTGTAGCTGGCTACCATGCCGACTACTTCGCTGCCGCTCTTGCGGATGGCTTCGACGGCTTTCAGCGATGAGCCGCCTGTGGAGATGAGGTCTTCAATCACTACTACTTTCATGCCTGGCTTCAGTTCGCCCTCGATGAGGTTCTCCAGGCCATGGTCCTTCGGTTTGCTGCGTACATAGACAAAAGGCTTGCACAGCGCATCTGCCACCAGCGCGCCTTGTGGGATGGCACCTGTAGCCACACCTGCGATGGCGTCAACTTCAGGGAAGTTCTCCAGAACGACACGCGCAATCTCCAGCTTCACGAAGTTGCGCAGGTCGGGGTAGCTCAGCGTCTTGCGGTTGTCGCAGTAGAATGGTGACTTCCAGCCGCTTGCCCATGTGAAGGGGTTCTCTGGCTGCAATTTGATAGCCTTGATGTTCAGCAGCTTTGCTGCAAAGATTTTCTCCAAAGTATTCATGATTGTCTTTTTGTTTTTAATATTCGTGTTTGCAAAGTTAGCGATTATCTTTCGTCTTTCAAAAGATTGAGCGTGAAAAAGTCTTGTATCAGGGCTATACGTGTTGTGTTTTTGTGAAAAACGAGATGCTTTTGCTGCTTATTGAGTGGCGAGATTAAAAGGTTCTTGGTTGCTTGGGATGAAATCGCAACAAAATCGTACCCCTCGGCTACGGCATGGCGGACCCGAGGGGTACGGTAGGGTGGACCCCTCGGGTCCGCTTCTGAGAGGGTGACTGTTGAAACGTGTTTTTGTCTCGTCAAAAGCGTTTGCCTTGGCAAGAGAAATGAAAAAAGGTGTTTTCGTTTTGTATTGTGCTCACTTAATTGTATCTTTGCAGTAATAAATGTAAATTAAAAGTGTTTTATGGCAAAATTCAAGCGTATTCTGCTGAAGCTCTCAGGCGAGAGCTTGGCTGGAGAACAGAAGCAGGGCATCAATGTGGAGAGACTGAACGAGTATGCCCAGCAGATTAAGGAAATAGCAGAGATGGGCGTGCAGATTGGCATCGTCATCGGCGGCGGCAACATCTTCCGCGGGCTGAGCGGGGCAGGTAAGGGCTTCGACCGCGTGAAGGGCGACCAGATGGGCATGTGCGCCACGGTCATCAATTCGCTGGCTCTGTCGAGCGCGCTGGGTGCGATAGGTCAGAAGAACCGCGTGCTGACAGCTATCAGGATGGAGCCTATCGGCGAGTTCTACAGCAAGTGGAAGGCAATCGAGGCCATGGAGGCAGGCGAAGTGGTCATCATGAGCGCTGGCACAGGCTCGCCTTATTTCACTACGGATACAGGTTCATCGCTTCGCGGCATTGAGATTGAGGCAGATGTGATGCTGAAGGGCACGCGTGTGGATGGCGTCTATACGGCTGACCCGGAGAAGGACCCTGCTGCAACGAAATATCACGACATCACTTATGCCGATGTGATTGCTCAGGGACTGAAAGTGATGGACATCACGGCTACAGCGATGTGCATGCAGAATGACCTGCCTATCTATGTGTTCAACATGGATGTGCTGGGCAATCTGAAGAAGGTGATGGAAGGCGAGGAGATTGGTACGCTGGTGCACAACTGAAGCGTAGGCTGAAGAATATAAGAGGAGGGAGCTTCCGCAGAAGCTCCCTCCTCGTTTATGTCTGTTGCTCGATGCTTATTCCCCAATCATCTTCAGGATGGCTTTAGCGTCGTCGTCACCGAAAGAGGCCTCCTCTTTCAACTCTTGCAGTATTTCGGGACCATCCTTTTCGTCCTTGACGGCTTTCTGGAACAGGGACTTAGCCTTTTCCAAGTCAGCTTTTACGCCTTTGCCTTTCATGTAGCACTTGCCCAGCCCGAAACGTCCGTTGGCATTGCCTTGGTTGGCCGCCTTTGTGTAGTACTGCACGGCTTTGGTGTAGTTCACGGGAGTCCCTTTCCCTTTATAATGACATTTGCCCAGTTGGTAGAGCGATTTTGCGTGATTCTGCTCGGCTCCCTTGGAATACCAGTAGAAAGCCATCTGGTGGTCTTCTTCCACCCCGTTTCCTTTGTCGTAGCAGCGCCCCAGTCGGTATTGCGCTTTCTTGTGCCCCTTCTCTGCCGCAGGGCGCAGCTTCTCGATGGCGGCCTCGTACTTCTTGGCATCGTAGAGGCTTTTCCCTTCGTTGTATAACTTTTCTGCGTTTTGTGCCCATGTCAGGGTTGTGCAGAGCATCATGATAAGTGTAAATAGAACCTGTTTCATGGTTTGTGTAGGGTTAAAATGTTATTTCTTGTTTTGTATTCGTTGCAAATTTATGATAAAAAATCTTTAATTCGGCATCTGTGAGCATTATTTATTGATTGTTAACATTACTTTTAATTCTTTTTTGTACCTTTGCATGCCGAAAAAGGATATCAATTTTAAATCAGTTCATACACATCAATGAAAAGACAGCTAAAGAAGGTGCTTGTCCTGGGTTCAGGCGCACTGAAGATTGGACAGGCTGGCGAGTTCGACTATTCAGGTAGTCAGGCTCTTAAGGCGCTTCGGGAGGAAGGCATCAAGTCGGTGCTCGTTAATCCTAACGTTGCAACAATTCAAACGAGTGAAGGTATTGCTGACAAGGTTTACTTCTTGCCTGTCAATACTTTTTTTGTAACTGAAATTATCAAGAAAGAGCGCCCTGACGGCATTTTGCTGGCATTCGGAGGACAGACTGCGCTGAACTGTGGTACGGAGCTGTTCCTCAATGGCACATTGAAGGAATATGGTGTAGAGGTGCTGGGCACAAGCGTTGAGGCTATCATGAACACGGAGGACCGTGACCTCTTCGTGAAGGAACTGAACAAGATAGACCTTAAGGTGCCAGTATCGCAGGCTTGCGAGACAATGGAGGATGCGATTGCTACGGCTCGCCGCATAGGCTATCCTATCATGATTCGTTCTGCTTATGCGCTTGGCGGTCTTGGTTCAGGTGTTTGTCAGGACGAGAAGACATTCGTCAGCATCGCAGAGTCGGCATTTACTTTTGCTCCGCAAGTGCTTGTTGAGGAGAGTCTGAAGGGATGGAAGGAGATAGAGTTCGAGGTAATTCGCGACGCTAACGACCACTGCTTCACCGTTGCATCAATGGAGAACTTCGACCCGCTTGGCATCCATACAGGAGAGTCAATCGTTGTGGCTCCAACTTGCTCTCTTACTGAAGAGCAGGTGAAGATGCTGCAAGACATCGCTGTCAAGTGTGTGCGCCACCTCAACATCGTGGGTGAGTGCAACATTCAGTATGCATTCAATGCCGAGACAAACGATTACCGTATCATTGAAATTAACGCTCGCCTCAGCCGTTCTTCAGCGCTGGCTTCCAAGGCTACGGGTTATCCGCTGGCCTTTGTGGCTGCCAAGATTGCGCTCGGCTACACGCTTGACCAGATTGGCGAGATGGGTACGACCAACTCGGCATACGTTGCTCCATCACTGGACTATCTGATTTGCAAGATACCGCGTTGGGACTTGACGAAGTTCGCTGGTGTAAGCCGCAAGATTGGCTCAAGCATGAAGTCTGTGGGCGAAATCATGTCTATCGGCCGCTCATTCGAGGAGCTGATACAGAAAGGTCTCCGCATGATAGGACAGGGAATGCATGGCTTTGTGGGCAACGACCATACGAAGTTTGACAACCTGGACGAAGAGCTTGCCAACCCAACAGACCTGCGTATCTTTGCCATCGCACAGGCTTTGGAAGAGGGATACACTATCGAGCGCATCAATGAGCTGACAAAGATAGACCCTTGGTTTATCGAGAGACTGAAGAACATCGTTGACTATAAGCACAAGCTGGAAACATACAGCGCGATAGAAGAAGTGCCTGCTGACGTGCTCCGTCAGGCAAAGGTGCTGGGATTCTCCGACTTCCAGATTGCTCGTTTCGTTCTCAAGGAGGCTGCTGTCAACATGGAGAAGGAGAACCTTGCTGTTCGTGCTTACCGCAAGAAGCTGGGCATCCTCCCTGCTGTCAAGCGTATCCCTACAGTCGCAAGCGAGCATCCAGACCTCACGAACTATCTCTACATGACTTACTCCGTTGAGGGCTACGATGTCAACTATTATAATAATGAGAAGTCCGTTGTGGTGCTCGGCTCAGGCGCTTACCGCATCGGTTCGTCTGTAGAGTTTGACTGGTGTTCTGTCAATGCCATCACAACAGCTCGCAAGCTGGGCTATAAGAGCATCATGATTAACTATAATCCTGAGACGGTGTCAACAGACTACGATATGTGCGACCGCCTCTATTTCGATGAACTTTCATTTGAGCGTGTGCTTGATGTCATCGACTTGGAGAATCCACGCGGTGTCATTGTGTCTGTGGGCGGTCAGATTCCTAACAACCTTGCGATGAAGCTTTATCGCCAGAGTGTGCCAATCCTTGGAACATCGCCAGTCAGCATTGACCGTGCAGAAAACCGCAACAAGTTCTCTGCAATGCTTGACCAGCTGGGCATTGACCAGCCACAGTGGAGCGCGCTGACCAGCATGGACGACGTGAAGGCGTTTGTTGACCGCGTGGGCTTCCCTGTGCTTGTGCGTCCTTCCTATGTGTTGTCTGGCGCAGCGATGAATGTTTGCTATGACAACGAGGAGCTTGAGCGCTTCTTGCAGATGGCAAGCGAGGTGAGCAAGGAGTATCCTGTGGTGATTTCTCAGTTCATGACAGAGACGAACGAGATTGAGTTCGATGCTGTGGCGCAGAACGGTGAGGTGGTAGAGTATGCTATCTCAGAGCATGTGGAGTTTGCCGGTGTGCATTCAGGTGACGCAACCATGGTGTTCCCTGCTCAGCAAATCAGCTTCGCTACAGCTCGCCAAATCAAGAAGATTAGCCGTGCCATCGCTAAGGAGCTGAACATCTCAGGACCATTCAACATACAGTTCTTGGCAAAGGGTCGTGACGTGAAGGTTATCGAGTGTAATCTCCGTGCTTCTCGTTCATTCCCATTCGTCAGCAAAGTGCTCAAGCGCAACTTCATCGAGACAGCCACACGCATCATGCTCGATGCTCCATATTCAAAGCCAAACAAGGGCGAGTTCGACATCGACCATATGGGTGTGAAGGCGAGCCAGTTCTCGTTTGCCCGCTTGCAGAATGCCGACCCTGTGCTTGGCGTGGACATGAGCTCTACCGGTGAGGTTGGCTGTATGGGCGATACATACGAAGAGGCGTTGCTCAACTCGCTGATTGCAACAGGATACAAGATTCCTTCCAAGGAAAAGGGCATCATGATTTCTTCAGGAAGCACCAAGGAGAAAGTGGCTATGCTTGACGCTGCGCGTGCGCTCGTTCAGAACGGCTACACCATCTACGGAACAGAAGGAACAGCCAAATTCCTCAACGAGAACGGCGTGCAGACAACCGCTGTCACCTGGCCGGACGAGGAGAATGGCGACAAGGAGAATGTGATGCAGATGATAGCCGACCACAAGTTCGACCTCATCATCAACCTCCCGAAGAACCACACGAAGCGCGAGCTGACCAATGGTTACGTGATTCGCCGTGGCGCAATTGACCACAACATTCCGCTTATCACCAATGCCCGCCTTGCTTCAGCCTTTATCGAGGCATTCTGCGAGAAGGGATTGGAGGATATCCAGATTAAGAGCTGGCAGGAGTACGAGTAAGAATCTATTATATTATTAATGTATAAAGAGAGGGCTGCGTCCAACCGATGCAGCCCTCTCTTCTTTTCTTGATTTGCTTCGTCGCGCTTGTCGCTGTGCGAGGTGAAAGGGCTGGATGTGCAGCTTCCCTCGAAATGATGGCATGAAAGTGAAATATGTGTGAGGCGGATGTGTTTCAGCTGCATAAAACAGCGGTTTTTGCAGGGCTGTCTTTGCAGTGTCGCGAAAAAGTCGTTACTTTGCATTGTTAATTGTTCGTCGGGGACATGAGCGCTGCTTGTGTGTCCCTGATGTTATTACTGCAATGCTGATGATGTACGATGTGAATAGCGTGAGGGAAGATTTCCCCATTCTTGCTCGGCAGATATATGGAAAGCCGCTGGTGTACCTTGACAACGGAGCTACGACGCAGAAGCCCCGCTGTGTGGTAGAGGCGATGGTGGACGAGTATTACAATGTGAATGCCAATGTCCATCGCGGCGTGCACTTCCTGTCGCAGCAGGCAACGGACTTGCACGAGGCGAGCCGTGAAACGGTGCGCAGGTTCATCAATGCGAGAAGCGTGAATGAAATCGTCTTCACCCGTGGTACGACCGAGAGCATCAACCTGCTGGCATTCTCGTTTGGCGAACTGATGGTGAAAGAGGGAGATGAGATTGTGGTGAGCGCTATGGAGCACCACAGCAACATCGTGCCTTGGCAGATGATGTGTGCGAGAAAAGGCGCTGTGCTGAAGGTGATTCCGATGACCGACGAGGGAGAATTGCAGTTGGACGAGTATGTGAAGCTGCTGAACGCGAAGACGAGGCTTGTGTGCTGTACGCATGTCAGCAATGTGCTTGGCACGGTGAATCCTGTGAAAGAGCTGATAAGGGTCGCTCATGCCCATGGGGTGCCGGTGCTGATAGATGGAGCGCAGTCAACCCCTCACTTTGCAGTGGACATGCAGGATTTGGACTGCGACTTTTTCGCCTTTTCAGGGCATAAGCTGTATGGCCCTACAGGAATAGGCGTGCTGTATGGCAAGGAAGAGTGGCTTGACAGGCTGCCTCCCTACCAAGGGGGCGGCGAGATGATTAAGAATGTCAGTTTCGACTTGACGACATACAACGAACTGCCCTATAAGTTCGAGGCAGGAACCCCCGACTACATCGCTTCCCATGCTTTGGCAAAGGCTATTGATTACTTGACCGGTCTGGGCATGGACAATGTCTTCAGACATGAGCAGGACCTGACTCGCTATGCCATGGAGAGGATGCAGGACGAGGTGGAGGGCATGCGCATTTTCGGACCGGCCGAGCACCACGATGCCGTCATCAGCTTTCTGGTGAGGGACATCCATCATCTCGACATGGGCACGCTGCTCGACCGCTTAGGCATAGCGGTGCGGACTGGTCACCATTGCGCCGAGCCGCTGATGCACCGTCTGGGCATAGAAGGAACCGTAAGAGCTTCTTTTGGCCTGTACAACACCCGTCAGGAAGTGGATGCGCTGGTCGAGGGCATCAAGCGAGTGGCACAGATGTTTTAAGTTTAGAGTTTAAAAGTTTTAATAGAGATATTCATGGCACAGAAACCAGGTATTCCAAAGGGAACACGCGACTTTTCGCCAGTGGAGATGGCGAAGCGCAACTACATATTCAACACCATCAGAGAGGTGTATGCTCTGTATGGCTTTCAGCAGATAGAAACTCCGGCGATGGAGAACCTTTCCACCCTGATGGGCAAGTATGGAGAGGAGGGAGACAAGTTGCTCTTCAAGATTCTCAATTCGGGCGATTTCATGCATGGCATGACTGCCGACGAGGTGGCAAGCACGAGCACGCTGAAGCTGGCAGCCAAGTTCTGTGAAAAAGGACTGCGCTATGACCTGACCGTACCATTTGCACGCTACGTTGTGCAGCACCGCGAGGAACTGGCTCTGCCCTTCAAGAGATACCAGATTCAGCCCGTATGGCGCGCCGACCGTCCGCAGAAGGGCCGCTACCGCGAGTTCTATCAGTGCGATGCCGATGTGGTGGGCAGCGAGTCGTTGCTGAACGAGGTCGAGCTGATGCAGATTGTGGACACCGTATTCACGCGATTCGGAGTCCGCGTGTGCATCAAGATTAACAACAGAAAAATATTGACAGGCATTGCCGAGATGATAGGGCAGGCCGACAAGATAGTTGACATCACCGTAGCCATAGACAAGCTGGACAAGATTGGACTGGATGCCGTGAATGCCGAGCTGGCAGAGGGAGGCATCCCAGCCGAGGCGATAGAGAAACTGCAGCCAATCATCAAGCTGAGCGGTTCCAATGCCGAGAAGCTGCAAACGATGAAGGAAGTGCTTTGCGACTCAGAGATAGGCATGAAAGGTGTGGAGGAAACGGAGTTCATCCTCTCCAAGCTGGGTGCGCTTGCAGGCGAGTCAATGCTGAACAATGCCATTGAGCTTGACCTGACCCTGGCTCGCGGCTTGAACTACTATACAGGCGCCATCTTCGAGGTGAAGGCGCTGGACGTACAGATAGGCTCCATCACAGGCGGTGGCCGCTATGATAATCTGACAGGCATCTTCGGCCTGCCGGGATTGAGCGGCGTGGGCATCTCCTTCGGCGCAGACCGTATTTTCGATGTCCTGAATCAGTTAGACCTCTATCCGAAGGGAGCGGTCAGCGCAACCCAGCTGCTTTTTGTCAATTTCGGCTCCGCTGAAGCCGATTACTGTTTGCCGTTGCTGGCAAAGGTACGCGCTGCCGGCATCGCTGCCGAGATATACCCCGATGCAGTCAAGATGAAAAAGCAGATGAGCTATGCCAACGCCAAGCAGATACCTTTTGTTGCCCTTGTAGGCGAAAGCGAGATGGCGGAAGGTAAGGTGAACATTAAGAATATGACTACGGGTGAACAGATGCTGGTCGATGCAGACCAAATCTTGGATTGCATCCAGTAGCCGTAGGCAACCTCGTGAACAGGAAGTGCCCCCAAGACTCAGATGAAAAGTATTGGGGGCACTTCTTTGTTTAAACATTCCCCTTTTTCTGTCAATGAGGCGTGCCCTCTGTCCCCATTTTTCATGGCTCGCTGCATGTCCAGTACCTCCGAAGAGGTACTGCAATACCTCCTAGGCGGTACTCGAGTACCTCTTCGGAGGTACTGGAGGGGAAAAGGGGGCGCGACGCCACCCTGTTCCACTTCCACCCCTGGCAGTTTCTTCATCAGTTCACCCAGCATCGAACCCTCTGCCAGATTGAATGCGTCGGCATCATACACCAATGTGTCACCGTCCATGTAGAACTTCAACTTTGTCGCCTTCACCACCACCTCGTCCAGCATCATCTCATTTTTCTTCGGCACAGGCTTCAGATAGACGGTTTTCAGTTCACGAAGCGTCTCACGTTTATATATCTTTTTCAGTTCAAACGGCACAAACATCGTCTGGTAGCCATCTGCCTCCAACTTGAAGAGATACTTGCCCGCCTCCTTGAAGTCCTTATAAAGATGTGAACTCTTATTGTCCTCCTCATTCTCATAATACGTAGGCACAGTATCCACGAACGCACAGTCTGCAGCCATCAGCAGCGTCACACACCTCATCTTCACGGGGTCATGCGTAAAGTGGTCCTTGATCTCCGCATACACTGTCATCCCTTCCTGCTCCACATACGTGTCAGCCTTGACGGTATCAGCAGTCAACGAATCAGCAGCCACCGTGTCCACTTTCACCTCCTGCCCCATCGCCACCACGCTCACAAGGGCAAACAACATTGTCAAAACTTTCTCATTCTTTTATTTCGTTGCCTTTTCCAATTCTTTCTTCATGGCCTCTACACCAGGGAAGCCCGTAGTCAGATACGTCCTCTCTCCCTTGCGGTTATAGATGGCGTAGGTGGGGTATGCCTGTTCTCCATATTGCTGAAGAATATGATTCAACTGTTCTTCCGTCAGGTAGTAGTGCTCCCCGTGTATATCAGGGATAAGTTCTTTCCATGTGTCGAACTCAGAGGTGGATGAGGTCATGTAGATATACACGATGTCCTTGCCCTCCAGTTCCTGCTTCATCGGCTTCATCTGGTCAATGGCGACCCTGCATGGACCGCACCATGTTGCCCAGATGTCGATGAGCACCGTCTTGCCCTTGTAGCGGTCAAGGATGGTTGACAAGACTTTATCGGGTGCAACTTCCTTCATGTCCAGATAATGAATATGCTCATTGCCTGTAACCTTCTCCTTATTGGATGCAACACTCCGCTTGTATTCCTCCACGTATTTATCGTACAAGTCCGACAGATTCTTGTCCTCGATGAGCGGTTTGGGCACATCTTTCCCATCAAGCACCTGCGGCAGATAGTAGCAATAGCGGGCAAGGTCGGCATTGATGCCACGTGCATCAAGCATCACATAATATTTGCTTCCACGAACAAACCCATAACTAAACGTAGCCGTCGGAGAGTATAGATCCTTGGTGAAATGTTGAAGTATGTAATCTGTAAATTCCTTGCTGCTTAGTAACGAGTCTGGAACAAAATTCTTGAGGAAAACAGGGGGGATATGCCACAGACTCACCATGTAGTCCATCAAAGTCTTGCTACAAGAAAATCTTTTTAATATATCTACATTATAGGCCAACTCTGTGTCAAAAGCATCCATCAACGTTGACACGTCATGGATTTCCTTCCATTTGGGAAATTTATCTTTTTCTTTCTCTTGTTCCTCCTCCACTTCCACACGCAGAGCATACCACTCTTTGTCGAACTTGGCGAAATATCCCTTGAAGCCCACAAATTTGCTGTTGGCTTCTGAATCATCGTGCAACATGTCAATCAATACTGTCACTTCTTTGCCTGGAGCAAGATAAAGACCACAGGTAGAAGCCCACGGGATGTTAAAAAGGGAAGGGTACACTGGTTGTGGAAAACAGATAGGTAGATGGAGCGTAGCCTCCCCGTTATCATCCAGCCGCACTTTTACATCCACAGGGGCTGCTGGATTCTTCAAATCCACATACTGAACCTGCACCTCCGTGTTCATTCCCTTTCGGTAGTTCATCGCCTTGAAATGGATGGTGGCTGGTTCATCGCTGTATTTCATTTCCGCCAGCACATCCTCCTCCGCATAGTCGGCTTTGTATTCATCTGGCACAGGAGTGACGGGCATCGTGTAACTCTCCTCATGGATGTTGAACACCTTGAAATCATTCAATGTCGTTCCTTCCAGAAAGTCAAACTCCTTCGTGTCAAGCGGCAGGGGCTTGAAATAAAGGACAAACTCTCTGGTCCAAGTATCCTCGTTGGTGTAGCACTCCTCATCCAGCGCGATGCTGTCACTCCCGACAATGGCATACGTCTTCCCATCCGATTGCAGATAACTCTCCTTGGAAATCCGAAACCACCCATCTGGTGGATTCTGATATACGGCATACAGCGTAGTCTTCTCTTTCGAGAATTCCACCTTTGTTATCATAAACTGAGGATTGGGAGAATAGCCTACCGCCAACTCTTCCCACACAATTGTCTTCTCTTTCGCCTGCCCCGCTAATGCGACGAGGACAAACAACAATGTCAAAATCTTTCTCATTCTTTTACATTATATTCATGACAAGGCGCAAGTCTTTGTCTTCTATTTTCCCTTCTATATGCAGGAGTGTCAAGGCACAGCCATCAATGACGACAAGCCTGTCCACTGTTGCGCCATTCTCTGTTTTGGCATAACCGCTCATCTCTTCAAACATCTCCTTCATGGATGGGGGCACTTCTTTGAAGAAAGTTGAAGGGTCAACTTTCTTATAGCCTTTCAGCGACGCGATGTCCTTGTTCACCTCGCCAATGACTTTGTCATCAACCTCATCAAACTGCATAATCTCGATCTTAATTCCCCTCAGAGCCTCGATTGTCGAAGCGTCCCAATCCTTTGGCGCCTCTGCCAACGTGGAATCCTTTGGTGCCGTTTGGTCTGCATACATGACACCTTCCATGTGTTTATACTTCTCAAAGAGAGAAGCCACATCGTTACTTGGTTTGTTGCCCATATTGTTGCATGAACTCAACATGACGAGGGCAAACAGCATTGTCAAAATCTTTCTCATATTGGTTATTAAGAGTGGAAATTTAGGTTTTGTGCCTACAAAGTTATAGAAAAATCCAAAACCCGACCAAAGAAAAACACAACAAAATGAGGGCATCCCGTCATTTCTCAAACTACTTTGAGAAAAGTTCTTAAAAAGAGTTAAATTTCCGTGGGATTGGGAAAGAGTTGCTATCTTTGTATGATAAAAAAGGGAATAAAAGATGGAATCTTTCAATATCTACAAGAAGGGGATTGACCTGCAGTTTATAATTGATGAATGCAAGAACAAGGGAAGAGTGCGACACATGAAGAAAGGTGAACGATTGGAACGAATTGGAGAGCCTTCCCAGTGGATTGGATATGTGAAAAGTGGCTACCTAATGTATGTGGTACACAATCATGTGGACGGGAAAGCGTATAAAGTTGGATTTGTGTTCGAGGGTGAACTGGTAGCAGACTATCCCAACTGCCTATATGGCGACCCGTCGGATGTGGACATCGTGGCAGGAAAGGACTGCACCCTCTCCGTAATAAAAGGTGCAAGCATCCAGACAATGTTTAAGGAAAAACCTGATCTTCTGAACATTGGAAAAGAAATTGGTGAAGGACTGTTCAGGCAGGTCTATATCCGTCTTCTCGATTTCTATCGCACCGATGCCTCTACCCGCTACAAACAACTCCTGCAACGTTGTCCCAACATCGTACAACAACTTCCCTTACAGGAAATCGCCTCCTATCTCAATGTCACCCCCGTCACCGTCAGCAAAATCCGCAAGGAACTGCTGGGATAGGAGAAGGGGGTGAAAAAGGGGTATGGGGAGTACAATAAGAGGAGGAGATTGTTGTTGGACCCAAATTTGAATATCAGGGAAATAAATAAAGGCGTGGAAAATTCCCACGCCTTTATTTATCCTTGCAGTTTTCTTTTAGCTTCTTGCAGGTTGATTTGCGTTGTAACGCTGTTGATGAGTTTCTCCATGATGATAGGCTTGTTGATGAAGTCGTTGGCGCCAAGCTGGAATCCTTTAGAGATGTCCTGTTCTGAGTTGAGGGCAGACAGGATGATGATGGGCAGGTCCTTGGTGTCGTCTGATGAACGCAGGCGTCTGATTACTTCAAATCCATCAATGCCTGGCATCATGAGGTCGAGCAGCAGCAGGTCGGGCTTCCTCTGTGCGATAGCATCAAGAGCGGCCTGGCCTCCGTTGGCTGTACGAATCTCGAAGGTGTACTGAGACAGCATTTTCTTAATGAGGAGGATGTTCAATGGAACGTCGTCTACCACAAGAACTGATAGGCTGTCAACATCAATGCCTGGTGTGATGAGGTTATTCATAATTTTCTTATTTTGATTGTTTTATTTGCTGTTTGAATATAGATGGGTGTATATTTATTCTACCGGCTGAGGCTCTTGCTTCGCAGTCTTGGGGTCGTACTCGATGCTGTCGTCGGGATTGATGGAGATGTAGTCCATGTCCTTGATGAAGTCGTCGATGGTTGACTGATTGCCTTGCAGCTTCATATAGGTGTGGCACACCTTCTCGCCAGGCTTGAGGATGGCTGCTGCAGCGCGTATGGTCTCGGACAGCATGACCTGGAAGTTGATGATGCCTTCTTCTGTGTCGCCTGTGTAGTTGTGTATGATGGAGCCAACGTATGTGATGTTGTTGGCAGCTGATACCTTGTTGTTGGGGAAGTACAGGCAGGCCAGTTCGATGCCTTCGGGCCTGATGGGCATGGTCTCTCCCTCGGCGTTGAGTATCCATATCTTGCCGACGAGCAGGTCGCCGCGGATGTTTCCGCTGAACTTCTGTTCTGCCAGCAAGCGGATGCGGTTGACGAATCGGTTGTATTCGATGTAGTTGTCATAGAATTCGGTGTAGACCGTAAATCCGATGCTGGGCGAGATGATGGCTTGCTTTCCTTCGGCTGTGATTTCATAGATGTTGAAATCTTGCGGTATCAGTTCGTCTGCATCGTGCATCTTCTGGCAGCTTGTGCAGAGCGTTTTCTTCTTGGGCTCGATGAAGGTGTTGCCGCAGGTGTTGCAGGTGTGTATGATGGCCGGTCTGTCATAGTCCATGCCGATGTGCTGCAAGATTTTGTGGCACTTGGGGCACCTCAGCTGTCCGCCGAAATTGTAAGTGTGCTCTGGACTCACGTTGGCGCATCGGAAGTGGTGTATCACCTCCTCTGTCTGAATGGACGACTGCCGGCATTTGGGGCAGGTCTGTATATAGAGTATGTGTGAGTGCAGGCACGATGGGCAAAGATAGACTTTGTTGACGAACTTGGTGCTGCGGAACAGGCCTTTCTCTGTCATGGACTGCATGAAGACGAAGTACTCGCTCAGTTCATATTGTCCTAATCGGTAGAAGAGGTCGAACACGGGAATGACGTATCCTGTCGATGCTGACACGTCCAGCTTGGGCTCAAGTATGGTCTTTTTTCTTGAGATGAGGTAGCGTGTCAGTCTGATGAAGAACTGGTTGGAAGAGAGGATGGGATCCTCTTGCGCATTCAGTCCGATTTGGCTATTGTATGCTATAATGGTTTCAATCCGTGTCATGACGTCCATGCTGTTCCAGTCGTCAGCATACCCGTCAATGATTTCGTCGTAATTGCCCATCTTCCCTTGGAGGGATCTGGACACAAACAGCGGCTTATAGCAGCATTTGGAAGAGGTGACAGGGTTGATGCTGTTCAGGATGGTCTTTGTCTCTTCTATGGAATCGTTGACAATGAACACTACATCAAAGAGGTACTCCGGGAAGTCTGGGCTTTCGTCAAGGGCGAAAGGACTGTCCAGCAGCAACACTCGTCTGTCTCCGTCGTTGTTTTGGATTGTTATCATAGTCTTTTTATCGTATTGTCACGTGCGGCATCGTGTGGTGCAGGAGCCGCTTGTGACAAGCACAAGTATTGGTTAATTTGCAAATTTATAATATTTTTTTCTAAAAAAACGTTTTTCGGTTTTTTTTTTCGATAAAAAGGCTCTTTTCAGGTGTATTGTATCTGTTGTACAAGACTTTAGTCTAAATATCCTGCTTTCTTCAGTTCTTTAGCTGCGATGTCGCACTCGTCCCACCATGCTTGCCCGAATCTGCTTATCAGTGGCTCTTTCAGGAACTGGTAGACAGGCAGCTGAAGCTTCTCTCCCAGTTTGCGGGCGGGCTGGCAGATGTCCCACTTGTGCACGTTGACAGCTGTCATGTCGCCAACCTTAGACAGGCGTACTGGATAGAGGGCGCATGAGATAGGCTTTTTCCAGTGAAACTTTCCGTTGCGGTAGGCTGCTTCGATGGCGCAGAAGGCGCATGGCGTTTGAGGGCCTTCCTTACCTTCCGAAAACATGTCGTGCTTCACAAATACGCAGTCTTTTCCATTGATGATTTGTGTAACTAGTTCTCCGTCTCGGTCTGGGTAAACGACACCTTCGGCATCAATCTGCTGCTGTGCTTCTGGCTGCAAGTCATCCCAAACAACCTCCACCGCATCTTCCAGCTGTTCCACTTCCTCTATGCTGACAGGTGCTCCAGCATCTCCTTCGATGCAGCAAGCGCCATGGCATTTGGCGAGGTCGCAGCAGAAATGCACTTTGAACAAGTCGAGCGAGACCAGCGTGTCTAAAATCTCTATCATGGCTTTCTGAATACCTTATTTAATGAATGTCTTTATGTTCCAGGATGTAGCGGCGGCATGCCTGTTCATCTTCTTCCAATTGGTGGCGCAAGGCCTCCATCGAGGCAAACTTCTGTTCTCCGCGCAGGTGTTGCAGCAGTTCTATCTTCAGGCTCTTCCCGTACAGGTCGCCGTCAAAGTCGAAGATGTGGACCTCTATGCTGCGCTGCACCCCATTGTGCAGCGTTGGGCGTGTGCCAATGTTCAGCATGCCGTATCCCAGGCTCGTCTTTGCTATGTAGGCGCCGTTTTGGGGAATCAGCTTCTGGGCATCGATTTGCAGGTTGGCGGTAGGGTAGCCTATTTTCCGTCCGTTCTGAAACCCTGACGTTACTGTGCCAAGCAGGCTGTAGTTGTATCCCAGTATGCTGTTGGCCTTTTCCACTTGTCCCGCACGGAGAGCTTCTCGCACCATGGTTGAGGAGTGAGCTTCCCCCCATTCTTCACATTCAACAACCTCTATTCCACATTCTTTGCCATACTCCACATAGTCGGCGTAACCCTTGCCGTCGTGACCAAAGCGGTTGTCGTACCCGATGAGCAGCGTCTTGACTTGCAGTTCTTTAAGGATGTTGTGCATGAACTCTCGGGCTGTCATTTGCGACAGCTTCGTGGTAAACTCCATCATTGTCACCCTGTCCACCCCCGTTTCCAGCAGCAGCATCTCTTTCTCTTCCTGAGTGGTCAGCAGTTGCGTGGCGAACTGAGGGCGCAGCACCTGTCTGGGGTGATTGCTAAAGGTGACAATCATCGCGTCAAGCCCTTGTTTCTGAGCCTGACTGATAACTTGCCCGATGACATGCAGGTGTCCTTGATGCACTCCATCGAAAGAACCTATCGTTGCCACACAAGGCCTGATTACTGGTTGCTTGCCTATTACCCTTACGTCCATTATGCCTGCAAAGTTACGTATTTTTATTCATTTCTCATACTTTTGTAATCTTTAATTAGCAAAACTTCCGCTTTGGGGACGACGGAAGGGGAAAAGGAAATGAAAATAGATTATCCCCTTGCGAGTCAGTTTGATTTACGTAACTTTGCAAGCGTTATGGTTCGTCATCCCGACGATGAAAAGGGAACGAGGTGAAAATCCCCGACAGTCCCGCTGCGGTAAGTCCATGACATCGAAACTGCATTGTTGCCACTGAGCATCACACAGATTCCCTTCGGAGGAGTCGGAAGAGCTTGGGAAGGTTTTGCGGTGGAGAGGACAAGTCCGAAGACCTGCCATGACCTCATCATCTAACACTCTCGAGGAAAGAGTCATTTGATAACATGTCAACAAAATTTATTCCCATCAGCAGGATATACGGAATGCTGTATCTGTGTGCCTGCTTCATCACCACCTCTTGGGCGCAGCAGCCGCTTCTCGTCCAATCCAGCGACACGCTGCCCAATGTCAGCGTGACCAGCAGCCATCGTGTTCGCGAACTGAAGAGCGCCTCGCCGCAGTATTCTCTTGCTCGCGAAAGTTTTAACCGCTTAGGTGTCACAGATATAAGTGATGCGATTCATCGGTTGCCAGGCATTGTCTTGCGCGACTATGGCGGTGCTGGCGGCATGAAGACGGTGTCAGCCCGTGGCCTCGGAGCACAGAACACTGGCGTGAGCTATGATGGCATTGCGCTGAGCGACTGCCAAACAGGGCAGATAGACTTGCAGCGCTACACCCTCAATGGCATGAGCGACATCCGCCTGTCCATGGCTGGCAATGACGAACTTTTCCTGCCTGCCCGCACCGTGTCCTCTGCTGCCCAGCTCGCCATCACCACACAGACAGACACCGACCTCACGACTTCGGTTCATGGCAGGGCAGCCCTCACGCTGGGTTCGTGGGGCTACACCAATCCGATGTTTCAAGTTGGCACATCGTGGCGGCAGCGTCTGGCTGTGACTGCCACTATAGATTATATTTATGCTGAAAATGACTATCCCTTCACGCTGACCAATGTGCAGCAGAAGACTGAAGAGCGGCGCACCAATAGCCGCATGAACCAATGGCACGGAGAAGCCAACCTGCTCTTCAAGCCCAATCCGCGCAATCGGTTGACAGCCAAGCTCTACTATTATGACAATGACCGACAGTTGCCGGGCATGGTGCATTACTACACCAATGAGCCGCATGAAACCTTGCATGAGCGCAACGCCTTTGTGCAGGCGAGGTGGCTCAGCTACTGCTCCGACTATCTGACTTTGATGGTCAACGGCAAGTTCAATTGGGCCACGTCCCATTATCGCAATGGGGTGTCGGGCGATGCTGTCGGAAGTGGTCAGTATTGGCAGCGCGAGGCATACGCTTCCGCGTCCCTGCTCTACACCCCTCTCGATTGGCTTTCCCTTAACTATGCGGCGGACTATCAGATGAACAACCTGAACTCTTCGCTCACTCAAGCCTCCCGTCCCTACAGGCACGCTTTTCTTCACACACTTGGCGCAAAGGCCAGCCTTGGGCACCTCACCTTTTTGGCGCGAGCGCTCCATTCCGTTTATCTCAATGACAACAAGGCAAAGCCTGTGGCAGGTTCTTCTATGAATCCCAATCAGACCGTTAGCGGCACAGAGCCTGACGAGACCAACATCGCCCCCAGCGCCAGCCTGTCCTTCCAACCCTTCGAGCGCCAGCAGTTCTATGTCCGTGCATCGTGGAAGCACATCTTCCGCATGCCTACATTCAACGAACTGTACTACTACCATTTAGGCAACCCCATGCTGCTGCCCGAACAGGCTTCGCAGTGGAATGTGGGACTTGCTTGGCAGAGCAATCACCACTGGCCCTTGCTGGTGTCAGTGACAGCAGATGCCTATCTCAACACTGTCACCGACAAGATTGTAGCCATCCCCTTCAATATGTTTGTATGGCATACCGTCAATGTCGGCAAAGTCAAGATCTATGGCTTTGACGCTACAGCAGCTCTGAGCCTTCCCCTTTCTGCTCATCAGGCGCTCGGACTCACGGGCAACTACAGCTTTCAGCGTGCCCAGAACCAGAGCTTCCAGGGCAAGTACTACGGCTACCAGCTGGCCTACACGCCCAAGCATTCGGGCAGCCTGACTCTTTACTGGACCAATCCGTGGCTCAACCTCTCCGCCACAGCCAGCGGCATGAGCAGCCGCTGGGCCACCAACGAACATACGCAGGGCACGCAGCTCGACGGGTTTGTAGAGCTGAGTTTCTCCGCTCATCGCGACATCCGTCTGTGGCAGCACCCTTTCACGCTCAAAGCCTCCATGCTCAATGCAGCCAATTTGCAGTACGACATCGTCCGCAACTATCCCATGCCCGGGCGGTCTTGGAGGCTGTCTGTCAGCACCGAATTTTAATGATCCAGGGAGGACCCGCCCTAATCAATAGTAATAACAATAATGTAAATAACAAGATGAAAAAGAATTTCAACTTCGGCTTGCTTCTCATGCTGGGAGCAGCCCTCTTCACCGCTTGCAGCGATGACGACGAACCTCCATTTGTTACCAGCCCTGTCACTGTCACGGAAGGTATGTTTGTATTGAACGAAGGTGCCTATTTCTCTGGCATCAGCGGCTCTCTGTCCTATCTCGACTATAGCAGCCAGACTCTGAGCAATGGCGTTTTTGCTGCCAAGAATGGCCGTTCGCTGGGCGGAACCCCCAATGACATGCTCATCTATGGCTCCAAGATGTACATTGCCGTCACTGACGAAAACCGCGTGGAAGTGCTCAATGCCAGCACGTTGGAGTCATTGGGCTTCATCGCCATGACCCAGCCGCGCAAGCTGGCAGCCACACAGGGTCGTGTCTTCGTCACGTCCTACACAGGCACCGTCAGCAGCGTGGACACCGTCCGGCAGGAAGTCGTTGCTACTTCGGAAAAGATAGGCGCCAACCTCGAAGGCATCGCTGTGCGAGGCCAATACCTTTACGTCTGCAACGCTTGGAACAACGATTACACCTATAACAAGAATGTGGTGAAGCTACAGGCATCCACCCTTGCTAAGGTGAAAGACATCACCGTGACCGACAACCCCGTTCGCATCGCTACCGACGGCACCGACATCTATGTGCAGAGCACTGGCAACTACGCTGATATAGCCCCCTCCATCCAGAAGCTCGATGCCGATGACCAAGTCACTCCTCTGTGCCAAGGCACTTACATGTCATACGCCAATCAGAAGATATATTACATCTCCATGACCTACGACGAGAACTGGAATGCCATCACTCGCTATGGCGTTTACGACCTCGTCAAGGGCGAAGATGCTACCTTCATACAGGGTGACGAAGTGTTCAGCCCCTGCGGCATTGCTGCCGACCCTCATAGCGGTCAGGTCTATATCTCTTCCAACAACCAGGGCGCCATGGGTGGAATCGACTATGCAGGTCCTGGCTACATCGTGGCTTATGGCAGCGACGGCACTTTGCTGAAAAAGTACGATGCAGGCGTAGCCCCCTCAGTCTTCCTCTTCAACACAGTCACCCAGACAGCACCACAAGAATGAAGCTACACACACTCATAGGCCAGTGCGGCATCGCTGCTGCCCTCCTGCATAGCTGTGCAGGAGGCAGCACGGCGGCCGCTCTGCCCGAAGGCGACACCATCCGCCTGACCCATGCGCGCAACATCACCATGGTGCGCTACGACGGCTTCACCAGGGTCACCCTTCGCAATCCATGGGACACGACAGCCCTGCTGGCCACCTACCTCCTGAGCGAGCACCCCGAGCAGCTCGATGCCGCTCTGCGTTCCGACCCCTATGCCCAGGTGGTGCGCATACCCCTCCGCAACGCACTGGTCTTTACCGCGGTGCATTGCGGCATCATCTGCGAACTGGGCAAGGAGTCCAGCATCGGAGGCGTGTGCGAGAGCCAGTACATCAACTGCCTCACACACCCCGTCGTCGATTGCGGCAGCGGCTCCTCGCCCAATCAGGAGCGCATCATCCAGCTCAGTCCCGATGCCATGATTATATCTCCCTTTGAAAACAATACCGCCCACGACAAGCTCGCCGCCTTAGGCATCCCCATCATACAGGGAGCCGAATACATGGAGAGCACAGCTTTGGGGCGCGCCGAATGGATGAAGTTCTACGGGCTGCTGGTCGGTGCAGAGGAGGCTTCCTGCACGCTGTTCCATGCCGTCGAGCAACGCTACGACAGCCTCAAGGCATTGGCTGCCCACACACAGCGAAAGCCCCTCATCTTCACCGACCGCCTCTATGGCAACATCTGGTATCAGCCAGGCACCGAGAGCACCGCAGCGCGACTCTATGCCGATGCTGGCGCCGCCATCCCCTTCTCCCACTCCCAGAGCGGCTCCGTAGCCCTTTCTGCCGAACAAGTCTATACACAGGCGCACCAAGCCGACCACTGGCTCTTCATCTGCCATGCCCCCACAGCCCCCACACTGGCGCAACTGGCACAGGAGGCCGACATCTACACACGCTTCAAGGCCTACCAGACAGGCAATGTCTGGGTGTGCAACACCGCCACCTCCGACTTCTTCGAGTCCTCACCCTTCCATCCCGACCGCCATCTGTCCGACATCATCCAGATATGCCATCCTCAGCTGCGACCCCAACACCCCATGCACTATTATCAGAAACTGAAATGAACCCACGCATTCTTCTCATCATCATCCTCATTCCCATCCTCTTCCTGCTCAATCTCCTCTTGGGCTCCGTACACATACCTGCAGCCGATGTGCTCCAGGTGCTCCTGCATCCCGATGGCAGCAGCACCTCCTACATCATCACCGCCTCGCGCCTGCCGGCAGCCATCACCGCCACCCTTGCAGGAGCCTCCCTCGCCACTGCCGGACTCCTGCTTCAGACCACCTTCCACAATCCCCTCGCAGGTCCCTCCATCCTCGGCATCACCTCAGGAGCCAACCTCGGCGTAGCCATCGTCATGCTCGCCCTCGGCGGCACCGTCACCGCTGGCATGCACACCTGGAGCGGACACCTCGCCATAGCAGCCGCCGCACTGGCAGGAAGTCTTCTTGTCATGGCGCTCCTCCTCCTCTTCTCCTCCTTGCTCAAAAACAGCCTCCTGCTGCTCATCACGGGCATCATGACAGGCTACATCACCTCCTCCGCCATCACCCTGCTCAACCTCCTCGCTTCAGCTGAGAGCATACAGGGCTTTGTGCTGTGGGGCATGGGCAGCTTCAACAGCGTCTCCCTGCAGCAGCTCCCTCTCTTCGTCATCCTGTGCCTCCTCGGCCTCGGTCTCGCCCTGCTCCTCATCAAGCCCCTCAACGCCATACAGCTCGGCGAGAGCTACGCCATCAACCTCGGCATCAACACACAGGTCACACGTCAGCTGCTGCTGCTCGCCACAGGCGTGCTCACCGCCGTTGTCACCGCCTACTGCGGACCCGTCACCTTCCTCGGGCTTGCCACCCCTCATGTGGCAGCCCTGCTGCTGGGCACCAGCAACCACCGCACCCTGCTGCCCGCCACCCTGCTCACAGGCTCAGCCCTCGCGCTCTTGTGCAACCTGCTGTGCAACCTCCCCACCACCACCGTGCTGCCGCTCAATGCTGTCACACCGCTGCTGGGCGCACCCGTCATCCTGTACATCATCATGCGACGAAAATCATAGCCGCCCCCAAATCGTACCCCTCGGGTCCGATACACCGTACCCCTCGGGTCCACCATGGCGGACCCGAGGGGTACGGTGTATTAAGGCATGGTCTTTTTTGTGTCTACAGGGCAAGCGAGCTTGCGAAAGTTGAATCCCTTTATTCTTAGATTCTAAGTCGCGTTTTTCAGCACCCGCTAAAATGCCTCTTTTTGTGTATCAAAACAGGTGAGAGTCTCACCTATGGTACGGTCAGACTCTTACCT